>JBEAPR010000135.1:0-19164 GCA_041164265.1 Bacteroidota bacterium | reverse complement strand
GAGGATGTACCCGTAAATATTAGTTTAGATTGGTCACCGACCATTTACCTTTGGGATTCCTTTGAAAATATTTACGGAATTTCAACTCTCAATCGTTTCAATACTGGTTTAGCAGCAGTTTCTGTGAGATATATATTAAATTAAAGATTATGAATGTTAGAATTACCCATTTATTGCTCTCCTGTACCCTAGTGTTAATTTGTCATACCCTTGTTGGTCAAGATTGGCCGAACTTAAATAAATATGCCGAAGCCAATACCCAAATTACTGACAAGGAAACGGGAAGGGTGGTGTTTATGGGTAATTCTATTACTGAAGGATGGGGTTATGCCGATGCAGATTTTTTTAAAGGCAAACCTTATGTAAATAGAGGAATTAGCGGTCAAACAACACCTCAAATGTTGATAAGATTTCGACAAGATGTGGTGGATTTGAACCCTGAGGCGGTTGTTATTTTGGCTGGAACTAATGATATAGCGGGTAATACTGGACCCTCTACTCTCAAAATGATTGCAGATAATATTTTCTCTATGGCTGAGATTGCCCATGCCAATGGAATTAAGGTAGTAATCTGCTCAGTACTTCCAGTTTATGACTATCCTTGGAAACCTGGTTTAGAGCCAGCTGGAAAAATTATAAGGTTAAATCAAATGTTGAGAAATTACGCTGATTCAAAGGGTCATTATTACCTTGATTATCACAGCGCTATGAAAGATGAAAGAAACGGTCTTCCCAAAGAGTATGCTACGGATGAGGTTCATCCCACAAAAGAGGGATACCTGGTCATGGGGGAAATGGTCGAAACTTTATTGTCAAGCATTTTAACGAAGTAAAAATTGAGGGAGTTCTTTTACCGAAGGTGCTCCTACTTGTTCCATTACTTGTTGTAATTGTTTCTTAAGCATTTGAATGGTAAATAACCCTCCTTTATTACCTAAGGCACCAACACCATACATAAAGGTTCTACCCATAAACGTAAATTGGGCACCAGATGCCATGGATACGGCAACGTCTGCACCGGTCCTTATTCCGGAATCCATCATTACTGTATAATGGGTTTGGTATTTATGTGCTAATCTGTTTAATGTACAAATAGTAGATTCCCCATTATCTAATTGTCTTCCGCCGTGGTTGGAAATTATAATTCCATCCATTCCTACTTCTCTGGCTATTTCTGCATCTTTTTCACTTGCTACGCCTTTGAGTACGAGTTTTCCTTTCCATTTGGATCTGATTTCTAATAATCTCTCTTTAGTTAATCGTCCAGAAAAATTTTGATTCATAAAAGACCCTAATTGCCTTAAATTCAGTCCTTTTGGCATGTATGGATTCATATTTACAAACTCTGGTTTACCGTGCAACAAAGTCCTAATAGCCCAATCCGGGTGTTGGATGATTTGCATGATATTTCTAAGGCTCATTTTAGGAGGAAGAGCAAGGCCATTTTTGATGTCTTTATATCTGATTCCAAAACTAGGTACATCGCTCAGAAGCACTAAAACCTTTACACCAGCTATTGCTGCTCTATTAAGTATATCGTCCCTTACTGATTGTTCTGAAGGGTAATACAATTGAAACCAATTTTTACCTTCTGTGATGGTTGCTATTTTTTCTATTGAGGCGGTAGAAACGGTACTTAAAATGAATGGAATATTTTCTTTAGCTGCCGCAGCTGCTAAAATTTCAGGTGCTCCTGGCCAAATCAATCCTTGAAGACCAATAGGAGCGATGCCAAATGGTGCACTATAAGTTTGTCCGAATAAATGAGTTTCGGTATTTACTGAAAAAGGTCCATCTATGTATTGAGGTTCTAAAATTTTAGCTCTTATATCTTCAGTATTTCGCCTCAAATTCACTTCTTCATTACATCCACCTTCCAAATATTCAAAGGCAAATCCAGGTACTTTTTGTGACGCTTCTTTTTGCAAAGAAGCAATGGAAGGATATTTGTTGTTCATAAGGCTTAATCTCTAATAGTTTCTATAACAGGCATTTCAAATGCACTATAAATCGGAGGAGTATGAGCCCTCTTCATAATCTGCTCCATCTTTTGAATAATTGCTGGATAGTCATTAGCTAAATTATTGGTTTCCCGAGGATCTATTTCTAGATTATACAATTCCATTTCAAGATTGGATTCAGACTTAATTTTGGGTCGATAAGCTTTCCAATTATCTAATCGAACCGCTTGTTGACCACCGTATTCAGGAATTTCCCAATATAAATATTCGTGTGTTTTAATTTTTCTTTTTTGATTGAGTAATACCGGCAGAAAACTAATGCCATCTGTAGACTCCAAAGCTGGCGCACCCACTAATTCGACTAAAGTTGGCAAAACATCCCAAAAAGCTGAAATATGGTCTGAATTACTTTGCTCTTTAATTTTTCCTTCCCAATGAGCTATCATAGGGACTCTTATACCTCCTTCACGCAGAAAACCCTTTCCCTCTCCCCTTTTGCTACCAAATTGGCCCCCACTTTCAAAAAATTCAGTATCTGCACCACCAGTGTCATAAGTTGGTCCATTATCACTTGAAAAAATAATAAGCGTATTTTCCATCATATCGTTATCTACTAAAAATTGCATTAATTCTCCTACCTGCTCATCTAAATAGGAGATCATGGCAGCATATGTAGCTCTAGGATACTGACAGGGAAAATATCCTTTATTACCGGCATAAGGTACTTCAGGCCCAATTTTTTTACGATAGTAATTGATCCATTTCTCAGGAGCTTGCAAAGGCAAATGTGGTAAAGGAGAGGCGTAATACAAGAAAAAGGGCCCGTTTTTGTTTTCCTCCAAAAATTGCATAGCCTTGGAATGCATTTCTGAAGGAGCATAATGGCCCCGACTATAAGGTAAGTAGCTTTTGTAATCCGTCACATCTTGATCAACACCCAATCTGGTATGGGGAGCTACTGTATCGTTCTGTAACAAAAGGCGCTTATCATTTTCCCAAAGGTGAAGGGGAGTAAGGGTATGAGCTTGCCTTTGACAGTTATAACCGATAAAATAATCAAAACCCATTTGGTTAGGAACACTACTGGTATTGGGTGCACCTAAGCCCCATTTACCAACCATTCCAGTCTTATAGCCTTGCTTTTTTAAGATTTGGGCAATAGTTACTGTACTCACGGGCATAGGACGTTGACCTTCCAGAGTAGGGTCTTCAAACATTTTAATATAGTTCCAGGTATCTCCTCTTTCTTTCCATTCATCATTCCCTCTAATAGGAGTGTGCCCAGGATGTTGACCCGTTAGCAGTACACTTCTGGAAGGAGCGCAAACTGCTGATCCAGCATAATGTTGAGTAAACCTCATTCCACCTTCTGCTAAAGCATCAATATGGGGTGTTTCAATTATTTGCTGTCCATAAACCCCCAAATCACCGTAGCCCAAATCGTCTGCTAAAATATAAATGATATTGGGTGATCCAGAATGAGACTGGCTATAAAGAATTGAAAAACCAAAACAAAAAATTATGGATAACCATGGATGAGGTAAGAATTTCATATTTTTCTTTTGAAATATTTAATAAAGACTTTTGCAAAATATCGAAAAAATATTTTGCTATCAAAAAATAAAAAAACTTTTAATTGGCCTATTTAGCACCTAAAAAAATGTAATTTATTCATTGATTAGCTTGACTTAACGCGTATATTCGTGTCATCATTACAATAACTTGAATGAAATATACACTTGGGATAGACTTAGGTAGTTCTTCAATTAAGGTTGCAATTATCAACGTTAAAGATGGAATTGCTGTAGCTTCAAGTAAGTATCCGGAAACAGAAATGGAAATTCAAGCTCCTCAACCTAGTTGGGCGGAACAATCACCTGAATTTTGGTGGTCGTGCACCCTTAAAGCTATTGAACAAGCTTGTAATAAATCAAAAATTAAATCCAATCAAATAGGTGCAATTGGTATTTCGTATCAAATGCATGGGTTGGTCACTTTAGACCTAGAAGGAAAGGTAAATAGACCTTCAATAATTTGGTGCGATAGCCGAGCGACTGATATTGGAAGTAAAGCTAGTCAGCAGCTCACAAAATCAGAAAGAGCTTCACTTCTCAACAGCTATGGAAATTTTACAGCTTCTAAATTAGCATGGGTGAAGGAAAATGAACCTGAACTGTATGAAGCCATAGACCAGGTATTACTTCCAGGCGATTATTTGGCCTATCGTTTTTCTGGCATTCCTCAAACTACTATAGGGGGTTTATCTGAAGGAGTATTTTGGGATTTTGAAAAAAGGGAGCGCTCAAAAGTAACGAGTCGCATCTTTGATTTTCAATCTTCTCTTTTTCCAGAGATAGTACCAACCATAGGATTTCAATGTAAGGTAAGTTCAGAAGCTGCGGATGTCACTGGTATTCCAGTGGGAACACCCATCACTTATCGGGCAGGAGACCAACCCAATAATGCCTTATCGTTGGGTGTCTTTGAAAATGGTGATGTTGCTGCAACTGGAGGAACTTCAGGAGTAGTATATGCCGTTACTGACCAGTTGATATTTGACCCCACAGAGCGGATAAATGCATTCGCCCATGTGAACTATTCTGCTGAACAGCAGCGTATTGGATTATTGATGTGTATTAATGGGACTGGGATTCAATATGCTTGGTTGCGTAAATTATTGGCACCCAACTCCTCCTATGAGGAATTAGAACAGAAAGCCCTATCAACTCCAATTGGAGCGAAAGGATTAATTGCGTTGCCTTTTGGAAATGGGGCGGAACGGATTTTTCAAAATCAATCGGTAGGTGCGCACATTAATGGAATTGATTTTAACAGACACGGGTCGGAAGACCTTTTAAGAGCTGGATTAGAAGGAATAGCATTCACCTTCCAATACGGGCTTCAATGTTTGACTAACATGGGCTGTCGGTTCAAATCCTTAAAAGTGGGCAATGATAATTTGTTTCAATCTACTATTTTTTCAAAAACATTAGCGACTTTAAGTGGCTGTGAAATTGAATTCTATGATACTACGGGGGCAGAAGGAGCAGCAAGAGCAGCAGCTGTGGGAGCAGGGATAACCGAAAATATGGAATACTACCAACCCTACCTAGAAAAAGTAAAAGTATACGAACCAGATAATACGTGGGAAAAGGTTAGGGATATATATAGTAATTGGGAAAATCAACTTAGAAAACAAGTTCAAATTGATTAAAAACTATGAGTATTACACTAGGAGAAAAAGAGTATTTTAAAGGAATTGATCAAATTCAATACGAAGGTCCTGGTTCCTCTAATCCAATGGCTTACAAATATTATCAACCGGATCAAAAGGTTGGAGGTAAGCGGATGGAAGACATTTTAAGATTTGCCGTTGCCTATTGGCATTCTTTCTGTGATGGAGGAAGTGATCCATTTGGATTACCAACCAAAAAACATTCTTGGTTGACCTCAAGCGACCCTATTCAAAGGGCTAAAGACAAAATGGATGCTGCTTTTGAATTCATTACTAAATTAGGAATTCCTTACTTTTGTTTTCACGATGTAGATTTAATTGATGAGGCCCCTACTCTATCAGAATTTGAAACAAGATTAGAAGCCATTTCCAATTATGGACAGGAAAAAATGAAAGCATCTGGGGTTAAAGTCCTTTGGGGTACCTCTAACCTTTTCGGCCATCCACGATTCATGAATGGTGCTGCTACTAATCCCGATTTTTCTGTTGTTGCAAGAGCTGGTGCTCAAGTTAAATTAGCTATGGATACCACCATTGCTATGGGTGGAGAAAACTATGTATTCTGGGGCGGAAGAGAAGGCTATATGACCTTGCTCAATACCAATATGAAAAGAGAAATTGACCATTTGGGAGTATTTCTCAACAAGGCAAGAGACTATGCAAGAAGCCAGGGATTTAAAGGTCAATTTTTCATAGAACCTAAGCCTATGGAACCGACCAAACATCAATATGATTTTGATGCTGCAACAGTTCTAGGCTTCCTTAGAGAATATGATTTATTGGATGACTTCAAATTAAATATTGAGGTTAATCACGCTACTTTAGCACAACATACCTTTCAGCACGAACTCCAAGTTGCCGCTAATGCTGGCAAACTTGGAAGTATAGATGCTAATAGAGGCGATTACCAAAACGGATGGGATACCGATCAGTTTCCTATCAACCTATTCGAATTAGTAGAAGCCATGTTAGTCATACAAGAGGCTGGTGGTTTTCAGGGAGGGGGAATCAATTTTGATGCAAAATTGAGGAGAAATAGTACAGATATAGAAGATTTATTTTACGCTCATATAGGAGGAATTGATGCGTTTGCCAGAGCCCTCATAACTGCAGATAAAATCCTACAAAGCTCTTCTTATCTTTCTTTGCGAAAAGATAGATACGCTTCTTTTGACTCAGGTGATGGAAAGTTATTTGAGGATGGAAAACTAGGCTTGGTTGACTTGTATAAGATTGCACAGGATTCCACCATTATCACCAGAAGTGGTAGACAAGAATTCTTTGAAAATATTATCAATCAATATTTATAATGGGCTTACTTTCTGCAGCTGATTGGTGGGTAATTGGGCTATACTTTATAGTACTTTTTGCCATCGCCATTTTTGTAATTCTGCAGAAGCAAAAGAATACAGAAGATTACTTTTTAGCGGGAAGGAATGTTGGATGGTTTATGATTGGAGCTTCCATTTTTGCCTCCAACATCGGATCCGAACATGTAGTGGGCTTAGCTGGAACTGGGGCAGAAAGTGGTATGCCCCTAGCTCATTTCGAACTTCATGCTTGGATCGTTCTACTTCTAGGTTGGGTATTTCTACCCTTTTATGTTAGAAGTGGCGTCTTCACCATGCCCGAGTTCTTAGAAAGGAGATTTAATGCTAAAACCCGATGGTTTTTATCCATTTTTTCACTAATGGGTTATATTTTAACTAAGGTTTCCGTTTCCGTCTATGCAGGTGGAGTGGTTATTGAATCTTTATTAGGTATAGATTTTTGGACTGGGGCATTTATCACGGTTGTTTTAACAGGAATTTACACTATTCTAGGAGGAATGCGAGCGGTTATCTATACAGAAGCCCTTCAGACAGTAATCTTAATTGTTGGAGCGCTGGCAGTTACCTATTTGGGCCTTCGAGAAGTAGGAGGTTGGGGAGCGTTAAGATCCATTTCAGGTAGTGAGCATTTTAATATGTGGCGTCCTTCTAATGACCCTGATTTTCCCTGGACTGGATTATTATTTGGTGGGACTATAGTAGGAATATGGTATTGGTGTACAGATCAGTATATCGTTCAAAGAACTCTAGCGGCTAAAAATGTAACCATAGGGAGAAGAGGTGCCATTTTCGGTGCTTTTCTTAAAATCCTACCTATTTTTATATTTCTCATTCCAGGTATAATTGCTTACGCGTTGTCCCTTACGGGAAAAATAGAATTGGCTAGTAGTGATCAAGCCCTTCCTGTATTAATGGCTTATTTGCTACCTCCAGGAATTAGAGGATTAGTGGCTGCGGGTCTATTAGCTGCTCTGATGAGTTCTCTTGCCTCAGTTTTTAATTCTTGCTCTACCTTATTTACCGTAGATATTTATAAAAAGCTCAGGCCGGAAGCGTCAGAGAAAAAATTAGTTCAAACAGGAAGATTAGCTACCTTAATAGTGGTGGGATTAGGAATTGCATGGATTCCTGTAATGTCCAATATTTCCGGAGTATTATATGAATATCTACAAAGTGTTCAGTCTTATATTGCACCTCCTATAACAGCTGTTTTCCTGCTAGGTATTTCTTGGAAAAGGATGAATGCCCATGGAGCTATGGCTACTTTAATAGGAGGATTTGTCTTGGGGATGAGCAGATTAATCGCAGAGCTTAATAAAGATTACTTAGAAGGATGGTTATTTTATTGGGCAGATTTAAATTTCTTACACTTTTGCATATTATTATTTACCATCTGTATAACCATAGGAATTACCATCAGCTTAGCAACTCCACCACAAGCAGTTAAGAGTTTACAGGGATTAACCTTTGGAACTTTGACTATAGAACAAAAAAACAAAACGAAAAACAGTTATAATGGTTGGGATATTGCTGCTTCTGTCGGTATTGTCCTAATCATTATTTTTATTTTGACCTATTTTACCGGATAGGGAGGTGTATGGATGTTCATTCTATTAAATGAGCACCATCTACTACTCTAAAGGGTAAAATATCTGGTGCAATTCCAAATTGATTTTTATAAGTCTCTAATAAAGGAACTAATTGAGCTTCATTAAAACTTTGATGTAATAAGTTTAACGTACAACCTCCGAAACCTCCACCCATCATTCGAGCCCCAAGCACCCCATCGAGCTTTAGAACTTTTTCTACTAAAAAATCAATCTCTGGGCAACTCACTTCATATAAATCCCTCAAACTGATGTGTGAAGCAGTAATTTTTTCCCCTATAGATTGGACATTCCCCCTTTCCATAGCCTCTACCACTTGAAGTACTCTCAGATTTTCCTCCACTACATGAAGGCACCTATTATAGATTATTGGAGGAAAGGAATGTTTATTGAAGTCCAAAATAGCAGGTGTTATATCCCTTAGTGACGTTATATTACCCTCGTATTTACGCAAGATTTCCACCCCTTCTTGACATTCATTCCGTCTTTGATTATAAGCTGTAGATGATAATTCATGGTGAACATTGGAGTTGATGATCAGCCACCGACAATCATGCATTTGCATAGGGATATAATCATAATCTAAGGTTTTACAATCTAGTAATATGGAATGGTTGGCCCTCCCCATCATAGACGCAAATTGATCCATGATACCACATTGAGTTCCTACATACTTGTGCTCAGCTATTTGGGCGGCTTTAATCAACTCCAAATCATTGAGTTGTAAATTAAATAAAGAGTTGAGGCCCAAAGCCAGACTCATTTCTAAGGCAGCGGAAGAACTTAAGCCGCTTCCTTGGGGAATATTGCCCTTAAATGAACCGGTAAAATTTTTTATTTGTCCTGGCCTAAGTTGATTCAATACCTGAACCACTCCTTGAATATAATTTCCCCATCCCCCAAATAAACTTCCTTCATCTTGTACTAAAAATTTTAAATTTTCTCCCTTATCTATTGCCGTAATGGTAGAAAAATGAATAGAAGAATCGGTTTGGATTTCAAATTCAATATACTTATCAATTGCTGCAGGTAAAACAAAACCATCATTATAATCCGTGTGCTCACCTATAATATTTATCCTTCCAGGAGCTTTGACTAAAACTTTTTTCATTTTTAATACTGGATTGTATCGGTTTGAAATACTTAGATAGGATTTGTTTTTATTTTTGTCCAAAATAATAGAATAAATATGAAAACACGTACTATTTTTTTATTCTTCCTTAGTCTTTTGGTAGCTTCCTGCGCAGAAGACGCCAAAAATATAAATGCATATAATGCATTCACTCCTAAATACCCGCAGAGTATGGTTAAAACGGACATTGTTGGATATACTTCAGATAGCACACCGGTACATCAATTTTTATTGACTAATATTAATGGTTTTTCTATTGCTGTACTAGATTATGGTGGGATCATTCGAGAAATTAATACCCCTGATCGCAATGGTGATTTTAAAAATATAGTCCTTGGATTTAACGAAATTAAGGATTACGAAAATCGATCACCTTATTTTGGAGGGATTGTTGGAAGATATGGAAATAGAATTGCTAAAGGAAAATTTACCCTGGATGGAATCGAAAGACAATTAAGCGTTAATGATGGAGAAAATCATCTTCATGGTGGATTTCAAGGTCTTGATAAAGTGATGTGGAATGGAGTGGCAGCTCAGCAAGGAGAAAATAGAGGGGTACGCTTAGAATATATCAGTCCGAAAGGAGCTGATGGTTACCCAGGAGAAGTTACATTTAGAGTTGTATATCTCCTAAACAATCGCAATCAATTAGAAATTTCCTATCTGGTTACTACTAATGAACCAACTATTATCAATCCTACTCAGCATACTTATTTCAATTTATCAGGTGACTTTAGTAAGGATATTTTAGATCACGAACTCTATCTGAATGCTGAACGATACCTCCCAGTTAACGAGGGATTGATTCCAACTGGAGAAATGGCCACTGTAGAAAAAACACCTTTTGATTTCAGAAAATCGAAAAAAATAGGAAGAGATATTGAAGACGATAATGAACAATTGACCATTGCTAATGGGTACGATCATTGTTGGGTATTAAATAAACCAGAAAATGCTAACGGAGATTTACCATTAGCAGGTACTTTGTATCATGAGGCTTCTGGAAGAACTGTTAGTGTCTATACTGATCAACCAGGCATTCAATTTTATTCAGGAAATTTTCTAGATGGAACTTTACCTTCCACAACTGGTGGAACCTATCCCTTTAGAAGTGGCCTTTGTTTGGAAACTCAACATTATCCAGATTCACCGAACCATCCTGAATTTCCATCAACCGAACTTAGGCCGGGAAGAATATTCCGCTCTACGACTATTTATGATTTTGGAATTCAATAATCTAAATTAACAAAGCACCAAAAAAAGGGAGCTACCCATAGAGAATTGGTAGCTCCCTTTTTTATATTAATGACTAAACTTCTGTTAGTTCTTTAAAATCATTGGTGCACCAATTTGTGCCAACTCTTTTTCTAAATCAGGTAAAATGCTAGTTAAAAAAGGTTGGAGCATTCCCTCCAGTTTAACCATGATATTATTTGCAATTACAAGACTTTGCTGATGATTAGCCGTCGGGCCATAAGTAGTAGAAAGACCTCTATAAGCTACACTTAGGTGATTAGAGATTCCAGGATTATTACGCTCTCCTATCTCATTCTTTGCTGGACTGCCATTCACTTCTTGCTCAATTGCAGTAAAAGCTTTCTGTGCTTCAACCAATTTAAGATGAGTACCTGACATTTTCCCTTGTGCCCTCTCCAAAGCAGTTTCATAAGCTGCCAAATGGTTTCGAATCTTACCCAAATCGTTATTAATTTGAGCCCATCTTACTTGAGCTTCCACTAATTTTTGACCAAAATCTCTGATTGTCTCTTCACTTGAACCTTCTAAGGTACCTTTTCGTAAAGGAACTACCTTAAATGATTGGGGTCCGTCTAACAGCGTATGTTGCCCATTCTCAACTTTTACTAAAGAAACCTGATAGTTTCCAGGAGTAACCATCATTCCCCTTCTACCCCATCTTCTATTCCCAGTATTACCTGAAGCACTGATTGGAGCTGGATTGATTGCAGAAAGGTCCCAAGTTACTCTATTCAATCCCTTCTTATAAGTTCCTTCAACTCTGTTAATGACCTTCCCCTCTTCGTCTTCTATAAGCAGCCAAATTGAAGCAGCCTCTTCCATTTTTTCAGCATCCAAGGCGTCCCAACCGGGGAAGGGAATATTTTGATTTGCTCTATTTAGCTCTTTTTCCTTATTTATTCTTTCCTCCTTGAGAGTAGGGGCTGGACTGCTAGACAGGTGATAGGTAAAAGTAGCCCCAAAGGATGGATTTTCAGCAAAATAGTAATCTGCGCCTGTATTACCAATTACGCTTTTTGGAACGTACCACTTAGCATCTTTAATTGGTAAAAGTGCGCCTGGCTTGGCAACCAGCTCTTCATTTAAATGCCTAAGTGGGCTATAATCATCTAAAATGAAGAATCCTCTGCCGAATGAGGCACCGACCAAGTCATTCTCTCTTTTTTGGATGGTCAAATCTCTAAATGAAATAGTAGGAGATCCAGCTAATTTTTGCCAATAATCTCCAGCGTTTAATGAAACATAAATGCCATCTTCTACTGCTGCAAAAAGCAAGTCCTTTTTGACGAAGTCTTGAACTATTCTCCAAACAAGTTTATTTTCAGGAAGATTATTAACTATTGATGTCCAAGTGACTCCATTATCCGTACTTTTCATCAAATAAGGCGTGAAATCTCCTTCTTTATGATTGTCAAGAGCTACGTAAACCGTTCCCTCGTCAAATAAATCTGCCTTTACATCATTTATAAACGCTCGCTCAGGTAATCCCATTTCTTGAGTAGTAATTTTCTTCCAACTGGATCCCCCATCTTGAGTTATTTGTAAGTGCCCATCATCTGTTCCAGCATAAATCAAACCTGCTTTTAATGGGGATTCAGCCAAGGAAGTTATGGTATTGTAGTTGGACATAGCATTAACATCCCATGCATTATCCCAGCTTTGGGTTCTTCCCATTATAGGCAAGGATAATCTTTCTTCATTTCTGGTTAAATCACCGGAAATTGGTGTCCAACTATCTCCTCTATCTTCTGATTTCCACACCCTGTGAGAGGCAAAATAAATTCTGGAGGGTTTATGTGGACTAACTAAAATAGGGGCATCCCAGTTAAATCGCTCAAACCCTTCTCCTTGATCACTTGCAGGTTGGGGTTGTATGTATACTTGCTCACCAGTTACTAAATCAATTCTATGAAGTCCTCCCTGCTGCGTTTCAGCATATATGATATTATTATATTCCGGATCTGTTGCTGATTGATGACCATCTGCACCCAAGGTCTTGTACCAATGGGCATTTCGAATTCCTTGTCTTTCGTCTGTTGCTGAAGGTCCACCTGCGGATCCATTGTCTTGAGTTCCTCCAAAAACATGATAGAAAGGCTCGGCGTTATTCACTGCGACTTTATAAAATTGAGTAAGCGGTAAATTTTTAATATAACGCCAATTGTCCGCTAAATCATGACTTTCATAAATGCCAGCATCTGTTCCTACCAAAAGGTAATTCGGATCGTCAGGTCTAAAAGCCAAAGCATGGTTATCAGAGTGCTTATCAGATTCTTTCAATTGGTTGAATGTTCTCCCGCCATCTTCACTGACTTGAATTCTTACATCCATTAAATATAACCTATCAAACTGATGAGGACTAGCGTACAATTCTTGATAATAATGAGGTCCTGTTCCTCCAGAGACGGTATTGGACATTTTTTTCCATGAGGAACCAGCATCTGAAGAACGGAACACTCCACCTGTTGTCCTATCCAATTCTATGGCAGCATAAAGAACATCAGGTTGTTGTGGGGAAATGGCCAATCCTATTTTTCCCAAATTACTTTTTGGTAATCCATTGGTCAATTTAGACCAAGTTGATCCACCATCAGTGGATTTGTATAATCCAGTTCCAGGTCCGCCACCCATATATGCTGCAACCGTTCGATGTCTTTGCCAGGTAGCAGCATATAAAATATTTGGATTTTGAGGATGAATTACCAAATCAGTAGCTCCAACCCATTCGTCATCACCTAGGGTTTTATTCCAAGTTGCTCCACCGTCTGTTGTTTTAAATATTCCTCTATCACCACCTTTATTCCATAGCGGACCTTGAGCAGCAACCCATACCACATTAGAATTATCGGGATGAACAATAATTTTAGAAATATGCTCTGAATGCGGAAGTCCAACATTTTTCCAGGTATTGCCTCCATCTTCACTTTTATAGACTCCCTCACCATATGCTACATGCCTCCCGCCCACATTTTCCCCAGTACCCAACCAAATAGTTGAAGGTTCATTGGGGTCTATAGTAATGCAACCTGTACTGTAAGTTTTTTCTCGATCAAAAATAGGCTTCCACGTAGTTCCAGCATTTTCGGTTTTCCAAACCCCACTGGAACCTGTAGCCACATACCAAGTACTGTAATCATGGGGATGAATAGCAATATCAGCTATCCTTCCAGATAAAAAGGCAGGCCCAATATTTCTTAATTTTAGAGCATTGATATTTTCTACCAATGGACCTTTAATCTCAGCGGGAGCGGGTTCTTTTTTGCTTCTTTGACCCCAACCATTCGTCCCCCCTATAAAGGACAGAACAGTCACTAATAATAGGATTTTTTTCATAATGATTAAAATTTAAACTATGTTAGGTGGTAATAAATTCCTTTATATTTTCGTAAGCAATTGATCGGGCCAAACCTCCTATCCAATCCATATCATTGGGAATTCTTCCCTTTTTCATGTCCTTTCCGAGTATATTACATAATAATCTTCTGAAGTAATCATGCCGCTCAAATGACAAAAAACTCCTACTATCTGTCGTCATTCCAATAAAAGTACTCAATAGCCCAATATTAGAAAGCTCATTAATTTGACGCTCCATCCCATCCAGTTGATCTAAAAACCACCAGGCTGGTCCAAATTGAATCTTTCCTTTAGTTTCCGTATTATTAAAACTCCCAGCTATAGAAGCCAAAACAGCATTATCGCTAGGATTTAAATTATATAGAATAGTTTTGCTCAAAGATTGGATTTGTTCCAGGCCATCTAAAAATTGAACCAATCGATTGGCTTGAGGCCAATCTCCAATCGAATCAAATCCACTATCTTTTCCCAAAGCAAAAAACTGAGTCGTGGAATTATTACGCTGAGCTCCTAAGTGAAACTGTTGAATCCAATTTTTTTGATGATATAATTGGCAAAGCTCAAACAAGAGTTTCCCTTTGAAAATAGCTGGTTGACTAAAGGAAATAGGATTAATTAAAAAATTTTTGAATTCCTCTTCTAAAGGGATAGTCCATTGACCAATAGGTGGAAGTTGAGTCAGACCGTGGTCGGCAAACTTACAACCATGAGCTGCAAAATAGTCAATACGTTGAGCTAGTGCTGCTAACAAATCATCGAAGGCCCTGATTTTAATTTCACTGACTTCCTCTAATTTTTTTATGTAAGAGGTAAAGTGAATACCGTCTTCAATATTCAAAGCATTATCTGGTCTAAATGTTGGAAGGAGTTGAAGTGAATTAGAACTGGCACTAACCTTTCGATGTGCCGACAAATCATCACATGGGTCATCAGTCGTTCCAGTAATCTCCACTTGATATTTACTTAAAATGGCCTGGGTAGATAATTCAGGAGTCTGTAACTGTTCGTTACAAATATCAAAGATTCTCGGTGCGTTATTTGGATTCAAATATTCTTTAACCCCAAAAATATTCTTCAATTCTAATTGACTCCAATGAAAAAGAGGGTTTCTAAGGGTCTGGGGTAAAGTCCATGCCCATTTGGAAAATTTTTCCAAATCACTAGCCTTTCCTGTAATATAATGCTCCTCAACCCCTAAGGCTCGCATGGACCGCCATTTGTAGTGATCCCCTTTGAGCCAAACCGCTGTGATGGATTCAAATTGAATGTCATCTGCAATTTCCTGCGGCGGTAAATGAGAGTGGTAATCAATAATAGGCTGATCTTGGACGTAATCGTAATAAAGCTTTTGCGCAAAATTATTTTCTAACAAAAAATCTTCATTAAAAATACTCATTCGTCTTTAGTTTTAGGCGGTCCTGATAGCTTTCAAAGTATGAATTATTCCGGACAATTCAGATAATCCTCTTAATCTCCCTATATAGGTATACCCAGGATTACCTGATTTCTCTAAATCAGCAGCCATTCTATGTCCATGATCGGGTCTCATATAAATAGGCCTATCATAAAATTCACAAGCAGCAAGTAAGGCTCTGATTACACCTACCATATCCACATCTCCTTCCAAATGCTCCGCTTCATAAAAATCGCCCCATTCATTGCGAAGTGTACTCCTAAGATGAGTAAAATATATTCTTTTGGAGTACTTTTCTACCATATCTTGAAGATTATTATTAGGCCTGACGCCAAAAGAACCGGTACAAAAGCACAAACCATTATTTAGGGATGGAACCGCATCAAATAATTCCTTCAAATCCTTTTCACTACCCATTATCCTAGGTAATCCAAATATTGAAAAAGGCGGATCATCTGGATGAATTGCTAAAAAAATACGATGCTCTTCAGCTATGGGGATTATTTCACGTAGAAAATGATATAAATTTTCTTTGAGCTGATCTTTACTTATTTTTTCATACCCCTTAATGGCCGATTTGAAATCATGAATAGTAAAATGTTCTTCACTTCCCGGTAGTCCAGCTAAAATAGTTTTTATGAGTTTCTTTTCCGCTTCAGAATCCAAATTTTGATACCAAACTTCAGCCCGTTTCAAATCTTCTGAAGAATATTCTTGAGCAGCATTTTCACGTTTTAAGATAAAAAGATCGAAAGCAATATAGGCAGCCATTTCAAATCTTAAAGCTGTCGCTCCGTTGGGCAATGGGAAATCCAAATCAGTTCGCGTCCAGTCAAGAACAGGCATAAAATTATAAGTTACTACTCGAATACCCTCTTGGGCTAAATTCACCAAGGTTGATTTATAATGATCAATATAATTCTGGTAGCTTCCCGAACGGGTCTTTATATCCTCATGAACTGGAACGCTTTCAACTACTTGCCAATGCATTCCCCATTTTTCAATTTGACGCCTTCTCTCTTGGATGGCTTCCGTACTCCAAATTTCCCCATTGGGAATATGGTGCAAAGCGGTCACCACTCCTTTACATCCAGCCTGTGCAATATTAGATAAACTGACCTCATCTTCAGGTCCAAACCATCTCATTGTTTTTATAAGATCCATTATCGCTCTAAATTATACTCCACTGTTAATGGTGAATCCTCCATCAATACCAATATTCATTCCTGTAACAAAGGAAGATTGATCGCTCAAAAGCCAAATTAAAGCAGCAGTTAATTCACTAGCCTTTCCAAATCTTTGAAATGGAGTATGTTGAAGAATAGACTCAGCTCTGCTCGTCCAATTTCCTTTCTCATCTATTAGTAATTTTTCATTTTGTTTGGAGAGAAAAAACCCAGGTGCAATAGCATTGATCCTAATTCGATCACCATACCGTTTGGCTATTTCCACTGCCATCCATTTGGTATAATTATCCAATGCTGCTTTACCCATTCCATAGCCTAATACTCTAGTTAAAGGCCGCTGCGCACTGACCGAAGAAATGTTTACGATAGAACCTCCTTCCCGACCTGTTAGCATTTTGCCGAAAACCTGAACTGCGTTGATGGTTCCCATAGTGTTGAGGTTCATTGCTTTTTGGACTCCTTCCAAATCAATATCAAATACATCTCTATCTGGAGGTACAATGCCTTCAGGAACATTACCACCAGCTGCATTTACCAGACCATGCAAAATGAAACCATCTTTTTCTAGGTTCCTTCTTGCCAAGATTAAAGAATCTATATCCTCCACATCTGCTTTGAGAAAAAATGCAAAACCGCCTGCTTCTTTTATTTCCACTAAAAGTTCAGTCGCCTTGCTTTGATTTCTTCCCAAGACAATAGCGGTACCATGAGCAGCCGAAATAGCTCTAACAAATTCACGACCCAATATCCCAGTTCCTCCGGTTACAAGTATATTTTTTCCCGAAAGGGCACTCATATTTTATAATTTTCGAATCTTGATATTTTTAAAATATACAGTATCCCCGTGATCCTGTAATAAAATAGGCCCTTTTTCATTCATCCCAAATCCCTCAAATCCCGCATACTTACTTCTAGCCACCAAGGCTTTGAATATGGCTGATTTTCTCTCGTATTCTAGTACTTTAAATCCATTTAGCCAATGCTGTACCCAGTTGTCTTTTTTCACTACTAATCTTCCTTGATTCCATTCGCCAATTTTTTTCATATAACGGTTGTCCACTTTATTTTCCGCAGGTATTAAGTCGTATAAACTAGCTAGGGTACGATTGCCTACCACCCCTTGATTAGCGTCGGGATGTCGCTCGTCATCGAGCAATTGATATTCTAATCCAATACCAGATTTGCCACCTGAATTATAAGCTTCATTGACAAAATACTTCACACCTGAGTTGGCACCTTCTGTCAATTTGAAGTCAAAAACCAATTCAAAAGCATCAAAATTCTCAACAGTGACTATATCATTTCCGGTTTCACTACCATCAGAAGCAGAAACAACTATAGCGCCATCTATCACACTCCAGCTTTTACCAGGAGTTTCATCTGAATACACATTCCGCCATCCTGAAAGATCTTTACCGTTAAAAAGTAGTTGAAAACCCAAGTGATTTTCCTGCTCGCTTAATTGATTGTCTAGCAGATTCCAAACAGGAATTTCATCGTAAGGTAATGGTTGTAAATTATCAGTTTGGATTTTGATATCCTTCCACCTAACTCTGCTTCCTTCTTTCATTTCGCCATAAATCGAGTGGACTTGTAATGCAATAAAACCCTCAGCTGTTTTTTGATCAATGAGATGTGCAACGGGAACTCCATTTACCCAAGTTCTAATTTGCGGTCCAATAGCTTCAATTCTTAAATGGTTCCATTCACCCATTTTAAATGCTGTTTTAGCAGGGGGATTTATATTGGGAATATATAACCAACCGCGACGACCTTCATCATAAATACCTCCAGTCCAAGCTCTGTCAGTTGGGTCCAGTTCCAACTGATATCCATGGACTCTTCCATTTTGATAATCTGACAAAGAGAGGCTTCTGAATTGGACCCCTGAATTCATATTATCTTCAATCATGGCATCTAATTCCAAAATAAAATCTCCAAATAATTCCTCCGTACAAAGAAATGAATTGGGGGTATTGGCAACTGCCGTTCCTATAATCTGTCCATCCTCCACGGAATACTTTGCTTTACCATTTTTTTGAACCCAACCATTAAGGGATTCTCCATCAAATAAGTATCTCCATTTAGTTTCTTGAGCGGTAAGAATCAAAATCCCGCCCAACAAAAAGATTAATAGCAAAGGGTACTTTTTCATAACTTATTTTGAACTTAAAATACAAAAATTTAAATAAGAAGCCGCAAGGCAATCAGAAATGTTATACCAATTACAAAAAACCTATAACTCTTTTCAGGAATTAGATTGACCACCCTAAATCCAGTAAAAGCACCTAAGGCAATAAAAGGAATTATCATCAAATTCAGACTTAGACTTTGAATAGTAATGGTCTTCCAAAAAAAGATGTGCATAGGTAGTTTGATCCAGTTAATCACCATAAAGAACCAGGCTCCCGTGCCTATAAATTCTTTTTTAGGAAGTTTAGAGGATAGGAGGTAAACCGACATTACAGGACCAGCTGCATTTCCGATCATGGTGGTAAAGCCACCTAAAAGTCCAAAAAATCTGGAAAACAATCCATGAAATACCACTCTATCTGGCAATCCAAATTTCTCTTGAATAACCATTAGTATTAAACTTCCTATAATAATGGCAGATATAAGGAGGGAAAAGGTTTCATCTGAAACATATAGCCCTACAATCAAAGCAATTATAACGCCAGCAATTGCT
>JBEAPR010000134.1:0-3481 GCA_041164265.1 Bacteroidota bacterium | reverse complement strand
TTTTGGTTGAATTAAAAGTTACTGACGATTCTAATAATGAGACGATATGTTGGACTAATATTGTTCCTGTTGACAAGACTCAACCAGAATGTAGAGATATAGGTACCGTGTATTACTCTTGTGATGAGTTGCCTTCAGGAGACAATTTAGGAGGTGATTCAGAAGTTTGGAATAGATTTTTTGATGATTCAATTACTTTAGAAAACGTTTCCATCGAAGAGCTTTGCGGCTCCAATATTGAAGTCTTTGATACGGAATCATCTATAGATCAATGTGGTTATGGTTGGGTAAATCGGTATTATAAAGTTTATAGACAGATAGATGATAAAGAATTTGCTGATTCATGCAGAATGTCTTTGGTCTTTAGTGAGAATCATAGCTACAGCATAACTTTCCCGGCTGATGAGGTAAAGGAGTGTGAGGATCTAGATCAAGATGACGTAATTTATAGTGAAGGTGGATGCGATTTAATCACCATATCAAGGGTGGAAGAAAAATTTGATGCTTCGGCGGATGAATGCTATAAAATATTTAGGACCTTCAATATTATCAATTGGTGTGAATTTGAAGAAGACGGTTCTCCTATTCAGTTGGAAAGATTAGATATGGATGAGGATGGCAAAGAAGGAGATTCCTACACCATTCATGTGGAATATAAAGAAAAAACTCAGCACGTTTTTTGGGATTATCAAGACGAGGAAACTAAAGGAGACTATCAAAATAGGGCTGATAGGAGAGATACCATTGCAAGAGAAGGCTTGGTTAGTCCTAATTCGAAAGTTGTTTTCTGGCTTTCTGGCGACAAACAGAAAGATTCCATTGATTTTTCAGATTATACCACCTCTAATTGGGACTTATATTGGACTGTAGCTTCAGCGGATCACTCGGAAGGATATTTTACCTATACACAAGTGCTCAAGGTATATGATGATGAGGAACCAACGATTGCTTTCTCAACTGAACAAGATTCTTTCCCAAGTTACAGCAATGAGGAGGGATGTCCGGGTGATGTTGAGATTGTAGCTACTTTAGGAGATGATTGCACAAGTGATATCAATCAAGTTGAAGTAACTGAAGCATATTTAGATGCAGGCAATGATGCTGGATCTAATAGCGATAATTTTGAATACAATGTACTTGCTGATATAGAGCAAGCTGATGGTACGGTTACCTACAAGGGATCAGATTTGCCAGCCGGCACACATAGGTTGAGATTGGTAGCTAGGGATGGATGTGGAAATGTTCGAACGGAAGACCACGTATTTACTGTATATGATGCAAAAGGTCCAGCTCCACTATGTATAGAAGGATTCGCTGTTGAATTAATGCCTTTAGAAGATGGCCAATTGGGCGTAGCGGAAGTAGCCGCTAAGGATTTCTTAGTTAATTCCCCAATTGCCGATTGTTCGGGAGAAAGTGGAACCTATTATATTACCAGATTACTTACCGAAGCGGGTGATCAAAAAACTGCTGATGAAATTAAGTTGGCTAATACAACCAGCATGATTTTAAGTTGTAGTGATAAGGGAACCCTTAGTGTTGCTGTTATTGCAACAGATCAATCCGCTGGAAAGAATAAGGATTATTGTATTACCACCATTTCTGTTCAGGACAATTTGACGCCCTGCCCCGAAGTTGGTGAATTGACAGGAATAATTACTACGGAAGAAAATGAAACCGTATCTGGAGTTTATTTACAAGTTAATGGTACCAATTTAGGGTATGAAAGAATAACCCAAGCAGATGGCTCATTTAGTATAGGAGGGTTGGAGATTGGTTCGGACTATACTATTGCTCCAAATAAAACGGAAGATTTACTAAATGGAATTAGCACATTTGATTTAGTATTGATCAGTAAGCATATATTAGGTACCTCCTTGTTGAATAGCCCTTACAAACTCATTGCAGCGGATGTTAATAATTCAGGGTCTATTTCTACATTAGACCTTATTATCCTCCGACAAAACTTGTTGTTACAGCGATCTGATTTTGCAGGCAATACCAGTTGGAGATTTGTGCCTACTGCATATTCTTTCCCAGTACCTCAAAATCCATGGAGTGCTTCTTTCCCTGAAGTAATTAATATAAACGACCTTCAGGGTACTGTTCAAGTGGATTTTGTTGCCATCAAAGTAGGGGATGTGAATAATTCTGCTATCAACGATGTTCAACAAAGAAGCAATCAATCATTTGTTTTAAGTATTCCAAATCTTCAGGTAGAAGAGGGTAATGAATATGAAATAGAGGTAAAAGGAAACGTATCCAATATTACCGGGTTCCAAACTGGAGTTAAGTTTAATGGAATTGAAATGATTAAGATTGAAAAGGCCCTAGTTAATGAAGAGAATTTCAATTATTTAGAAAGCGAAAACACTGTTTTGTTAAGTTGGACGAAAAAAGCTCAACTTTATGCTGAACAAAGCGATGTTACTGATTTGGTTCGCTTTACATTTAAGGCCAAGCAAAATGGAAGGTTAAGTGAGATGATATCCATTGATCAAAGGAATTTAAGTGCAGAAGCTTATAATCCTGGTGGAATAATTGAAGGTGTAAATATCGAGTTTGCCGAAGCAGAATTAGCCGAAGGAGCAACTAAATTGATGCAAAATTTGCCAAACCCCTTCAAACAGGCCACAATCGTAGATTTCTACTTAAGTGAAGCTAGCGCTGCTACACTGACCATCACAGATATTACTGGAAGGGTAGTCAAAACCATAAATGGTAATTATCAAAGAGGTAACCACCGAGTTGAAATTACCAAAGAGGAATTGTCTGCTTCTGGTGTATATTACTATACCTTAACTGCTGGAAACTTTGTTTCTACAAGAAAAATGGTATTGATAGAATAAAAAAGATTCTCGGGGAAGAGAAATTAGAAGGTCGGTTTCCAGCCATCTTCATATTCTCTTCCCCAAAATTCCATAGCCTTTCTACTTAACATTCTGCCTGTTTGGTCTATTTCAAATCCTTCGCCAATTCTGTAAGCGACATTTGAATAATGAACCATTGCCATACTGATACTTGCGTCATCAATTGGTGCGTTAAGTTGGTCTACCCCTCGAATGGTCTGGAAGAAGTTCTCAAGGTGCGCTGTTGTCATATCGCCACCTCCTCCCAGAGCAGTCCCCGCTTCAGTTCCTCCACTAGTAACTTCACGAATTACTTTTCCCGATCGGTCGTGCAATATGTATTTATTTCTATTGACAAATACAGTCCCTTCACTGCCATAGATTATTACGCCCCTATCAGCTCCATAAGTGGAATAGCCATTTCTGCTTTTGCTATCCCACTGAATAGTCTTTTGGTTTTCAAAAGTGAATTCAGCCAACATCGTATCGTACATTTCCCATCCATCATCGGTAAAATGGTTTTTATTTGCAGCAACTTTAGCATGTATAGGATAGTCCACTTGTAAAGCCCATCTCGCCACATCCATTTCGTGAGTTCCATTATTCCCCGCCTCAGCTGTTCCATAATCCCA
>JBEAPR010000133.1:0-19771 GCA_041164265.1 Bacteroidota bacterium | reverse complement strand
CCGTAATAGTCGTTCCTCCTCCAATCTCAATGCTTATTAGTCCACTCGAATTAGTAGTGGGGCTATGTGTCTCTGTATAAACACTACTACCACTAACACTTCCTTGTAAAATACTCATTTGCAAGCCTACACTTTGATTTAGCACCAAACCTCCAGTGGAATCTCGTATTACTGCCTGAAAACTTAGTTTATCGGGAGATTGAGCATGTACAAAATAACTACTCAAACAAAAGAAAATTACAGACATTAATGGAAGGCGCATTTCAATACATTTTTTATTGTTAATACTAAACAGTTGCAATATAAAAATTATAAATTAATATATAAATAAATTGAATATCAACTTTTTATATCATCCTGAATAGGTCTAACTTCTACTTATTTTTATATAGGCCTATTTTGGCCGTCCATTTATTTTCTCCAAATCATTGGCGGCGTCCAACATTTGCCTGGCCACTGCTGAGGCGTGTATAGGTCTGTACTTCTGGGGCATTAAAAAACTAAAGAGGGGCATGATGATTTGTGCCATTCGCTCCCCAAACCGAAAAGTTTGGCGTTGGCCCATCAGTAAAGAAGGTTGGAATATTAATAATCGATTAATGGGCTTTTGCCGAAGGGCATCCTCTATCTCTCCTTTCAAAGCAGTATAAAAATTCTTGCTTTTGCTGTTGGCCCCAATAGAGGAAACCAATAGTAACATGGCGGCATTTTTAGTTACACAGGCATCCCCAATAGACATATTGATACCATAATCTATAGAGCGGTAAAGGGCCTTATCCCCCTTGACATTTCGCATAGTAGTCCCAATAGCAGAGAATACGACCGCCTCTTCTGGAATGGCTTCTTCTACGGCTTTTGAATCAAATAGGTCAATAATCTTTACTGTTAATTTATGGTGCTGCTTGTCAACTGGCCTTCGCGAAACCATTATTAATCGATCAAAGTCCTCTTCTTTCAAAATAAAATCAACTAAATAGCCTCCGATTAAACCGGTTGCTCCAAATACAACAGCTGTTCTTTTCTCCATAAACTCATATTTTGTTTAGTATGCCACAAAGAATCAAAATGATAATTGGTAGCTTTAATTCCGAAGTTATATAAAGATTTAAAATTTAGTATTTTTATTAGATATATTAGGATTAAATCATTTTACTAAGAGCAATATGTGGGAAGAAAAAAACAATACCCTCATTCGATTATTTGAATTTAAAGACTTTTCAGAGGCTTTTGCCTTTATGACCCGCGTGGCTATTTTGGCGGAAAAACACAACCATCATCCCTGGTGGAGTAATGTGTACAACAAAGTTGAAATACGATTGACCACACACGATGCCGGAAACCTAGTCACTGAAAAGGACAGGGCACTGGCTGAGGAAATTGATGTCTTGGTACTTTCATCTTGATATGAATAATATTTATAATAGCGCCTCGAATAATATGAAGTACGCCTTCCTACTGCTTTCAATATTGGCCATAATAGGTGTGTCCTGCAAAAAGCAAGTCGATTGGCCCTACTACTTAGGAGGCCAAGACCGCAACCACTATTCTCAGCTCAATCAAATCACCTTTGAAAATATTGACTCGCTAAAAGTGGCCTGGATCTATGAAAATCCCGATAGCAGTCAGATTCAAACCAATCCCTTAATTGTAGATGGCGTATTATATGGAGTAAGTCCATATATACAAGCTTTTGCACTCGATGCAGCAACGGGGGAGGAAATTTGGCGGACCACCGATTTGGATAAAGCATGGGGAAGCACCAGCAGAGGACTTGCCTATTGGGAAGATGGACAGGATCAAAGAATATTATACACCGTAGGTCATCACCTTTGGGCTTTGGATGCAGCCAATGGGCGGCCTATCTTAAGTTTTGGCGATAGTGGAAAAGTGGACTTACATCTTGGTTTGCCTAAAATAGCAAAAGAAAAATTTCTCACCTCCAACACTCCAGGCACCGTTTTCAAAGACCTTATTATTATGCCAGTAAGACTTTCTGAGGGCGAGGATGCAGCACCGGGTGATATTCGGGCATTCAATATTCGTACAGGTGCATTGGTATGGACTTTTCACACCATCCCCTATCCCGGGGAAGAGGGGTATGAAACGTTCCCTCCTAGTGCCTACCTCAATGAAGAAGTTGGTGCGGCCAACAATTGGGCGGGGATGGCAGTGGATGAAGAGCATGAAATCCTCTATGTACCCACAGGTTCTGCAGGGTACGATTTCTATGGCGGCAATAGAAAAGGACAAAATCTCTACGCCAATACCCTCTTGGCATTGGATGCCAATACGGGAAAAAAGATATGGCACTACCAAGCTGTTCACCACGATTTGTGGGATCGAGATTTCCCTGCTCCACCCAATTTGATTGATATCACCCGAGATGGTCAAGTGATTCCAGCGGTAGCCCAAATCAGCAAACAAGGATATGTATTTCTTTTTAATCGGCTTAACGGCCAACCTCTATTTGATATAGAAGAAATCCCTGTTCCCTCCTCAACTCTGCATGGAGAAATATCCTGGCCCACTCAACCTCGGCCGGTTTTACCCGCTCCATTTGCCCGTTCCGCTCATGAAATAACCACAGCGGATCTCAATCCATATTCTACAGAACCAGATGAAATCCTGAAAACCTTTTCAAGAATAGACAAGGAATGGTTTGCCCCTCCTTCGGAAAAAGGTACCCTAATATTACCAGGTTTTGATGGAGGAGCTGAGTGGGGAGGCGCAGCGGCTCACCCCAAAAAGGGAATCATTTACATCAATTCTAATGAAATGCCATGGATTATGGAAATGAAGCGTAAAGAAAAACTCCCAATGGTAGTTTCCCGAGGCGCTCAGCTCTATCAGGCAAACTGCGCCAGTTGTCATTTGGAGAATTTAAAAGGTAACCCAGCTAGCGGTTATCCGTCTTTAATAAATATTTTGGATAGAAAAGAAGAAGCCTTCATTAGAGATATAGTGGTTAAGGGTAAAGGAATGATGCCTGGTTTTCCGCAATTAGCTGATGAGGATATAGATGATTTATTAGACTTTCTAGATAAAGATTCCAATGTATCGAAAGAACCTTTGACCGCGGAGGAGGTATCCACTCCCATTGAATATCGCATGCAGGGTTATAATAAGTGGTTAGATAAAGATGGACTTCCTGGGATAGCTCCACCATGGGGTACGTTGAATGCTATAGACTTAAATACTGGCCAATACAAATGGAAAATTCCTTTTGGAGACGAACCCCAGTTGGCTGAAAAAGGTATTTACGGAACGGGAACTGAAAATTATGGCGGTCCCTTGCTATTGGAAAATGGATTATTATTTATAGCAGCTTCTAAAGATGGTTACTTCAGGGCGTACCATGCTGAAGATGGCACCTTGGTTTGGAAATTCAAATTACCCTTTGCTGGATTTGCGACCCCAGCTACCTATATGGTTGATGGCAAACAATATATTGTCATTGCCTGCGGAGGTAGTAAATTGGGAACTGCAAAAGGCAATGTATATGTAGCTTTCAGTTTATGAGTTAAAAGAGTCTATTATTTTGTTTGCTATATCATTTTCGAATGCGGCAAACAGTTCTTACCCATTTCTAATGGATATTGATCTCTTTTTTCAAATCCTTAAAAAGTATATTTGAGACTTAATTCTCTATAAAATATAATCCTTCATGCAAGCCAAAAAAGACATCCAATCCATAGAAAATATAGAGATCGTTTATCTAACCATGAATGATTACGAAGAGATTAAAGCCTCCATGATGGAAGCTTATGCGAACATACCCAATGCATTTTGGAGTGCTCGTCAAATCAAATCACTAATAGAAAAATTTCCTGAAGGGCAAGTAGGAATTAAAGTAGATGGGGAATTAGCTGGTTGTGCCCTTTCCATTATCGTTGATTATGATTTATACGACGACAAACATACCTACAAAGAAATTACGGCTGCTTATACTTTTAAGACTCATACGAGTAAAGGCACCAAACTCTATGGTATTGATATTTTTATAAGGCCTAAATTTAGAGGCTTGCGCTTGGGTAGAAGATTGTATGACTACCGAAAAGAACTTTGTGAAAAGCTAAACCTGATGGGGATCGTATTCGGAGGAAGAATTCCCAATTATCATCAATATTCTAAAGAATTAACCCCTAGGGAATACATAGAAAAGGTAAGGAATAAGGAAATTCATGACCCTGTACTTGATTTTCAAATGTCCAATGATTTTCATCCTGTACGAATATTAAAAGGATACCTAGAAGGAGATAAAGAGTCTCAAGAATACGCCGTTTTATTAGAATGGGACAATGTGTATTACGAGCGACAAACGAATAATGCAGTGACCACTAAATCAGTGGTCAGATTAGGTTTGGTGCAATGGCAAATGAGATTATACAAAAACCTCAACGAACTCATGCAGCAAGCTGAATATTTTATAGATGCCGTCTCAGGTTACAGAGCTGATTTCGCCCTTTTCCCAGAATTTTTTAACGCTCCATTGATGTCTGCATACAACCAACTTTCCGAACCAGAGGCTATTAGGAAGTTAGCAGGATATACAGAAGAAATAAAAAACAGGTTTGCCGAATTAGCCATTTCTTATAACATCAATATTATTACCGGAAGTATGCCGGAAATGATTGAAAACGATCTATTTAATGTCGGCTATCTGTGTAAGCGGGACGGTGGTATTGATCGCTTTGAAAAATTGCATGTCACTCCAGATGAGGCCAAAGTATGGGGCTTACAAGGTGGATCAACTATTCAGGCCTTCCAAACCGATTGCGGTAAAATAGGTATTCTAATATGTTACGATATAGAATTTCCCGAATTAAGCAGGCTTTTAGCAGATGAAGGTATTGATATTTTATTTGTTCCCTTCTTAACAGACACCCAAAATGGATATTCACGAGTTCGGAATTGCGCTCAGGCCAGAGCGATAGAAAATGAGTGTTATGTAGCCATAGCAGGTAGCGTAGGTAATTTACCAAAGGTGCACAATATGGATATCCAATACGCTCAATCGGTGGTATTTACACCTTGCGATTTCTCCTTTCCCACCAATGGAGTGAAAGCGGAAGCAACTCCAAATACTGAAATGATATTAATAGCAGATGTGGATATCGATATGCTGCGACAGCTGAATCAATTCGGAAGCGTTAGAAATTTAAAAGACCGTAGAACAGATATATACTCTATCACTAGAAAAGATGATAAACACCAAATATGAACTGATATTACTAACACCCCATAGGGATTTCAAACTCAATAATTTTTTCCTGATTAGGTCCTTCCTGTTTTGTAAGTACTAGCTTTATAATGATTTTACTCATGGATACGCCACTAGGATATTCATTTACATCGCTAATATGCCCCAAAAGTTGTGACCACTCCTCCCCACACGTCAATTCAACTGCTTCAATCAGTTCATCTATTTCAACCTCTATAAATTTTCTCCAATCATTTTGATTGTATGAATTAGATATAAAACTATTTTCTACAGGATCAAATTCTAATTCCTGCCAATCAGAATAATAGTGTTTCCAATCAAACAAATCACAATGGGGTCCTTCTTGAGAAATAGATACACTATTTTCATGACGTTGAAAAATTCTGACCTCCTTATATTCAGTATGTTTTAAGGTAAATAATTTATTTTCTGGAGTATCACCTAAATCCAGGTAAACTCTTGCAGTATCACCCAATACTGTGCTGCCATAATCCATCACTTTCCATGTCCCCAAATCCATCACCAATGTTAAATCATCAAATACCATTTCAATTCTTTTATTTACAGGATCAGAAGTTAAATAGCCACTAAAGACATAGCCCCTGAGTTGGCCATCGACTTCTTCTATTTCCACCCAATTTCCACGAATTAAATCTTCCCCATCTTGAATAGCCAATTCAGTATTTGTTTCCCGCAACCTCAATACACTTGAACCATAAATTAATTTACCTATTTTATTCCCTGCCCTATCAGGTTGATCCCTAATGATCAATCCATTATCAGCATTGACATACCAAATATCTTGGCCATTAAGCGAATAAGCGCACACTAGTAATAAAGAAAAAAATAAATACTTACCCATAGCTATTTTTTAAAAAAATTTAAGTCCTGAAAGTCAAAACTAAAATCCATATTAGGAGAAATTCCCTCCATAGTCATCCCTTCTGAAATCCCATTTTTACCGAAGGTGAAATAAACAAAAACATCACAATTCATCTCTTGATATTCCCATTGTACGGCAAACTTAACTTGTTCGAGCCAATAAATAGGACCTTTCAGACGAGGAGAACGAGTACAAGTCAACCACCACTGATCCTTTCGAAGCTCAATAATGACTTCTCCAAACCATGGATCTTCATATACTCCAGCAATTTGCTTCCAAGGTCCTGCCTCCTGATTCACCTTGCCCACTTGTTTCCATACCTCTTCTAATGCCTCGTCCCCCTGAGCATTTCCTTGCTTCAAATAGCCACTGTAACTTTTCACCCAATCCACCCCAGATTGGCCTTCGACTCGATCAACAATCGTTTCGGATACCGCTTCAAAAAAGGCCCCTCCATCGGGACTAGTATTCGTCAAAATAACCAAACCGAAATCCTCCTCAGGTAACAGCAAAGTCTTCGACAACATCCCTGGAAGTCCCCCAGTATGCTCAACCCGGTAAGCCCCTCCAGCATCACTTAGGAACCAACCCAAGCCATATCCCCTGAATCTAGTACTTCGCGGGCCCTCTGCATTCAAAGCCATAGGAGTTTTGATAGACCACATATTGCGATGACTCGCTTTTGAAAATAAAACTTTATTTTCTTGAGTAACTCCTTCATTTAATTGACAAATCATCCACTTTGTCAAATCGTGGACATTGGAATAAATGCCACCTGCTGCACCATTAATTCGCTTTTCAAAGTGACTCGCTGCTTTTATTTGTTCTCCCTTCACCTCATGGGGAGTAGCTATTGATGCCCTATCCGTGATTTGGTGAATAGAAGCATAAGTACCCTCCATTCCCAAGGGCTCCAGCAGTTCTTTCTGAACAAATTCCTCCCAAGTTTGACCCGTTATCCTTTTGATGAGTTCTCCAGCCACGATATAGAGGACATTGTCGTAATCAAACTGAGTACGGAACGCAGAAGCAGGTTCAAAATGCTGAAAATTAGTCAGTATATCAGTGATTGTAAAATGGGTTCCATCGGGAAAAAACATTAGATCGCCTGCACCCAAACCCAGACCACTGCGATGCGTTAATAAATCTTCAATGATAAAGTGATTGGTCACGTAATCATTATACATCTTAAACTCCGGCAAATGCTCAACAACCGGATCGGTCCACTGAATCTGGCCGCGTTCCACCAACAGGGAAAGTGCTGCCGCTGTAAATGCCTTAGTATTGGAAGCAATGGCAAAATTGGTCATCGGATCCACGGCCTTGCCCTCCTCGGCCGAAGTCTTCCCAAATCCTTTCTCATAATAAACTTGACCATTTTTTACCAGAGCGATGGCCGCACCAACCACCTGCATAGAATCCATAGCACGATTTACCAATTGATCAATGGCACCTGGCGGTAAAAGCTCGTATAATGCTAAATCTGAAAACGACAAATTCATTAAATCGTAGTCCCTCCATTCCCGGTAGTCATAATGCCACCATTCCGCGGGATACTGGTCAAAACCAAAATGGGTCATCAAATCGTGAAGCAGCTGTCTGTTCTTTTGTACTTCCGTCGATACCCCCTCGTATTCGAAATGAGCCTTTTCCGTAAAATCATCATAAGGGGTGGGCATGGCCAGCTCCTCCCCTGTTCGCAAATCCACCAACGTTAAATCAACTGCACAACCCCTATTGTGGCGAGAACCTCGTTTGGGACTCGCTACAAAAGTAGAATCCGGATACACCTCATACATCTGAACCGTAGCATCATAAGGTCGATAGGCATCAAATACTTTTAAACCGTAACCATAAGTGATTAGAGAATCCTGAACTTTTTTTAATGCCTTGGCTACAGAAAGTCTGGCGTAAGCAGCAGGTTCTGGGTAGATTTGTACCCCTGTAAAATTATTATTCGTCGCATATCTAATATCTAATTGAAGCGTTGGAATAATAGTGGTTAAGCGAATAAGTTGGTGATGAGCATTCTCCTCTACCTGCCTATGGTAATCAACAAATTGATCCACCACCGCAATGCTGTTTTGTGAATAAACTACGCTTGACAGATTAAAGAAAAGACAACAAAAAATAAGAATACGCATCATATCAGCATTAAATTAGTTTCCAAACTATCGTTTATGTTTGCCGGCCTCCCAGCCCCTTTCCTTCAAAAATTCAACCCCCGATTCTTCCGCACCATTTTCGATGGTTGTCGCCATACTGTCGTTCCAACGATTGAGATAACCAAAGAGCGCTACCACACCCAGTATTTCAACCATTTCACCCGGATTCCAATGCTGCCTCATTCTTTCAGCCAAATCCTGATCTACTGCATTGGGTATCTCTGCGCTTTTTTGAGCAAACTCCAAGGCTACTTTTTCACCTTCGGTAAAAGCGGGATGGGTTTGGTATTCCCAAACGTGTTTTAATTGATCGTCGGGAGCCCCATATCTTTCAGCAGCACGTATAGTATGTGCTTGACAATACCGACAACCAGCTACATTACTGCACACATAACCAATCAATCGCTTCAATGCACTGGTCACCCTTCCTTTGTTTTCCATCACCGCCTTATTCATTTCGATAAAAGCATAAGCGATTCTAGGTCGATGATACATGGTCAAAACGCTATTGGGACAAAACCCCAGCGTCTCTTCATAAAACGTAATGAGCGCATTCAATTCCTGATCCTCCGCCTGAGCAACAGGATCGACTAAAGGCATTTTCATATTTGATTCATTTTAATCGGTGATAGGTATGCACCATATACACCACAGATATTAGGGGTATAAAAAAGTTTACCAACGGAATTAAAGTCAGCAGGGTCAAAATAAATCCCCCTCCATATACCTCCATTTTATAAGACCCAATTAAATCCCTAGCCCGATCCTTTCCCAAATGGTATCCCGCTGCTGCCTCAAAAAATTCTCTACCAATGAGATAACTGTTGAGTATAATCGACACCAAAAAACCAATTCCAAAGGCATAGAGGGGTAATACCAATATGTTTAATACCAAAGCTTTGATGGTAAACCGTATATCGTGAATAAAATCAGGCCAAAATCCAGGTGCTTTTTCGCGCATTTCATTGGGATATTCCGCTTGCTCTACCCTATGAATGATATTCTCTACGAAAATACCGACAAATAAAGCCGAAAAAGCTGGCAACATAAACCATCCTGCAATGCCAGTGGCAGCACCTATGGCGATATTTACCAAACTATCAATGGTAGTTTGCTTAATTTCAATTAATTGATCAGCCCAAGTAGATATACCATATATCATTAAGACAATAATCGCTATTCCAAATAAAGCCGAGCCTACGATATATCCGCCCAATCCAGCCTTACCAATGCTGTTGAAAGATTTTAATACTTTATTAACCATTTATTTTTCTTTTAAAAAGTCTATGATTCTGCGGTAAATTTCTGGAGATTTTTGGCTGTGTCCCAATCCTCTCGTCCAAACCAAGTCCGCATTTTTCCAGTTTTGAGCAATCAATCTCGCCTCCTCTTCAGGAATCACCTCATCCAATTGGTCGTGCAAAATCAACCCACTCGGCATTTCCTCTTTAATATAGTCTAGAGCAGTAAAATCTCTGTAAGGCTTTCCAAATTCCCCTTCAAAAGCCAGTTCAAATGATTGAAAGGAATGTGCTCCCAAATGTACCAATCTCCTAAAATAGTCAAAAAGAGATTCTAAACCAGCAGGGGTGGCTTTTACTACCGCTTTTTTAGCAGATTTTGAAATCGTTTTACTAGCAACCAAAATCGCCATTCCTCCTGCAGAATGTCCCACTACAGCAAACGGCTCTACCTGTGGAACCAACTCCTCCAACCAACGTCCATATTCGAGTACGGTAAATTTTTCACCAGTAGATTTACCATGTGCAGGGGCATCAATGGCTATAGGGGCATAACCCTCCTTCACCAGTTGGATGGCCAAATCATGCCAACGAGAAGCATTGCTTTCCCACCCGTGTAATAACAAAATTTTAGGTCCCTGTCCTCCCCAATCGTAAAAGGCCACCTGATGCCCATCATTCAAAGTAAAATCACCTTGGCGAAAATCATTTTGAAACCCTTCGGGAAAAGAAAACGCCTTAGCGGTTCGTGGGATGGTAAACCATCCCATTAACAAATGGCCAACTTGCTCAGGTCTTATTCGTACCCAAAATTCCAACCCCCAACTGAAAACGCGAAACATTATTTTTTTCAACTTCCCTGCTTTTTTCATTAAGATAAAAATTATCTCCTAATACACCCTGCTAACATTTTTGTATTTTTAGAGGAACAACAAAACAACCGACATGAAATACCTTTTATTAATTCTTTTTTTATGGAGTGTAAACCTAAGTTTATCCGCTCAAAATGCTTATGAAGCGCTGGCAGAAGTAGCTATTATTGAAGAAAAAGTCATGATGCCCATGCGAGACGGTGTGCGGCTAGCAACCGATATTTTCAGGCCTAAAACCGATCAACCCGTACCCGTTATTTTTTCCCGCACTCCATATAATTTCAACCCTTGGAGAGATGGGAAAATGGTCACTCGAACTTACGAGACAGCCTTAAAATATGTCAAAGCAGGTTATGCCTATGTGGTTCAAAACGAAAGAGGAAGATATTTTTCCGAAGGAGAATGGGACATTTTAGGTACCCCCCTTACAGATGGATATGATGCTTTCGAATGGATGGAAAATCAACCTTGGTGCAATGGTAAAATCGCTACCTATGGCTGTTCATCTACTGCAGAATGGCAAATGGCCGTAGCTTCCCAAGATCATCCAGCCCATGCAGCTTTGGTGCCTCAAGGATTTGGAGCTGGAGTGGGTCAAGTTGGTCCTTTTATGGAGCAAGGAAATTGGTATAGAGGTGGGGCGACCCAAATGTTATTTATCTCTTGGCTTTACGGTGTTCAGAATGATGCCATCATGCCTCATTTCCCCAAGGATGCCACTCAAGAACAACTTATCAGAGCTTCTAGATTTTTTGATCTGGACCCCGAATCTCCACCTGTGGATTGGAAAGAAGCCTTTTACCACCTTCCAGTGAGTGATTTGATTGAAAATGTTAAAGGCCCCGTTGGAGTTTTCGATAAAATGGTAAAGCGCAAACCCAACGATCCGGAATGGTATGAAGGGGGATTATACCATGAATCCATGCCTTATAACAAGCCTACCTATTGGTTTGTCAGCTGGTACGACGTGAGTTCCGCTCCTAATATTGAATTGTTTAACCATGTGCGCAATAATGCCACTGATCCCGCTATAAGGGACCAGCAATTTTTGCACATTGCTCCTACTTTACATTGTGGCTTTACTAGGGCTAAAGAGGAAACTGTGGTGGGTGAACTCAGTGTAGGAGACGCCAGATTCAACTACGATTCTCTTTTAATGGGTTGGTACGATGTTCACCTTAAAGGAGAAAACGAAGCGTTCTTAGATGGGTTGCCCCGAGTCCGTTATTACACCATGGGCAGTAATCAATGGCAGACTGCTGAAACTTGGCCTCCTCAAGGGGTAGAAATGCAAGATTTATTCTTGTATAGTAAGGGCAATGCGAATACCATGTATGGAGGTGGACAATTGACCTCCTCTCCTCCCGAAGAAAATGACCCTGATAGTTATGTCTATGATCCGCTGAATCCGGTTACCTCTTGGGGTGGTAACGTATGTTGCACAGGCAATGCCATTCAAGGAGGATCCTTTGACCAAAGGGCCATGGAGACTAGACAAGATATATTGGTCTATACTACAGCCCCCTTCGAAGAAGGCGTGGAAGTTTCAGGACCTATTGAAACCACTTTGTATGTTTCCTCGGACGCTAAAGATACTGACTTCACTATTAAGTTTATCGATGTCCACCCCGATGGAGCTGCTTATAACTTAGATGAAAATATTATGAGGGCGCGTTATAGAGAAGGATTCGACCAAGAAGTTTTCATGGAAAATGGCCAGGTATATCCGATTACCTTTAGTCCAGTACATACTTCTAATTACTTCAAACCAGGACATTCCTTGAGGATTGAAATATCCAGTAGTAATTTTCCAAGATTCGACAGAAACCTCAATACGGGAGGTCCAAACTACAATGAATCCAAACCGGTAATCGCTAACAATAAAATACACCACTCCAGTGTTTATCCTTCTAAAATTACTATTCCGGTAGTAAAAAAATAAACAGTTATGATGCGCAAATTTTTCCAACTACTCTTTCAATTATTGCTATTTTTTAATGCGTTGCCCGGGGCGGCACAATTAGATCCGGTAGCTTTGAATAACTATTTGGAAAAAATGGTTCAAGAATGGGAAGTACCGGGCATCTCGGTAGCCATTATTGAAAATGGGGAAGTTATATTGAGTAAAGGATATGGACTTACAGAGATTAACCAAAATACTCCTACCAACCAAGAAACTTTATATGCGATTGCCTCCAATACCAAAGCTTTTATAGCTACCGCTTTGGGCATATTGGTGGATGAAGGACGGTTGGATTGGAAGGATAAGGTGGTTCATTATCTGCCGTACCTCAAACTTTACGATCCATGGGTGACCGCTCAATTGACCGTTGAAGACTTACTCTGCCACAGGGCTGGATTGGGTACTTTTAGTGGAGATGTACTTTGGTATAAAAGTGAGCGAACAGCAGAGGAAACCCTCTCCACTTTGGAACATTTGCCGAAGGCGTACTCATTCCGGGCGGGATATGGCTATTCTAATTTAATGTTTATCGCTGCAGGAGAAGTAATCCAAGCGATTACTGGGGAGACCTGGGACCAATACCTTCAAAAGGCAGTTTTTGAACCACTCGGAATGGACCGCACCTTAACCTCTGTCCAACAATTGGAGGGCACTACTAATAAGGCCACCCCACACAAAACTACTCGTGAGGGAGATATGCCCATTGAGTGGACCAATTGGGATAATATGGGTGCAGCAGGTGGAATTATTTCCAGTGTGGCAGATATGGCCAAGTGGTTGCAATTTCAATTGAACCAAGGGATATGGAATGGGGATACCTTATTACAACCCGCTACCCAAGAAAAACTTTGGACCTACCACAATAATTATTCGGTTGGAAAATCATCTAAAATGTTGATGCCGGCTAAAAATTTTGATGGTTATGGATTGGGTTGGGGCATATTCGATTGGAATGGGTACCAAGTCTTCAGCCATTCTGGAGGCTACGATGGCATGTTTAGTCGGGTATTTTTGGTGCCTGAATTGGATTTTGCCGGGGTATTTTTAACCAACAGCATGACTGGTATAGGCACCTATGCCATGTATGATATCCTGGAAGAAAAATTGGGCGGAAGCGATATTGATTGGGCAGATCGGGGTTTACAGAATTTATATAAAGGTTTTGATAGAAGGGCTGAAAACTACGAATTATGGTCAGGTAGTGAAAACCTCCATCAACAGCCTAGTCTTTCTAAAGAGCATATCCTTGGAACTTACCACTGCCCATTATACGGAGATATCCAAATAAAGAACCAAGATGGACTACTGCAGATTCATTTTGATAAAGCACCACTGCTCACTGCTAATTTGATGCCATGGAATGGTGACACTTATTATTTAGATTGGCATCAAACTCACGCTTGGTTTGATTTCGGTACGTTACAAATCACCAAAGACAATATGGGCAAGGCCTCCGGACTCCAGTTTTTTGTACCCAATGGAGATATTTTTTTTGAAGAGATCAATGCTGCCAAAAAATGAAGTATTTACCTATCTTTTTAATCCTTCTCATTGGCATTATAGGATGTCAATCCAATGAAAAATCTACTACAGAAGACCCCATTCAACTCGTAGAAGAAGGTCTAATTCCTGCGGTGGTATTTGAGGGCCAAGAGCTTCCTAAGATGAATCTGTACGAGCGCATGGAACACTACAAAGTCCCTGGAGTTTCTATGGTTTTCTTTAGAAACGACAGCATCGAGTGGGCCAAAGGATATGGTTCTTACAGCTTTCAAAGCAGCAGGCGCATTGATCCATATACTCTTTTTCAGGCTGCTTCGATCAGCAAACCTGTCGCGGCAGCTGGGATACTTAGATTGGCCCAAACCAATCAAATCGATATCGATCAACCGGTTAACAACTATTTGTCCAAAGATTGGAAAGTCCCTTACAATGCCTTACAAAAAGATTCTGCGGTAACGCTTAGAAAATTGTTGAGCCATCAAGCTGGGGTAAATGTTCATGGATTCCCAGGTTATGCTCAGGGAGAAAAATTGCCCACTACAACACAAATTTTGAAAGGAGTATCTCCTGCCAATACCCCAACCATAGAAGTAACCGAAGTCCCTGGTTCCGTTTACCGCTACTCCGGCGGTGGCTACACCATTGCACAAAAGGTAATGGAGGAGATGATAGATGGATCGTTACCTGATTATTTGAAAAATAATATTCTTTTACCTTTTGGTATGCGGAACAGCTTTTTTCTTCAACCCCTACCGGACGCCTATAAAGGAGCTGCTGCTATTGGTCATCGATCAGATGGCACTCTGGTAGTAGGTCAATGGCACAATTATCCAGAGTTGGCGGCGGCGGGCCTATGGACTACCCCTTCTGATTTGGCTAATTTTGCTTTGGAATTACAGCGCATCTACGATGGCAAAACCATTAATGTTCTAAATAGAAAAAGTGTAGAAACGATGCTAACGGGTGTTGGCCCTGCGGTTTACCGAGATCAGGGCAGGTTAGCCTTTGGTCATGGTGGTGCCAATGAGGGGTACAGGAATACTTGGTGGGCTTTTGCCGACGGCGATAGAGCAGGCTTTGCCATCATGACTAATTCTGATAGTGGAATGGGATTGATTAATGAAATCAAACGGAGTATTAGCGAGGCCTACGGATGGGATTATTTTCATCCTGAAACTTTAGTTTTGGTCAACTTAAGCGAAGAACAAATTAGGGGGTACCAGGGGCGTTATTACAATGAAGATTTGCAAATGCAGATTGAAGTTATCGCTCAATCAACTAATTTGATCATCTACGAAATAGGCAAAGAAGCTGCTAAAGAATCCTATTTTCCGATAGGTTCAAATAGTTTCGTCAATGCAGACACCAATGACCGAATTACGTTCCAATTGGAAGAGGACAACACCCTCAGCGGATTTGATTACAATAATCGATATACTTTTACGCTAATCAAACAATAAAATGGATTATCTATTTTTTGACCAATCTTCATGGATGTTCATAGCGAATTCAATTAAAGCCAAATGGGAGTACGCTTGTGGAAAGTTTCCCAACAGTCGCTTGGTTTGAAAGTCTAAGTCTTCGCTAAACAACCCCAAATGATTACTGTAGGAAAGCAGTTGATCAAATAATTGAACTGCTTTTTCTTTTTCACCTATTTTATACAAACTGTTGATGTACCAAAACGTGCAAACGGTAAAAGAAGAAGTAGGCACACCAAAATCATCGGAATTTTTATATCGATAAAGCAATCCTTCGTGGCAAAGGGATTTTTCAATCGCCTTCACCGTCCGCACATACCGTGGATCCAAGGCATCTACTAATCCATAGGGTTCCATTAACAAAACAGAAGCATCCAAATCTGTACTACCATAGGATTGAGTATAGGCCCCAATGGATTCATTCCAACCATTGTGATGGATATCAGCTTTAATTTCTTCAGCTAGGGGCAACCATTTTTTGGTGGATTCAGGTTTGTCTAATATTTCGGCAATTTTGATGGCTCTATCAATCGCCACCCAACACAGGAGTTTGGAAAACACAAAATGTCGATCTTCATTTCTAAATTCCCAAATCCCCTTATCTGGCTGTTGCCAATTGTTGCGTACGATCCAAACGATATTTTTCACTATACCCCATATTTCTTCATGAAAATCTCTGTCGTTGGGAAATTTGTGAAGCTGAAAGTATATCGCATCGACCAAAATACCATAGATGTCGTTTTGTTTTTGGAGATAGGCGGCATTTCCTATTCTGACGGGCTTAGACCCCTCATACCCCTCCAGATGATCTAAAATTTTCTCCTCTAGATTTTTTTGGCCATTGATGCCATACATGATTTGTAATTTTTCGTCCTTTTCTGGAATCAAATCAATGATATAGGCGATAAATTTTTTAACAATTACCTGATGGCCTAATCTAGAGATGACTTTCATGACCATGGAAGCATCCCTAATCCAACAAAAACGGTAATCCCAATTTCGGACTTCACCGACGGTTTCAGGCAATGAGGTCGTAGCTGCGGCTAAAATAGCTCCCGTTTTTTCGAAGGTCAATAACTTGAGGGTCAAAGCACTGCGTAAAACTTCCTTATTATATCTGCTTAATTTAGGAGTTTTTGCACTCCAATTGAGCCAATAGACCTTAGTCCGCTCAAAGTCTAATTGTAAATCTTCCCAATTGGGAACCTTCAATTTCTCATTATAGGCTAAGAGGAAATAAAGCGGAGTATCAAGCGTAAATGAGGTCCCGTTCAAGACCACTTCCTTTTCTGCATTGGTATAACAAAAAAGGGTATCGTAACAATCTTCGTCGTAAACACTTACAATGCAATCAACCTTCTCATAGGTTCTGGTATTACCCACCGCATACTCCAATTTGGGATGATAAGCAATAGAAATCTCAGGAGTACCTGCGATGGGCCTGATCAATCGAACCATTTCCGGAGGAGCGTGATAGGCTCCTCCCTCCTTCTGATATCTCGGCATGTAATCTGTAATTTCAATCGTACCATCTCCGCAATATATTTGGGTAATGAGTACACAAGTATGCTCTAAATAATACTGTTTGTAAGATTGCACACTATTACTGTTAATTTTAAAATGTCCACCCTTAGTGGAATCCAATAGGGCGGCAAAAACAGATGGAGAGTCAAATTGAGGCAAACAAAACCAATCTATGGAGGTGTCCTCCTTGACCAATGCAGCAGACTTACAATTTCCTATAATACCATAATTCAAACCCATGCCTCTATTTTATTGTTAAATTGGAAAATAGTCCAAAAGTCTGGAATTTTATAACGGGAGGCTCAAAATCCATTCTTTGCCAACCAAAAAGCAACTTATGTCCAAGCACATCATCGTTTCCAACCGATTGCCTATTCAATTAGAAAAAACTACCGAAGGATATGGTTTCCTATCCAGCAGCGGTGGACTTGCAACAGGATTAAAATCTTTTCACTCTGAGGGAGATGCCCTTTGGATTGGTTGGCCAGGAATAGCGAGTGAAGCATTGAGCCAATCGGAAGTGATACAACTGGAGGAGGAACTTAAGACTGGAAGGTATGCTCCTGTATTCCTTACTGAACCGGAAATTGACGACTTTTATTACGGCTTATCCAATAAATGTCTTTGGCCACTTTTTCACTATTTCAGCCACCTGATGGTATTTGAGGAAAACCAGTGGGATGCCTATGAAGCGGTCAACTTAAAATATGCTGAAATTGTCAATCAATATCTAGAGCCAGGTGATTATGTATGGGTACACGATTATCAATTGATGCTTTGCCCACAAATGATTCGGGATTTGAATCCGGAGGTAACTATTGGATTTTTTCTGCACATTCCTTTTCCATCTTTCGAGTTATACCGAATTTTTCCGAAGCGTAAAGAATTGCTGGAAGGGTTGTTGGGTGCAGATTTAATTGGTTTTCATACTTACGATTATCAGCGACATTTCTTGAGTTCCGTTAAGCGCATTTTAAATTTGGAAGTCACCTTTAATGAGATCCTAAAAGATCATAGAGAGGTTACGGTAAATACCTTTCCTATGGGTATTGATTTTGACAAATTTGACGGGGCTGCGAAGACTCATGGAAAATTGCCCTCCAAAGAACAATCTGATATTAGTCTGCAATTGGAGATGCACAAAAAGCAATCGGAAAAAAGTCACTTGATTTTAGCAATTGACCGTTTGGATTATACCAAGGGCATCACCAACCGAATTAAAGCTTTTGAAATTTTCCTTGAGCAGTTTCCCGAGTACCTAGAAAAGGTCAGGCTGATCATGCTGGCCGTACCCTCAAGAACCAGTGTGTCGCATTATCAAGCTTTAAAAAGAGAGACCGATGAACTGGTTGGTAGGGTAAACGGCCGTTTTGCAACAGTCAATTGGACGCCTATTTGGTATTATTACCGCTCTATGGAATTCGATAACTTAATCGATTTGTATTTGGCAGCTGACATCGCCATGATTACTCCAGTCAGAGACGGCATGAATCTGGTAGCCAAAGAATATTTAGCCACCCGAGTTGATGATACAGGTGTCCTCATACTCAGTGAAATGGCAGGTGCGGCCAAGGAATTGCACCAGGCCATTTTGGTTAACCCCTATGATTTGGAGGAATTAGCAGGAGCTATTAAAACAGCGGTGGATATGCCCCTAAAGGAGCAGATAGAGCGCAATAAGGGGCTGCGCAAAAGAATCAGGCGATATACGGTACATAAATGGGCGGCATCTTTTATCAAAGCATTAAAATCAGTAGCCCAACACGATCGTAAAAAACAAAAAACACTCTCGAACGAGAAGGTCATCCAACACCTTCTCGAGCGATTTGAGCAATCGAGTAACCGTTTGTTACTACTGGACTACGACGGCACTTTGGTAGGATTTCATAACGATCCAGCACAGTCTCTTCCCGATTCCACTCTCCTAGAGCTATTGCAACAATTAACGGCATTACCCCATACCAAAGTGGTCATCATCAGCGGTAGGGATGGTCAATTTTTGGATGCCCAATTTGGACATTTGAATATGGGACTAGTCGCCGAGCATGGATTGAGTATTAAGCGGGCCGGGGGAGAATGGATTCACAATGACCTTGCACACAATGAATGGATGGATACCATTCTACCTATATTGGAAACTTTCTCCGATAATACACCAGGGACCTTTATTGAGCGTAAAAACAATTCTTTAGTTTGGCACTATCGGCAAACTGACCCAGAATTAGGGTCACAGCGGGCCATTGAACTGAAAACCTTATTGGACAGCATCATTACTGGAGAAATAGAATATATGGATGGGGACAAAATCATTGAAGTAGTCAATCGAAACATCAATAAAGGAGTGGCTGCAACTTCCTTGATTCAAAATGAAGAATACGACTTCATTTTGGCAGCAGGAGATGACGTAACCGATGAACGCATGTTTGCCGCCCTCCCCCAAAGAGCCATTACCATTAAAGTAGGTAAAAAAGCCACTGAAGCCACTTATATGGCTAGCTCTAGTCAAAAATTTAAATCATTTTTAAACCTATTAACTGACATATGACCTAAACTTTTAGTGATGAAATCATATGTTTATTCCTGATTTAAAAACCATCTATAAAACCAACTTCGTAGTTGCGTAAATAAATTCAAAATAAAACAACAGAAAATTGAAGCCTTACCCTTTTTCAGACAGTGTTAAATTATAATTTTTCTTCAAAACTCTCTTGAACTTTGTTTAATATTTCTGGAGAATTTTGCAAGGCTGGCTCGATAGAGGCATTCATTTTAGCCTTGGAAAATTCGGAAGAAATATTTTCTTTGTTCATGAGTGTTTTGTACTGGTACGGCCTCATTCCATGAAGTCTTGTGGAGTTGTATGTTCGGTTAAATCGCTCTATGTAGGCGTTCTGCGAAGGTTGACCTGGCTGAATATA
>JBEAPR010000132.1:0-10917 GCA_041164265.1 Bacteroidota bacterium | reverse complement strand
TTGTGTTTCCCCAGCTGTAGCCCTCAATTCTATAGGAATCATCACCTCCCCATCTACATAGCCTTCGGGATTAATCCATTCACTGCCTACTTTTATCTTTTCACTTAATAATCCGTCTTCTTGAGCAATAATCACTAAAGTGAATAAACAACCACTTGCTCCCGAACCATTCCAACTGATCAGTATTTTATTTTCATCACCTAAAGAACGATTAATATGCTCCGCCTTTACTTTTCCTTCAACTAAATCTTCAATTTGTATTCCACTATAGGCCAACTCAAATTGAAAGCCTTTTACCTCCTCCTTGTTTCCGTAAAATGTAATTTCGTAACGATTCCCCTTCTTTAAAGCTATCTCCTGAAAAGATAGAATTAAAGGGGTATTATCTCTTGCTTCGACAGTAGTTAAATATGAAAAATTAACATCCCCAACCTTTATGGCTACAAAATCTTGCTCCTGTTGATCCTCTTCTAGTTTACTCACCTGGGTAATTTCAGGGAAAGGCTTTTCCCAAGGCCGACGAATATCAGAAAATTCCCAATCGCCAGGAATAAACCTCCAAGATTTTCCGAAAGGAAACTTATCAATTTGTTTCAAAATCATTTTCCTCATCCAAATAATATCTAAAGTTGAGACAGAATTGGATCCATTCACATCGGCTGCAATCAGTTGATAAGGATTCTCCAAAAGCTTTTCGCCCAAAAGGTGCCTAGATACCAGAACAATGTCTAATGTGCTTATGCCTTCGGTATCCTTTCCATTTTTTTGCGGAAGCAAAAGATAGTCTCTTCCCCAAGTAACGGGACCTACAGCATAGTATCCGTCAGATCGGGTTCGAGTAACTTCCAATGAATCATTAACAGAAATAGTTACGTCCGATACCGCTTGCCCACTTCCAGTCCTGATTTGACCACTAATGATCCCATAACCGCATAGTTCTAGATTATCTTGTAATACCAATTGACTGGTACAATAATCTTTATTGCCCGCACTATCTTCAGCAATAATCGCTACAGTTAGCGGCAACCCAGAAAAATCTATATCCTTACAATATAACAAAAGACTGCTGGAGCCATTTCTAGTTAATGGATCTATTTGTAAAGGCTTCAGATGAACAATATCGTATGCTTTGGTATCACCACTGCAATCTTCAATGGGTGTCTGGAGGAGGAAATCGGTTGCTAAAACTTCAGCTACAGCACCCTCTCCCGTTATATCTGGCATCAATTCCACCGCCAATCCATCTATACAAATAGGCGCAGGGCCCTTAGCATCAATGACTTTGAGCTCCGTAGAAACCGATTGTACATTTCCACACCCATCCGCTGCATGTATAGATAACTCATATTGCCCTATTGGTAAATCCAACGTGATATTAAATACTGTGTCTTCTAAAAAATAAGCCTGTGGGTCAACTTCACTTAAATAATCATCAGCATTCAACGGCCGAAGCCATATTTTTTGAATGAATAACTGATTTATATGAGTAGTACATCCGTCTTTAAGGGTGCCACTCACCTGAACAGTGGAAGAACAGCCGTTTTGCTTATCATTAGAATAAGAAAAAATCTCATAAGTTTCCTCATTTAACCTTATATCCGGAGGTACCGAATCAATGACACTTATGATTTGCTTGTATTTAAAAAATCCCAGACCTGTTTCGGTTAAAGTATCCTCCTCACAAAGGCGCATTTGTTTATATTCTTTTAAAGAAAGGGAGTCTATGGCATTGCCCGAAGCCCCTTGGAGTATCCACATTACCGATTCATTAGAATCAACTTGCGTAGCTTTTCCCGAAGGGACTTCCTCATATGCAACTAAAACAGATAACTCATCCCCTTTTATCCCATCTCCGTTCCAGTCCCTCCGCTCTACAGTCCATGGAATTGAACATTCTGGAACGTATTCGCACCAATTAATGACAGAAAAACTCCTGTGAATCTGATAACACTCCTCTGCTATTGCGCCAAATCGTTCCTCTTGGACAGAAAAAGTAATTAAATCGCAACCCCATTCGGACATTGGTATCACAGCAGGCATACTCATTGTAGAACAATTACCCGAATGATCTGCGGGAAAATCAACCTGATATCGGTGATTAGCCGCAATATAAAGGGTCATGGTGCAAGTATCGGCCCAATAATTTTCAGCAATATCTCTCACTATAGCAAAGGTTCTTACTACGGTTCCAAAACCACAACTTTCCAATTCAATTTGAGTATTCAAATTATCCATCAATTCAATGGAACTACAATTGGATGCTAAAATTACTTGGGAAAGCTGGATAGAATCCCCAAAATAAATGTCCCAATACTCGTCTGTATTCTCCTCCCCTTGAGCTAACCGCTCATCACACATCACAATATATTCCTCTATATCCCTGCATCTCGGCCTACTTGAATCCTTCAATTGAATGAAAGTACGGCATACTGAACTTAAAGGGAACCCCTCATCTAAAGGTCTAATCTCCGTTGCCTTTAAATATATCGGTAATGAAAAGGCCGTTTGGTCACATCCAATCTCTAAATAATCCTTCCATTCATTAGAATCAACTTCTCCACCATCCATCGAAATTTTAATATCCAAATCATAACAATTATCCCCACTTCCTTTATCCAAATTTTTAGCAGCAATTAAAATTCCCGAATTATTAAAAGAGACCGTAAGAGAATCTTCCACAGCACATGTTGGAGTGATAGCATCGATTATCGTTACCTGCTGTTGAAAAGTATCGCTATTCCCCTGTTCATCTTGTACTATCCATTGAATTTGATATTCCCCCCACGGAATTCCATCAATCTGCAATTCCCCATTCTTCCATTGGGCATCAATTTGCCAACCTCCTGTACCCCAAATTTGTCCCCCATCTTTACCCTCGATTTTTGCCTTCACAACTTCATCACCGTTCTTATCAGAAACTTCTATAATCTGGCTAGTCTGAGAACAAATATCTGTGGCATTCACTCTTGGTATAGATATACCTCCTGCACATCGATCCGGATATGACCTCGAAACTACGTTAATTGAATGGGTATCGATAGTGGGCGCAGTCCAATCTCCAACTAAGATCAATTGCTGATACCAAATAGTTGTCCCCGGCTGACACCAATCATAAATGGTCCATTCTCTTCTAAATGAATACCGCAGATAATCCTCCACAACTATCGCTTGATCTTCATAAGAAGCCCCAATAGAAATGTCCCTTCGGGAAAAAGTACCCGCAGATAAAGATTGGAAGCCGGAAAGTCCTGAGAAAAATGGAAACCCGGTAACTTCTGGTCCAGGTAGATGATGAGCCGAAAAATCATTTTGGGATAAATCCTCGCAATCTAAATATACCGCAAAAGGAGGTAGTCTAATATCTTGTAAGTTTAATGGGCGAAAAAAGAGCTGCACCATAGCCGTATCGAAATCCGTCCTCACCTCCATATCTGTAACTACAAATGTTCTTTCAATGATAGTTTCACCACATTCCTTCTCCTCTGAAAATGAGTCCGAAATAGACACCTCCCAAGTTTGACAATTTTCCGCTACTAAAGGTCTAAAGCCATAGTTATACAGCAGGCTATCCAATAATTGGGGAGTAGGCGATAAAGTACTTAAGTTAAAAAATCCACTATCCTGATTTATTCTTTTTCCCAACCATTTATTCCCCTTTTGGAACCAGTTGGCATCTATCTTATAAGGAGGATTACCAGGGTATTCATCCTCACTTACATTTTCCTGATGGGGAAGGTACACCTTATTAATGTCTGTGGTTTTGAGGTCTAGGTAAACAAAAGAACTATCCCATTTTAGCTTATCTGAAATTTCCTCTTTTACAAATGGGAAAATATCACGACCACTTTCATCCTGCATTAAAAAATAAAGTAAAAAATCACTTGAGGTCTTTATTTGAGACAAGGAAGTAACTAAGAATGTATATCTCTCCCCCGCCTCGACACTTATCTGAAATCCCCCCACTGGAAATGAAGTCATACCCCAGGGGGAAATCTGATCAGTTGAGGTTCCAAATCCAGCTAAAATATTAGGCTGAAGGGAATTCCCGCTTAGCCATTTCAAATTGGCACATGGATGATTAGCATCAAAACCATTGGGTCCATAAACAGCAATAATGGGTTTGAATCCCCACTCTGGAGCACTATTCCCAGTATGATTGGCTATAATGGTTAGAAAGCCACTATGATTGGCCATAAAACTTACGGTGTCGTAAAGTCTTATCGAGTCATTAGGAAAAGTATTTTCACGATTGGCCTCATTAATGGCTTGCCAACAACCCCAATTGCCAAAATTCAAAGAAGACTGATTTGAGGTAGGGTCCAAACGTCCCATCCAAGTTCCATAAGTCTTTTTGTCAAAAGTATTGTATTGTTTAAATGGTTGCTTTTCCGTCTCATACCAGCTAACTAAAGAAGGATCTTCATGGTCTTCAGATATAATCTGACCCCAACAGATGAGTTGGTATAATCCTTTTTCGTCCAATTGTGAATCATATAATCCATATTTCCAATTCCCACTTCCATGTATGGTATCTGTCAAATTTCCTTGTTGAGCGCCCAGTGCTGAAGGGACTTCTTCTTGGGTAACATAAACCAATAAACCTGAAGTAGCAGGTCTTGTAACAGTTGCAGAAGAAATAATAGTCAAACACTGCTCATCTAAAGGGACATAAATGTTATTCAAACAACTGTATGGAAGTACCATAGTGCTGTTGTCAGCAAAAGCACCAATTTCAATTTGAAAAAAAAGTAAAAAGGTGACAAAAAAGTAAATCTCTAATACCTTTGCCCGCACGGTCGCTTATTTATTTACAACAAATTTACATATTGAATATTAATATGTAGAATTAATTTATAATCAGGCATTCAAATATTATAATTTTTATTCAATTAGATATTATGGTACAAATTAAAAGAGTAGATACAGAAGAGGAAATTGTAGGGATTAAGGATCTTCAAATGCGCAATCATAAGTCAATTTTATCTCAGGAGGAAATGTCTAGTCAGGGTTTTGTAACTGCAGAATACTCCATTGATTTTTTAAAAAAAATGAATGAAGCAGAACCTTCAGTCATAGCAGTAGATGCTCAAGGTCAAGTGGTTGGCTATGCTATTGCTTCTCCAAAGTCTATTATGGGTTACCACAGTTTTTTGGATGAATTATTTATTGCAGCTGATGAATTAAATATCCAAGGGATTGAGGGTAAAAATCTTAATTATATACTGGTGGGTCAATTATGTGTGGCTAAAAGCCATAGGGGACAAGGATTAGTTAAAGCTATGTACGATTATTTTAGACATATACTGTCTCCAAAATACGACTGCGTAATCACTGATGTTGATATAAAAAATCCGCGTTCCTTGAAGGCTCATCTCAAGGCAGGATACCAAATACTAGAAACTAAAACTTATGGAGGTTTAAGTTGGAATGTGGTTTTTCAAGATTGGAGGTAAATGCCCTATTTTTTTTTAAATTTAAATCTATTTTCTAGCCACAGCTTAATTGGCTTTTGTAAATCTGGATGTTTAACAAAAAAAGCCCCATCAAATCATGAATTATCTATTTCAATTTATTTTCCTTTACCTCGGTGCGCTAATTAGCCTAACAAATCCAAATCCTGAAACCTATCGTCTGGTTTGGAGCGATGAATTTGATCAAGCCACTACAGCATTAGATTCTAGTAAATGGTTCATGGAAACGCTTGGACCCAATGGTGGTAGATGGTATAACAATGAAATGCAGCACTACACCAACCGGTTAGACAACGCCTATGTGAGTCAAGGAACCTTAAAAATAGTTGCTAAAAAAGAAGCCTATACTGATTCAGATATTCCTCTTGAATATACCTCGGCAAGACTAAATTCCAAATTTCACTTCACTTACGGAAAAGTTGAAGTGCGCGCAAAACTTCCAAAGGCTCAAGGAACCTGGCCCGCTATTTGGACTCTTGGAAGTAATTTAGAAACTGTAGGATGGCCTGCTTGCGGTGAAATAGATATTATGGAACAACTTTTTGAAGAATTCGAAAGTGTACAATGCGCTGTACATACACCAGCCACTTATGGTGATAACACCATTGTGGCCAAAGTTCAAGTAAGTGATGTAACTGAAAATTTTCACGTTTATGGTTTGGAATGGACCCCTGATCAATTAATATTTTCAGTAGATAGAGAACCTTATTTCACTTATGAACCAACCAATAAAACTGTGGAAAATTGGCCGTACTTTGAAGATCAATATCTTTTGCTAAATATTGCCATGGGGGGAAATTTGGGAGGAGCGATAGATCCCCAGTTTATCCAAGATCAAATGGAAATTGACTATGTGAGGATCTATCAATTACAATAATCAGAGGGAAGTTTGACGCCCAACTAATTCATGGTATCCACTATAAAATCAGATAAGTCTTTTTTAAACTTTTCCATTGATGGTTCATGAATATACATCATGTGACCTGCCTCATAATAGGTCATAATGATATTGTCTCTGATTTCAGGAGCTAAATTTAGGTGAGTAACCGTATGTTCTACTCCATAAAACACAGTTGCCAAATCGTAATAACCATTCATGATGAGTACTTTTAGATGAGGATCTTTACTCATAGCACTAGCCATATCAATAGCGGTATTTATAGCAATCTGAGTACCCCAACCTTGGTTACCCTGATGGGACCAGTCCCATTTGAAGTTTGCATCAGCCACTCGAGCGCTGGTTTTATAATTTAGTTCTCGAGATACACCTAGGTCCTCATGAAGGTAATTTAAAAATCCGATGGTGTAAGCAGGAGAAATGGCATCACTCTGGGGGTCAGTGACGGCAAATTGATTTTTTAGGTTTTCGTTAATACCCAAGTAGCGTGAATCCAATCTGCCAACTGTTTTCCCTTCGTGGCGCATTAATGCATTGAAGAATTCACTGGCTTTGACTTTCAATTGAGCTTGGAACCAAAATTCCGGATTCACACCGGCTAGTTCTGACATTTTTTTGGCGACAGCCTCCTTTTCACTATCAGAAATGGAGGTACCTTTAAATAAAGCCGGCATATATTCATTAGCAGTAAAGTCTCTGACCTCCGCAATAAATTGCTCTAATGGCAGCTCCTGCATAGAGGCGCTTAACTGTCCGTGGTAATGAGCAGTTGCTGCATAAGATGGGAAATGAACTACATAGGGCAAATCATCATTAGGCGGGAAAGTCAAAGTACGCAGGTCAAAAACAGCGGATACCATAATCACTCCATTCATAGCAAACCCTCTGTCCAGCAGATAATTCATTACCCCTGCATTTCTAAAGGTTCCATAACTTTCTCCCAATAAAAATTTAGGAGACTGCAGGCGACCATATTTTTTTAAAAATTGCATAATGAACAGTCCAGTTGCTCTTATATCCTGATCTACTCCCCAGAAATCTTCACCCTTGCTATCTCCAATTAATTCACTCAACCCGGTTCCGATAGGATCCATCATGACTACATCTGCCATGTCCAAAATACTGTAAGGATTATCTTCTAAAGTATAAGGAGCAGCTGGATTGTAAGTAGGATCCTCTACTACAATCCTCTTGGGTCCCATGATACCCATATGTAACCAATAGGAGGAAGAACCTGGACCTCCATTAAAAGAAAAAATAATGGGTCGATCTTTAGAGCCTCCCTCTTTAAAATACGCGGTAAATCCATGAAGTGCTATAGGTTTATTTTTTTCATCTTTCAATTCCATCGTACCCGCCAATGTATTGAATTTAAGGGTCTCTTTACCAATGCTTAGAGACTGGATGCTTTCGAAGACTTGAGCTTGGGGCATACTGTCGTCTTGAGCATGCACACAATAAACAAGCATCAAAAGAGATACTAAACTAGATACCTTAATTTTCATTTGTAAATATTTATAAATGATGAAATGAATTTCTCTAATGTGGAACTACTTTACAAACTCTTCCAAGAACCTCCATTTATACAAGAGATCCCTCGTTTAGACAGCATTCTTTTTGCTTGGCCACTCCTCATCCCGCTGGCACAAACAACTATGATCTTTTCTTTTTTGGATTGAATATCATCCATTTTTTGGGAGAGCTTGGGTAGAGGAATATTTATTGAATTTTTATAATGTCCAGATTTATATTCCTCTTCACTTCTGACGTCAATTATTAACGGATTTTCTTTTAAAGCTTGCCTTAATTTTTTCTTCCTGGATAATTTGATTCCAAAATAAAGCAGGTGCACTCCAATTAAAAGGAGAAATATGGGTTTGATTTCCATAACTAAATATTATTCATATACTTTCACAATCATTTCAATTTCATCAGCTAGCCCTCTGGGTTAGGTGGCCAAGCCAATTGCAGCTATCGCATACTTTCATTTTTCTCCAAAAACTGATCCTATTAAATCAGAAAAAAACTTTCCTAATTTGACGCTTAATTCTGCTCCATCACCATATATTTTGAGCTCCAACATATAGACACATTAAATTTCTAGTTCTAACACCGATGATTTGGGAGGCAGATTTTTCCATCAATTCTACTAAAGAGTGCCAATAAATCTCATCTAGATTGATTTTCTTCAACATTCCATTCTATTTATTAAGGAGATTGAAGTAATAGATATTGTATTCATCTGAATTACTTTCCAATAGGTCCAATCTTCCATCTCCATTCAAATCCCCTACAGATATATCATAGGTGAGAAAATGCTCATCGGATAATTTAATTTTGACCCATTCTTCTCCATTTTTTCTATTTAAAAATACAAAATTGGGGGCATGGGCATTTCCAATAATAATATCCTCGGAGCCATCCAAATCGAGATCCCCCAACGCTAAACAATAGGAACTTAATACATCGGAATCAAAAACCACTTTTTTTTGAAAACTAAGAGAATCATCTCCAAAATAAATAATGTTTTCTTCTCCAATATTGGCTGTAATTATATCTGGGTAACCATCTCTGTTAAGATCAGTTACAGCCACTGATCGGGTGTTGTCTTTTCCACTACCAAATGAATTTGATTTTGTAAAATGGAGGTGGCCGTCATTCAAATAAATATAGTTTGGTTGTCCATCCCTATTGGCCAAAATTAAATCCTTGAAACCATCATTATTCATGTCTACTGCCTCTACATCAATAGTAGCATCCTTTTTATTACCAAATCCAATAGAATGGCTAAAGCCTCCCTTGCCGTCATTCAAACAAATTTCATTTTCTGTTCCTCTATTGGTGATCAGTATATCCATATCACCATCATTGTCCAAATCAGCAATCACCATATTTCGGGTTGGAGCGTACTTTTTACCAAAAGTATGTCCTCTTGAAAAATTACCCTTTCCATCATTGATGAAAATAAAATTGGGAGCCATATCATTTCCTACGGCAATATCTAGGTCGCCATCATTATCAAAATCCGCTAATTCAGCCGCATAGCTAGTATCCTCTTCGTCTCCCAATACTTTTGAAATGGTAAAAATTCCCCTTCCATTATTTATAAATATTCTGTTTTGACCAGGCCAGTGCCTTCCATTCGCTACTACCACGTCCAAATCCCCATCCCCATCTACATCGCCCACTCCAATGGATGCAGTTCTTTCTTTTTTTGTGCCTAGAATTAGTCTATTATTTTGAACAAACTTCATATCCTGACTTTTGACAGGAGGTATTAGGAAAACTCCAAGAAAGGCAGATATTAAAAATTTTATTTTCATGTACTAAATTTATCAAACTTTTTCTAAGCTCCTGAATTATAACCTCTTTTATCCAATCTTTGAACGATATAATTAACCTGTGTGGGGAGCCTCATTCTATAACTCATGGTACCCATTGAACTTTCTATGTAGGTTTGAATCCAGATAACCTGGGTAAGCATCAAATGAATCCTCATGATATGCCCTATAAAAAAATAGGTAAATCCCTGCTAATGATTAATGAATCAGGAGTCCTGCTTGATCCAAAACTGATAAAATTCCCTTCCTATCAGGTTCACCTTTTCGAAATTATATTCAGCGACAATTCTCAAAAAAATCCCAGTAGTCATTGGGCAAGTAAAATCTGCCCCATTTTCAATTGCCAAGTCATTCCTCATTGTTCGAATATCTATAATAGAACCCAACTGAGAATGATTAATATATTCCTGGATCATTAAAGGAGTAGGTATTAACATCTTTGAACCAGCAATTCTTTTTTGAAAAAAATTTTTCTTCCCAAGATTAATCCATACCCAAAGATAAATTTTAGTTGATATCTCATTCAAAATTTCACTCATTAGTCTAATAACAAGAGATTTTATTAATGCTCATTATTTATTGACGCTAATTTTAAAATATTTAGAGGATTAAACTTTGATTCTCTGACAAAGGATATAGAATTACTGTGAAACTTTCAAGGTTACTTTTGAAGAATTAAAATTGGTTTCATCGATATGTCCTAAAACTTCGCGATCGTCGGAAATAAAGTGCGCGTGAAAGAAACTGTCGTGATGAGTAAAAACAGCCTTGTGTTTTCGAGAAAAGAAACCGATCAAAGATCCACTAATATTTTTAAAATCGTATTGGGTCAATCCCTCGTGCGCTTCATTTGGCGATGACACTTTCTTACCTTCTGGGAGATTCACACTGTGGAGTTTTATTTGATCAAATATACCATCGATCCGGATTAACAATGGCTGGTCATAATTTTTATATAATAAATTTACATATTCCTCAAGTTCCTTTAGTGTATAATGTCCAAGGTTGAATTCAACCATTTTTAAGTCACTATTGGAACTGTACACAAAAAAGGGCGCACTTACTGAGGGGACTTTATTAACCTCATGGGAAATACTATCTATTACTTTTGAAACATATGATTCTCCCTCAAACAATACTATTTCTCCTTTTAAAAACTCAATAGGTCCTAATCCGTATGTTGTTTTACTATTTAATGAATCGGTAG
>JBEAPR010000131.1:0-49937 GCA_041164265.1 Bacteroidota bacterium | reverse complement strand
ACTATTCTTTCACGATAAGACAAAAATGCTATTTGGCGATGCTAAAGATTCGCTCAATAACTTAGTAGGAGAAGTTAAAAATTTATAAACCTGAAAAACTAAAACCACAAAATATGGCTCTAGCAACCATTATACCTCTTTTAATTGGACTTTACATTTTAGCATCTGGTATTTTTACTGTCAAGCAGCAAACCAATGCTATTGTAGAGCGATTGGGAAGGTTTCACAGTATTAAACATCCTGGTCTTCAATTTAAGATACCATTTATTGATAAGATTGCAGGCAAACTGAGTTTGAAGGTACAGCAATTAGATGTTATGGTAGAAACCAAGACAAAGGATAATGTATTCGTTAAACTTAAAGTATCAGTGCAATATCAAATATTAGAAGATGCTGTTTACGATGCCTTTTACAAATTGGACAGCTCAACGGAACAAATAACCTCTTATGTTTTTGATACAGTTAGAGCTGAAGTCCCTAAAATGAAGCTCGATGATGTATTTGAAAGGAAAGATGACATTGCCGTGGCAACTAAAAGGGAACTAGAAGATGCCATGAATACCTATGGATATGGAATCATTAAGGCATTGGTAACGGATATCGATCCGGATCAACAAGTAAAGTCAGCTATGAACCATATTAATGCATCGGAAAGAAAGAAAATAGCAGCAGAATTTGAAGGCGAGGCTGAACGAGTCAGGATTGTGGCCAAAGCAAAAGCTGAAGCAGAAAGTAAGCGCTTGCAGGGTCAAGGTATAGCCGACCAAAGAAGAGAAATTGCAAAAGGTCTAGAAGAATCAGTTGATATATTAAATAATGTAGGGATTAATTCCCAAGAAGCTTCTGCCTTGATTGTTGTTACACAACACTACGACACTCTTCAATCTATGGGAGAAAATGCCAATAGTAATCTGGTATTATTGCCCAATTCTCCAACTTCTGGGAGTCAAATGTTATCTGAAATGGTTGCATCCTTTACTGCATCTATGCAAATGGGTGAGGCCATGAAAAGTGCCAATAAAGAAAAATTAAAAGCCCCATTAGCACTGCCCAAAGAAGGCAAGGTATAAGGATTTATTAAACCAAAAAATTTCAAAATGTTAAAAAAAATATCGTTGCATTTCCTATTCTCATTAATGTTGGTTATGGGTTATGCCCAAGATGAAGTGAAATTAGAATCCGATACAACTAGTATTGATAGTACGGCACAAAAGAAAAAAAGTAAATTCAAAGATTACCCAGAAATCATTACAGATGAGGCTGTTTCACAAGAGGGTCTTTTTGGCGTTCATAAAGTGGATGACAAATATTATTTCGAATTAGATAATGACCTACTGGAAAAAGAAATCCTTGTGGTAAGCAGAATTGCTGGTTACGTCAAAAATTTAAGTTTTGGTGGTGCTGGTATGAAGTCTAGACCTCAACAAGTAATAAGATGGCAGCGTCACGAGGATAAAATTTTATTGCGATCCGTTTCCTATACTAGTGTTGCCAATCCAGAAGAAGCCATTTATCAATCAGTCAAGAATAATAATTTTGAGCCAATTATCATGACCTTTGATATCAAAACGATAGCAGAAGATTCTTCTTCTGTAGTCGTGGATGTAACCAATCTTTTTACCTCTGATGTCCCTATGATAGGTGCATTAATGGATTATCAAAGGAAGAGATTTGGAATAAGAAACCTGGATTCTAAAAGGACTTTTATCAATTACATGAAAGCCTTTCCCAATAACGTAGAAGTTAGGCATATTTTAACCTATAATGGAACTGATCTTCCAGATAACGGTCTTACTCAAAGTTTGTCTCTAGAAATGAATCAGAGTTTTATTCTATTGCCTGAGGAACCCATGCAACCTAGATTGGCCGATTCAAGAGTGGGTTATTTTTCAGTGAATCAGGTGGATTACAGTCTCGATGAACAAAAGGCAGGAACCAGAACTTACATTACCAAATGGAGATTAGAACCTAAGGATCCAGAAGCCTATGCAAGAGGAGAGCTTGTTGAACCCATTAAGCCCATTGTTTATTATGTGGATCCTGGTACACCAGAAAAATGGAGGCCGTTTATCAAACAAGGTGTTGAAGATTGGCAGGTTGCTTTTGAGGCGGCAGGTTTTAAAAATGCCATTATTGCAAAAGATCCTCCGTCTAAAGAAGAGGATCCGGATTGGAGTCCAGAGGATGTAAGATATTCAGTTATCAGATATATATCTACTGAAATTCAAAATGCCCAAGGACCTCATGTTCACGACCCAAGAACAGGTGAAATTTTGGAAAGTGATATTTTATGGTATCACAATGTGATGAACCTATTGCGTAACTGGTTTTTAGTGCAAACTGCAGCGGTAAATCCCGATGCAAGAAAAGTCAAATTCGAAGACGAATTGATGGGAACTTTGATTCGATTCGTTGCTGCACATGAAGTGGGTCATACATTAGGACTGCCACATAATATGGGATCTAGTCCAGCTTACCCTGTTGATTCTTTAAGAGCGCCAGGATTTGTGCAAAGAATGGGGGTTGCTCCTTCTATTATGGATTATGCTAGATTTAACTATGTTGCTCAACCAGAAGATGAAGGTGCAGGTTTATTTCCATTAGTTGGGCCTTATGATAAATGGTCTATCGAATGGGGATATAAATTACCTACGGGAAATTTAGATACTGATGCAGAAGAAAAAGTCTTAAATAAATGGATTGAAGCTAAAGCAGATGATCCCATATATCGGTTTGGACAATCTAGTAGTACAGATCCTTCCTCTCAAACCGAAGATATTGGGGACGATGCTATTTATGCCAGTGAGTTAGGAATTGCCAACCTCAAGAGAATTGTCAAGAACCTTAAAGGGTGGATAGAAGTTGAAGAAGAAGGTCAAGATTATGAAGATTTGGAGGAGATATACGGACAAGTAATTGGACAATTTACAAGGTACGTAGGTCATGTCTCCAGTAATATTGGTGGTGTCTACGAATACGATAAAACATTTGGCCAAGAAGGGGCTGTTTATACCTCAGTCCCTAAAGAAAAGCAACAAAGAGCTGTAGCATTTCTTAATAATCAAGTTTTCAAAACTCCTACTTGGTTAATCAACCAAGATATACTTAACAAAATTCAAGGAAGCGGACTGTTAGATAGAATTAAAGGGGTGCAAACTTACGGATTAAGAAATGCCTTAAGTGAGAGCAGACAGAAACGATTGATTGAAAGCCATACCTTAAATCCATCAGGATACGGATTGACAAATTTATATGCAGAATTAAAAGCAGGGGTGTTTGCTGAAATCTATGCTGGCTCAAGTATTGATCCCTTTAGAAGAAATCTACAAAAGGTATTCGTTGATGCCATGTTGAATCAATTATCAGAAAATGTTTCTTCTACAACAGATATACAATCTTTAACCCGGTACACTCTTAAGGAGTTGCAAAAAGATTTAGAAAAAGCTGCCAAAAAGCAGTCTGATACTCTAACTAAAGCTCATTTAGAAGATTTAGCAAATAGGTTAGAAAAAGTGGAGGAAAAGTAAGTTTAGGTGCAAAATGAGTATTCTAATTGCACCAGACTCTTTTAAAGAAAGCCTTACGGCTATTGAAGTAGCTGAAATTATAGAAAAAGGAATTTTGGAGGTTATGCCGAAGATGGAAACCTCCAAATTTCCATTTTCAGACGGAGGTGAAGGCGCCATAGCTGTTTTACAACAGCATGTCAAGGGGAGAATGGTAAAAGTCAATACGTTTGATCCTATTTTTCGACCCATACAAGTTTCTTATTTCCTTTTTGAGAATGAACCTACAGCTTGGATAGAATTATCTAGTGCGGCTGGGTTAGCCTTATTAAAAAAACGGCATAGAAATCCCCTGATTACTTCTACTTATGGAGTTGGGATAATGATTAAAGATGCCCTTGAAAAAGGATGTACAAAAATTTTCTTAGGTGTAGGAGGAAGTGCTACTAATGATGGTGGTCTTGGAATTTACAAAGCCCTTGGCGGAAAGATTCTAAACAAAAAAGGAAAAGAATTAGACCCTATCGGGAAAAATTTGAGTAAAATAAATCAAATCAAGAATGAGGGTTGGTCGATGAAACTGGCAGATATCGATTTAATCGTGGCGGCAGATGTGGTAAATCCCTTACTCGGTAAAAAAGGAGCAACATTTGTGTATGGTCCCCAAAAGGGAGCCGACCCAGGAGATGTGGCATTATTAGAAAAAGGCATGCGCCATTGGGCTCAAATTATCTCCTATCAGGCGGGAATAGATATTGGAGTTTTACCAGGTGGAGGTGCTGCAGGGGGAACTGCGGCAGGAATGGCCGGTTTATTCCGGGCCAATATTCATTCTGGTTTTGATACCCTATATCAGTTAACTGATATGGAAAAAAAATTAAAAAAATGCTCCCTGATCATTACTGGAGAGGGAAAAATAGATGGGCAAAGTAAGTTTGGCAAACTCATTTATCAGTTAGGAAGCATTGGTAAAAAAAGGAACATTCCGGTAATATGTATTGCCGGTGGCTATGAAGGTGATCTAAACGAGTTGTACGAAAACGGGATTACTTCCGTTTTTTCTATTATCAACCAACCAATGAGTTTACCAACTGCTATAGAAAGAGCTGAAAAATTATTGTATCAAACTACGGTAAATATCATGAGAGGATATCAAAAATCCATCAAAATATGATTTTGGAATTCATTTGGTTGGCCTTAGCTATTGTTTGGATTGTAATAGGCACCTCCTGGTTGAAGTGGCATGCTTTCTGGGTTTTACTGATTTCAGTGCTTTTTATTGCATGGGTAATTGAAACGCCTGTTTCAGAAATTCCTCAATTAATTGCTCAAGGATTTGGCAATACTTTTTCACAAATAGGATTACTCATTCTATTTGGTTCTATCATTGGGGTGATTCTTGAAAAATCTGGTGCAACCCTTTCTATTGCGCAATTTCTTATCCAAAAATTGTCAGCAAAATACCCCTTACTTGTCATGAATCTATTGGGTTTTTTAATAGCCATACCCGTTTTCTGTGATGCGGCATTTGTAGTTTTATCTTCATTAAATAAAAAGCTTTCAGTGACTACCGGTAAATCATTGATAGCTTTTTCGGTTGCCTTAGCTACAGGATTATATGCTACTCATGTATTGGTTCCACCTACCCCAGGTCCCCTTGCAGTAGCAGCGACCTTTGAAATGGAAAATATATTTTTGTTATTTCTCTATGGGCTTTTCTTTGCACTTATCTTGTCTTTAATAGGATGGACTTTTGCCTCTTATTTGGCCCAGCATCCTCAATACTATTCTCCTTCAATTAATTTACCACCAAATAAAGAAATTGATATTCCGAAAAATTTACCCAGTATTTTTTCTTCCTTTATGCCCCTACTGATTCCTGTATCTCTTATGGCATTAGGCACCATAGGACCTTTTTTTTGGGGTTTCAACGATTGGCTTTCTTTTATTGCCCATCCTACCATGGCATTATTAGCAGGGGTCATTGCAGCACTTTTAATTAAAAATGCTCCAAAAGATGCAATACAACAAGGAATCACTCAAGCAGCACCTATTTTATTCATTACAGCTATGGGGGGTGCTTTGGGGGGCGTATTGAAAGCGATGTCATTTGCAGAACTTTTAGCATCCATCAAAATAGCTCCTACCCTATTTTTACTGGTTCCTTTTCTTATAGCTGCTGGACTGAAAACAGCCCAAGGGTCTTCGACGGTAGCCATGATTACGACTGCTTCTATTGTTTTCCCCATGTTAGCCAATGTAGGGATAACTAGTGAAGTAGATAAAATTTGGGTAATCCTTGCTACAGGTATAGGAGCCATGACAGTTTCCCACGCTAATGACAGTTATTTTTGGATTGTCAGCCAATTGGGAAAGATGGATTTAAAAACTGCGTATAAAACCCATACTCTTTCCACCCTAATTCAGGGCGGATTGGGGATTGTAATCTTGATGGTCTGCTATATTATTTTACATTAAACCCCCTTTGAATTGAAGATTCTCAACCATCAACAGATTAGGGAATTAGATGCCTTTAGCATTAAGGAAGAAGGCATCCCTAGTTTAGAATTGATGGAACGCGCAGGTGCATCATTTTGCAATTGGTTTAAGGAAACTTTTCCCGAAAGGGATTATCCTATATACCTTTTTTGTGGTCCGGGTAATAATGGAGGTGATGGTCTAGTGGTTGCCAGGTTATTATTTAACCAGGGTTACCGAATCACAGTCATTAGGTTGGAAAACGAAAAATATAGTAACGAAGCAGTATATCAATTTGAAAAAATAAAGTCTATTAAAGGTTTATCTGCCGTCACAGTCACCCACCCTAAAAGTTTAAAATGGGACCTAGAAGGTTCGATTATCATCGATGCTTTATTAGGTACAGGCATCAATAGGCCAGTAGAAGGTAATTATCTCGATTGGATCAAATTATTAAATGAACAAAAGCGGGTACTCAAGATTGCTATTGATATCCCCAGTGGATTGGCTATAGATACTCATTTAGGTGGTGAAGCCTTCAAAGCCCATTTTACTTTTGGCATAGAGGTTCCAAAATTAGCTTATATGATGCCAGAATACCAGACCTATGTCGGACAATGGGTGGTTAGAAAAATAGGACTGAGTCAGGAATTTATAAAAAATTGTAAGACTAAATATTATACTATTGAGCAGGAACAAATTATAGATTTGATTCAAATCCCCAATAAGTTTGATCACAAAGGCACCAATGGCCATGCTTTATTAATTGGTGGATCAAAGGGAAAAGGAGGGGCCATTGCTTTGGCGGGTCAAGGAAGTCTTAGAACTGGAACTGGTCTGGTGAGTCTGGGTGTGACTGAACCCTTATTGCCCATAATGCAAAGTATTTGTCCAGAAGCTATGTGCTGTTTATTGGGACAGCGAGATAAAATAAAACAAATTCCGGAAAACATAAATAAATATCAGGCGATTGGAATAGGTCCGGGATTAGGGCAATCGAAAACCACGAGACATTGGTTGAAACAAATGATGCAGGAATCCCAGCGTCCTTTAGTATTAGATGCGGATGCATTGAATTTGATGGCCACCTTTAATTGGCAAAAAAATATTCCAAAGGAAAGTATTATAACCCCTCATTTTAGAGAATTAGAAAGGCTCGCAGGTCCGGTTGATAATCATTGGGATAGATTAGATCAAGTTCAAAAAATAGCCCAAAATTTTGGAATAATAGTGGTTTTAAAAGGAGCACATTCAGCGATAGCACTACCCAACGGTGTTGTATATTTCAATACCACTGGTAACGCAGGAATGGCAATAGGAGGTAGTGGAGATATATTAACGGGCATTATAACTGGATTATTAGCAAAAGGATATCCTCCTCAAGAAGCGGCTTTAATAGGCGTATATGCACATGGAAAAGCTGGAGATTTAGCAGCAGAATACTGGGGGATGACCGGAATGAAATCAAGTGACATCATTGAGGAACTTCCAAAGATCTGGGAGGGTTTAGAAATAGAGAGGAGAAAAAAAATACAATTGTTTTAATATGCAAAAGGTAATTCTAATTACAGGAACCTCCGCTGGTTTAGGCCAAGGTTTGGCTCAAATTTTTCATAAAAATGGATTTATTGTTTACGGTACATGTAGGAATCCAAGTCGTTATCCAGCTACTCCCTATACCACTTTAGCTATGGATGTCACGAACGAAAAACAAGTTTCGGAGGTGGTGGAGCATATTTTTCTCCGGGAGGGGCAGCTAGATATTTTAATAAATAATGCGGGAATTGGCCTAGCTAGTCCAACAGAAATTGTAGGAATGGATAAGCTGAATGCTCTTTTCCAAACCAATGTTATGGGGACGGTTTTAACACTCAAATATATTCTTCCTATAATGAGAAAGCAAGGAGGCGGTAAGATAATTAATATCAGTTCCATCGGATCTGAAATTGCTTTGCCCTATAGAGGTTTATATTGCGCTAGTAAGGCAGCAGTTAATAAAATTAATGAGGCTTTGCGAATGGAAATAAGGGGATTTGGAATCCAAAGTACTAGCATTTTAGCTGGAGATATGCAAACGTCCATTAATGAAAATCGGTTAACTGAGATAAACCAAAAGGAGCATCCTTATTCCCTTGATTTCCAAAAGGTTCACCAGCATATTAACTCAGAAGTTTCCAAAGGAATTACCGTTAGAGAAGCCTCTGAAAAAATTTGGAAAATTTCTCAAAGTAAAAAACTTAAGCCCACTTATAGTATTGGTCATCCGATGCAACAACTTTCTCTATTAATTAAGCGGCTACTTCCTAGAACATTATTTGAAAAAATCATAGCTCAATATTCAGGTATTTAAAAATATACGATGAAAATAGTAGTATTAACTGGTGCAGGTATCAGCAAGGAGAGTGGTCTTAAAACTTTTCGCGACCAGGATGGTCTTTGGGAGAATCATCTGGTAGAAGAGGTAGCTACTCCTGAGGCGTGGGCAAAAAACCCAGAGTTGGTTCTCAGGTTTTACAATGAAAGAAGGAAGGAACTAGAAAAGGTAGCACCCAATGCTGCCCATTTAAGCCTTGCAGAATTACAAAATAAATGTGAGGTTGCCATCATTACGCAAAACGTAGATGATCTTCATGAGCGTGCCGGAAATCGAGAAATCCTTCACCTTCACGGTTCCTTAAAACTAGCCAGATCTACCAAAAACCCAGATTGGATTGTACCCATTGAAGAAGATCTAAAATGGGGTGATACTTGTCCAAAAGGAGGGCAATTAAGGCCTCACATTGTATGGTTTGGTGAATCCGTTCCTGCCATGGAAACTGCCGCAGAATGGGTGAGCTCTGCTGATATTTTTTTAATTGTGGGAACCTCTTTACAGGTTTATCCCGCTGCAGGCTTATATCAGTATGTACCACCCAAAACTCCAATGGTACTTATTGACCCTAATCCGGCTCCGATACACCACCCCCAACTCCAGATCATTCCTGAGATAGCTACTATTGGAGTTCCTTTGGTAATAGAAAAAATTATTAATAACCTTCCCTAACCGAAATAGATAAGGCTAGCTTGCCTTTGTCTACTTGATTGTCAGGAACAGCAGCTTGATAACTCATTCGCTTAGGGCTAATTCCCCGATAAAGTAAATAATCATAGCAGGCCTTTGCTCTCTTCTCGGCTAATTGGAGAGGTGCAGATTGATTGCCTTTATAAGTAGAGTGCATAGTAATGGACAATGCAAAGAATGGATATTTTCTCATTAACAGTACTACCCTGTCAAAGACATCCATGGCATCGCTGCGTAAAACTGCACTATTAGAAGCAAATGTTATGGCAGCTGCCGATTCGTCTAATAGTTCTTTTTCAAAAGGAAGTATATCAGGACAACCTTTGCTTTCTGGTCTTCCTGGAATTGTTGGACATTGATCTAAGGCATCGGTTATTCCATCTTCATCAAAATCAGGACATCCGTTAAAAGCAGCTAAACCAAAATCATCTGGACAATCATCCTTATTATCTGGAACTCCATCATTATCTCTATCAGTTGGCGGGCAACCATTGTATTCTTCTGGTCCTTTTTCTTCAGGACAATTATCATATAAGTCAGCCACCCCATCGTTATCCGTATCTGGACATCCCCCGAAGACCAATAATCCTGCTAAAGTAGGACAAAAGTCCTCTTCATCGTATACTCCATCTCCATCGATGTCAGAGCGCTTGGCGGCGGAGTCAACGGATATATTATTCGCAATTGAATTCACTTCGTTGAAATATTCGGCTTCTTGGCCTTCCCCATTAGTTTTAGAAGCTTTTGATTGACCGGGAAATCTCACACTTATTCCAATACCTGCGTTAAACAACCAATCGTAGTTTAACGGATTAGCAGACAAGCTAATCCCATCTAGATAGTCTGAAAACGGATATGTAGCAGAAGCTTCTAACGATAAACTTACAGCGGGACTCAAATCTATTTTAACTCCAGCAGATAGTGGCAAACTAATGCGCCAAGTAGGTGCTGCGAATTCTAAGTCCTTAGCAATTTCAGGATTTTTTTCCCAATCAGGCATATTTGAAAAAACAGGTATAGGCTGAAAAAATGTACCCCCCATTCCAATACCTAGGAAAGGAGAAAAAATAGAATGGAAGTTACCCATTTCATCGTATCTTCTATTGCCTGCTAAATCCCATTCCAGCAGAAGACTAATATCTGAATAATTAGATTGAAACGAAAAATTACGATTTTCTATCAAACTGGGATCAATGGCATTTTCATCAGACCCACTTATAGAGCCATGAGTAAACATTAATCTTATTCCCCACTCCTTATCCAGATTTAACCTCATAAAAGCCCCAACTCCTAATTTCGATTCTTTTAACTCTGGATAAGGTTTGGTTACCAAATCACCGTAATAGTTGCCTATCCCCATAAAAAAACCACCTTCCCATCTCAACTGAGAAAACATTAGGAGAGGACACAGGGTGATGACAATAATGATAAGAAACCTCATGATTCCGTTTACGAAAATCATAAAGTTAAACATTTAACCACATTATAAAACGCTGTTTGCTCTTATAAATTGGAAACCACTATAAATAAAAAATGGTGGCCGAAGCCACCACATAAGTATCAGTAAATAAATTAGGAGGATAAAAACTGATAGACAACTATGTAAAACTCTAAAACTCTTCAAAGAAAATTAAGCTCAGGTGCATAACCTAATGTATTTTTTCCACAACATGTGGAAAAAGCATCTTAATACCTGTTAATCAATAATTTATGATTGTGAATAAGTAAAAGTAACTTGTTAGTTAAATTTGATCGCCCTTACAGGATGGATACGCCCAACCAAGAGGGAGGGAATAATTAAGAAAAGGAGGGTAATTCCAAAAGTGCCTATATTAATGGAAAGCCATTGCCACCATTCAATTTTGATGGGTGCAGTATGCAAATAATAATTAGCCTCATCTAATTGAATGAAAGCCCATTTTTTTTGAGCCCAACAGACTCCTAGTCCAACTATATTCCCCCAAAACAAGCCCATTCCTATGATGTAGGAGCTGTAATACAAGAAAATAGAGCGGATATTTTTATCTGCTGATCCTAAAGCTTTGAGGATTCCAATCATTTGGGTCCTTTCCAATATCAATATTAATAAAGCGGTTATCATATTAATTACAGCCACTATGACCATTAGGGTCATAATAACTATTTCGTTAACATCCTGAAGATCCAGCCATTCAAATATCTCCGGAAGTTTTTGGCGAATACTCTCCGCATACCATTGTATGGGAATGACCTCAAGTTGCAGAAAAGCTATAATTAAATCGACTTGTGCTAAAGGAGTCGTGATTATTTCCAATCCAGCTACTTGGTTGTTTTGCCATCCCAGTAATTCTTGAATTTTTCGAATATCTACTATTGCAAATTCCCGGTCGTATTCTTCCAATCCTGATTTATAAATTCCACTAATGAAAAATCTACGCCTAAGTTGATTGCCTTCTTGAATAAAATGAATTAACAATTCATCACCCACTTCAACCTGCAACCGATCTGCAGTTTGCCTAGAAATCACAATATCATTACTGGATACGTCCTCATTAACCGATATATATCGACCTGATTCAATAAAATTTTGAGCGGGATCCAAACCACCTTGAGTGGGACCAACTCCCTTGAGAATAATACCTTCAATAGCACCTCCTGCCTTTATTATTCCGGGTTTAACTGCATAAGGTTTGATACCAAGAATTTGATCTCCCCATTTAGATTGATTTAAAATAGTCCAAAGTGCAGAATCTTTTTCAATAGGTACACTTTCCAAAAGAGACCTATTTGCGGTGGTATGTGTGAGGTGAATATGACCCCAGAACCCAAAGATTTTCTCTCGAATCTCGAATTTAAAACCAGTGATCATGGCATTGGTAACAATCATCACCGCAACACTTAGTGCTACAGAAGCTGCAGCTATCCTAATGATTATAGAGGAAAAAGACCCTTTCTGACCATTTACAATTCTAGAAGCGATGAAATATGCAATATTCATTCCCTAAAATTAGTAAAACATATATGGTATTCCTTTAAATTTGCCACCTCATAAATGCAAAAAAATGAAATTCATAGAAGAATTGGCTTGGAGAGGAATGCTTCAAGATAAGACTCCGGGCATAGAGGATTTATTAGCTAAAGAACGGGTAACTGCATATATAGGATTTGACCCCACTGCTCCCTCATTAACTATAGGCAATTATGTTCAAATAATGATTTTGAAATTTTTTCAAATGAGCGGTCATCAACCACTTGTTTTAATGGGCGGAGCAACCGGAAGAATAGGAGACCCTTCGGGAAAAGACAAAGAGCGGGTGCTTAAAACTAATGAGGAGTTAGACCGAAACCTCCATCGTCAAATGGAACAGTTTAAAAATCTATTAGATTTCGAAAATGGGGATAACAGGGCTTTAATGGTCAATAACTTTGATTTTTACAAAGATATGAATGTGTTGGATTTTCTCCGAAATGTGGGTAAAACCCTCACTGTTAATTATATGATGTCTAAAGATTCTGTTCAAAATCGATTGGAAACAGGTTTGTCTTTCACGGAGTTCAGCTATCAAATCCTTCAAGCTTATGATTATCAGGTCCTATTCAACGAATACGGGTGTAAATTACAAATGGGGGGATCCGATCAATGGGGAAATATCACCTCTGGAACAGAATTTATCAGAAGAAACTTAGGTGAAAAAGCATATGCTGTAACCACACCTTTATTGACCAAATCAGATGGTAAAAAATTTGGTAAAAGTGAACAAGGTAATATCTGGTTGGACCCTGAAATGACTTCTCCTTATAAATTCTACCAATTTTGGATCAATGCCGATGATGCTGACCTTCCCAAATTCATTAGGTATTTTAGTTTGAAATCCAGAGAGGAAATCGAGACTACAGAAAAGGATTTAGCAAATGATCCAAGGGAATTAAAAGAATGGTTAGCTGAAGAATTAACCGTGAGAATTCATGGGCAAGAAGCTTACGACGGAGTTAAAAAAGTATCTGAAATTCTGTTCAATAAAAAAGCAGATGCAGTAATGTTGCAGGGATTATCAGAAAAAGAATTAGAATTTGTTTTGGCAGAAATTCCTTCTTTTCAATTGAATAAGGAAATTTTAGATGCTCCTTTAGGAATCATTGAGATATTAACCCAACAAACCCAAATTTTCAATAGTTCAGGGGAAGCCAGGCGTTCCATTCAGGGAAATGCACTGACTATTAACAAAGTAAAAATCGCAGACCATTCCATGCAATTAACAAAAGATGATTTGCTTAAGGGCAAATACCTAATGGTGGAAAACGGCAAAAAAAATAAATATCTCATTTCATTTTCCTGAACAAATCCCCCTTATGCACCTCAGCGAAATCATCAACCACCACGGTGAAAATAATGAAGAATACTACAATGCTTTAACTCCACCACTCATTCAGTCTAGTAATTTTAGTTTTTCTACGGTTGATGCCTTTCGAAAAGCCAAAAGTGATGAAAAAAAGCATAGAATTTATTCAAGGGGCAATAACCCTACTGTTGAAATATTAAGGAAAAAACTAGCTGCTTTAGAAAATACTGATGATGCAGTAGTCTTTGGAAGCGGAAGCGCAGCTATTGCCAATGCCATTATTGGTTTGGTTCAATCTGGAGACCATATTATTTCAATAGCTGAACCATATAACTGGACTTACAAGCTATTTGAAAAATTTCTTAAACGATTTGGCGTAACGACCACCTATGTGGATGGTAAAGATAATCAAGCGTTTGAAGCAGCCATTCAACCTAATACCAAATTGATCTTTTTGGAGAGTCCAGTTTCTCATACTTTTGAGGTTCAAGATTTATCCTTTATTGCCCAATTAGCTAAGTCTAAAGGAATTTTAACTTGTATTGACAACAGCTATGCAACTCCCATTTTTCAAAAACCAACAGAATTTGGAATAGATATTATTATCCATTCTCTATCTAAATTTATTAATGGACATGGAGATGCTATGGGAGGAGCAATATGCGGAAATCAAACCATTATTAACCAATTATTTAGGTCAGAATATATGACCCTAGGGGGTATTCTTTCCGCTAATGATGCAGCCCTAATTCTAAGGGGGCTTCGAACTTTAGAAATAAGAATGGAAAGGGGATACCAAACTGCTCAAAAATTAGTTTCTTTTTTGGAACGACAACCTCAAATTAAAAAAGTAAACTACCCACTGTCCCCTAATAATCCGCAATACGAATTGGCCAGTAGGCAGATGAATGGTACAGGAGCGCTTTTTTCATTTGAATTAAATACCACCCATATTAAAACAGTAGAACGCTTCGCTGAGTCCCTTCAGAAGTTTAAAATTGCCGTATCCTGGGGTGGTTCAGAATCTTTAATTCTCCCTTTGGCTGCCTATTACGATGTAGAAGGCAAACTACCCCCCAAATACCCTTTTAATCTGGTGCGCATCTACGCTGGATTAGAACAGGTGGATTACTTAATTGAAGATTTGCAATCTGCTCTTAATCAAGCTTTTAACGGTCAAAAATAGAGGCCGATTGAGGCACAAAATCAAGAGAAACAGAATTGATACAATACCGCAATCCCGTGGGTTTAGGCCCGTCATCAAACACATGCCCAAGGTGACCTTTGCACCTTCCGCAAATTACTTCCGTACGGGTAATTCCAAGGGTATTGTCTATTCTTTCTTCTACATTATATTTGTTAATGGGTTCGTAATAACTTGGCCAACCAGAACCTGATTCAAATTTAGATTTAGAATGAAATAAAGGCAGTCCACATGCTCCACAAGTATATATCCCCTTTTCTTTATTGTATAATAATTGCCCAGTAAAAGCCCGCTCCGTAGCCTCTTCTCTCATCACTTCATACTGAAATGGATCCAGTAGTTTTTTCCATTCCCTATTGGAACGAACCATCGTGCTTACCGTATCGCCATTCAAATCTATATAAATACCCTTTCCATTTTTGGTAGCGACCTTATTTTGAGCAGAAGGCTGACATGCAAATGTTAAAAGAGCTAATAAAACATAAGACCATTGAAAGATTTTTTTCATAACTAATGATTTTTTCCTGAATTTTTAATCCTTGGTTGATTCCATTCTTCTTTCATAGCAAAATCAACTATTTTTTTCATCAAGTTGACCATTGTTAAAAAAATGAGATAACAAATAGTTACTACAATGAAAATCCATTGATACGATCCGGCTTCACCTATAGCCAATCCGGAAAACAAATAAGCGAGAAGCGCCCCTGTAAAAGCCACTAACAAAAAACCATATACTGATCTTGCAAAATAAATAGAAGGCTTTTTTATTCTTAAAGAGAGTACGCTATTGAAAACGGAAAAACACAACATAAAGACTGCAACTGTCATCCATGGAAATCGATTAGAAATATCCACAAGACCTGAAACATCAATAAGGAGACTACCCAATATAACTGCCAAAATACAACCTATTGCACCAACCGATTGAGCAAAAGGATTCTCCATTTCCCAAGCCCATTCAAATATTCTAATCTTTTGTTCCATCTTCTTTGTTTTTAGATTAATTCGGCAAACAAATCATATTCATTTGCATCTTTAATAACAACACTTACAAATTCACCCTTTCTGAGATATATATTGGCCGCATCAATTAACACTTCATTATCCACTTCAGGAGAATCCCATTCCGTTCGCCCAATAAAGTATTCTCCTTCTTTTCGGTCTACCAAAACAGGCATTTGCAATCCAATTTTTTCTTGATTTTTTCTTAAAGAAATTCCTTGTTGAATTTCCATTATCGTATTCCTTCTCTCTTCTTTTACCGCTTGCGGTACATCGTCCTTTAATTGATAGGCTCCAGTGTTTTCTTCATGGGAATAGCAAAATACACCAACGCGATCAAATTCCATCTTCTCGATAAATCCACACAGTTCGGCAAAATCTTTTTCTGTTTCTCCAGGAAAACCTACTAAAAAAGTAGTTCTAATGGCAATATTTGGTACCATCTGTCGCGCCAATTGAATCAATTCCTCTGTTTCTTCTCTGGTAATTTGTCTATGCATCCGTTGCAATACCTCATTAGAAGCATGTTGCAAAGGAATATCAAGATAGTTACAAACTTTAGGAAGGTGGTTCATGGTATCGAAAACTTCAACAGGAAATTTGCTGGGATAGGCATAATGCAAACGAATCCACTCTATACCTTCCACCTGACTTAGCGCTTCTAATAAATCTGATAACCCTCGTTTTTTGTATAAATCTAACCCGTAATAAGTCAATTCTTGCGCAATTAAAATCAATTCCTTGGTACCTCTTTTGGCGAGATGAGTGGCCTCTTTGACCAAAGCCTCCACAGATTTAGATTGATGTTTGCCACGCATTAAAGGGATAGCGCAAAAACTACATGTTCTATTACAGCCTTCTGAAATTTTCAAATAGGCATAATGACTAGGCGTGGTAATATCCCTTTCTCCGATAAGTTCGTGTCGATAATCTGCATTTAATTTCTCCAACAAAGCTGGTAATTCTACCGTCCCGAAAAAAGCATCTACTTCGGGAATTTCGGTTTCTAAATCTGATTTATAGCGTTGAGACAAACAACCAGTAACGTATAATTTTTCAATTCCTCCCCTTTTCTTAATTTCGGCAAACGAAAGAATGGTATCTATAGATTCTTGTTTGGCGAGATCTATAAACCCACAAGTATTTACAATAACAATATTAGCGTCATCCTCGTTACTGTCGTGTGCTACTTCATAATCATTCCCTCTTAACTGAGTTATTATGTTTTCCGAATCCACCAAATTTTTAGAACACCCTAGCGTTACCACATTGACCTTATCAGGTCTTTTCAGTTTAGTCTGCATTCCGAACTTTAATTATTAAACACTTATCATTATGTCTTTTACAAAAAAGGTATTCATTGGCCTGTTGTGTAATTTCTTTATCTCTATTTCAGTTATTGAAGCCCAATGGATGTTGGGGGGAGGTTATCAATATCAATACAAAACATTGATTACCACTCAACAGTTTAGCTCAACCTCGGATATAAACGGTGAACAGGGCTGGGAGGTTCAAATAGGGAGAAGGTTTCAGATTGGCGAACGCCAATTATTTTTTATGCCGATGATTAATTATGGTCAGGGTGAGCGATTGAAAGTCCAATATGGGGCAACTGGATGGATAGTCATATACCCTTTAATTTTTAATGAAGATTGCGATTGTCCTACATTTGGAAGTAAAACAAGTTGGTTCGATAGGTCTTTTAATATCGCGGTAGGGCCAACTTTCCAGCGAACCAATTACGGGTATTCTGATACATTCAACACTTATAATTTGACGGGATTAGCTCCTGGCCTTTCGATGAGTATGGGATGGGACATTCCGCTGACCTCAAAATGGTATATTCAACCTTTTTTAGCTGGAACACTCTTATTTGATGCCTCCATTTTTGAATTAACCCCTAACAGTGCTGGAGCAACTACGGTAGATTATGTGAATACGGAAAACTATACAGGGGTCGGGGGAATTCGACTTCGTTTTTAGTCCCACAGAAAATTGGAAACCAGTAAAACACAGTTGTAAATTGTAAGAAAAACTATTTTAATATATTGATTTACAATTATTTATGGATAATTAAAGGCGATGATAATTCGTAACATTTTTTTAAATAAATTGCAATAAAAGGAGTAAACAAATATACATTTGATTAAATCACTAAGAATAGATGAAGGGACTCAATAAATACAGCAGAAGAATTACCCAAGATAAAGGACAACCAGCCGCTCAAGCGATGTTGTACGGCGTTGGATTGACGGAAGCAGATATGGAAAAAGGCCAAGTAGGCATTGTCAGTACGGGTTGGGAGGGAAATACCTGCAATATGCATCTAAACGGTTTAGCGGAACGGGTAAAGGAGGGGGTTAAAGCTGCAGACCTAATTGGATTGATTTTTCACACCATTGGGGTCAGTGATGGGATGTCTATGGGCACTGACGGCATGCGCTATTCGCTTCCTAGCAGAGATATTATTGCAGATTCGATTGAAACGGTAGCATCAGCACAATGGTATGATGCGGTAGTTCCAGTGGTTGGATGTGATAAAAATATGCCTGGAGCTATGATGGCTTTAGGTAGATTAAACAGACCTTCAATTCTAGTTTATGGAGGTACCATAAGTCCAGGTTTTTACGGAGGTAAAAAATTAGATATCGTCTCTGCTTTTGAAGCACTAGGAGAAAAAATAGCTGGAAAAATTGACGATAAAGACTTTATGGGAGTAGTACAACATGCCTGTCCAGGTCCTGGTGCCTGCGGGGGAATGTACACTGCTAATACCATGGCCTCAGCTATTGAAGCCTTAGGGATGAGTTTGCCTTTCAACTCTTCTATCCCAGCGAATAGCGTTGACAAAATCAATGAATGCCTTCAAGTTGGGGCGGCGATTAGGAATTTGATGGAAAAAGACATCAAACCTACAGACATTATGACTCCTCAAGCTTTTGAAAATGCCCTTAGGTTGATTATCCTTTTAGGAGGTTCTACTAACGCTGTTTTGCACATGATTGCAATAGCCAAGTCGGTGAACGTTCCGTTAACTATAGATGATTTTCAAAGAATAAGTGATTCCACACCATTTATAGCAGATTTGAAGCCTAGCGGCAAATATGTAATGGAGGATCTTTATAATGTAGGCGGGGTTCCAGGAGTTTTAAAAATGATGTTGCACGAAGGAATCTTGCATGGTGACTGTTTGACCGTAACCGGTAAAACTATGGCTGAAAATTTAGCCGAAGTAAATGACTTGGAAGCTGGGCAACAGATCATTTTCCCCTTAAAAGAACCCATCAAAGCTACTGGTCACCTTCAAATCCTCTACGGGAATTTAGCCGAGCAAGGATCAGTGGCCAAGATTACTGGTAAAGAAGGTTTATACTTTAAAGGAACTGCAAGGGTTTTTGATGGAGAAGATGCAGCTAACGAAGCTATAGCCCAAAAGAAAATACAAAAAGGAGATGTTATTGTAATTCGGTATTGTGGTCCAAAAGGTGCGCCGGGAATGCCTGAAATGTTAAAGCCTACTTCAGCAATAATGGGTGAAGGGTTAGGCAAAGAGGTGGCCCTAATTACCGATGGAAGATTTTCCGGTGGAACACACGGTTTCGTTGTTGGACACATTACTCCGGAAGCTCAAACAGGCGGTTTAATAGGCTTACTAAAAGATGGAGATGAAATCATTATTGATGCTGAAAACAACCTTTTAGAGGCTACACTTTCTCCTGAAATCATAGCTGAAAGGAAAGCAAAATGGCAGGCTCCACCTTTACAAGCCACTAGTGGTATTCTTAAAAAATATGCAAATTCTGTCTCTTCAGCTAGCGAAGGCTGTGTAACAGATGCCTAATAAAATGAATCAATATGAGCAATACAGAAGCTTTGCCAGAATTAGAAATCCCAACCAAATCTGCTATTAAAGAGCAGATTACAGGAGCGGAAGCAGTAATTAAATGTCTATTAGCTGAAGGAGTAGATACCATCTTTGGATATCCGGGCGGAGCCATTATGCCGGTTTACGACAAACTTTTTCATTATTCAGATCAAGTCCGACATATTTTACCCAGACATGAACAAGGGGCTATTCACGCAGCCCAAGGCTATGCGAGGGTAACTCGGAAAACTGGCGTTTGCCTAGCAACTTCCGGACCTGGTGCAACTAATTTGATTACCGGATTAGGAGACGCCATGTTGGATTCCACTCCGCTGGTATGCATTACAGGGCAAGTCATAAGTAAACTGCTTGGAACAGATGCCTTTCAAGAATTGGATGTGATCAATTGCACCATGCCTGTTACCAAATGGAACTACCAAATTACAAAAGCTGATTCCATTCCTGCAGTATTTGCAAAAGCTTTCCATATCGCTAATTCCGGCAGACCGGGGCCTGTGGTCATAGATATTACCAAGGATGCGCAAAATGAGCTTTTCGATTTTGCCTATGGGCCCATGAAGCCTATTAGAAGTTATAACCCCTTCAAAAAACCTAGCCCATTTGCACTTAAAGAAGCTGCAGAATTAATTAATAATGCCAAAAAACCCTTCATTCTTGCTGGCCATGGCATTCAAATAAGCCACGCCCAAGAAGCCTTCCAGGCATTTGTAGAAAAAACTGGAATTCCTTTGGGTTGTACTATGCAAGGTCTTTCATCCATCCCTTCTAACCACCCCTTAAATATGGGAATGTTAGGAATGCATGGAAATTATGGACCGAATATCAAACAAAACGAGTGCGATGTGCTCATTGCAGTAGGAATGCGTTTTGATGATCGCGTTACCGGAGATTTAAGTAGGTACGCCAAACAAGCGAAGGTGATTCATATAGAAATTGATCCTTCTGAAATCAATAAAAATGTAAATGCTGATGTTCCTGTCATTTCAGATGCCAAATTAGCACTAGAGGGACTTTTACCCCTTGTAGAAAAAAAGACTTATCCTGAATGGGTAGAAAGTTTTCACCAATGTGCCCAAATTGAATATGAAAAGGTGATTCAAAAAGATATGCAACCCTCTGCCAGTAACCATATAAAGATGGGAATGGTTGTTAAGGAGGTCTCTATTCAAACTAAGGGTAAAGCAATAGTTGCAACGGATGTAGGACAGCACCAAATGATGGCAGCGAGATATTCTGACTTTTTTGACACCAATCAATGGGTTTCTTCTGGAGGAGCAGGTACTATGGGTTACGGCCTTCCAGCTGCTTTTGGAGCTAAGCTAGCATTTCCAGAAAAAGAGGTGGTAACTTTTATAGGCGATGGAGGATTTCAAATGACCATCCAAGAATTGGGTATGTGCGCTCAATGGCAAGTAGGAGTCAAGATCGTGTTATTAGATAACGATTTCCTTGGAATGGTCAGACAGTGGCAAGAGCTATTCTTCGATAGAAGATATTCTTCCGTAGAATTACAAAATCCCGATTTTATAAAAATTGCTGAAGGCTTTGGCGTTCCAGGTAAAACTATTCAGGATCCAGCTGAGCTTAATGGAGCCATCCGAGAAATGCTTGCTACTCCTGGGCCTTACCTTTTGCATGTGAAAGTAGAAAAAGAAGGAAATATTTTCCCAATGGTTCCTACTGGCTATGCTGTTGATGAAATCGTTTTAGAACCAGAAACTACTAAATAAGGTCTTATGGAAATCAAAGAATATACTATAACTGTTTTTACGGAAAATCAGACGGGGATCATGTCTCGGGTAGTGTCCATTTTTACTCGAAGACACATTAACATTGAGTCACTAACGACCTCTGAATCTTCGATAAAAGGAATCCACAGATTTACCATTGTGGCCAATGTAACCGAAGAGCAGGTCAATAAACTTATTGGACAGCTCGAAAAGCAAATTGACATCATCAAGGCATTTGCTTATGAAAATGATGAAATTATTTATCAAGAAGTAGCTCTTTACAAAGTCCCTACCAAGATATTCTCTAATAGCAACCGAGTAGAACAAATAATAAGAGCGCATAATGCCAGAATCTTGGAAATAGAACCTGAATACATAGTTATTGAGAAGACTGGGCACCAAGATGAAACCAGTGCCTTATTGAGTGAATTAGAGGAAATTGGTATTTATGAATTTGTTCGCTCCGGAAGGGTAGCTATCGTTAAACCGATGGAACGACTAAATAATTACTTGAGAAGTTTGGAGGCGGGAGCAATGAATTGAAAATTCGCTGTGAATTAATCCTTCTTGAATTAATTAAAAAGGCAGTTCTTCTTTGAGAACTGCCTTTTTAATTTTAGCGAATAGCATACTTAATACCCATTTGAAAAGTTCTTCCTGGATTGATACTAGAAAAGAATTGATCTTTTGCTAAGTACCCACTGTACAATTCATCTCTGGTATCGTTGAGTATATTATTTATTCCAAAGTTTACCGTAGTCTTTTTACTCTCTCCTATTCCAGCATTTAGATTGAAATTCAAACTATGGAAAGGAGCAGCATATACATCAGGATAAAGACCGACCCCTACAATAGCTAAAGTTCTTCCTTTAACATTGTAGTACAAACTGGCATCCAGATTTTTATCTGCATTATCATAAGATAGTCCTACGTTGATTAAATAAGGTGCTTGGCCAGCCATTGCCCGTTTTTGAGTAATTGTTTCCCCAACCCTTTCATAATTTTTACGCGCATTAAATTCCCTATCAGTCATGTCAATTTCTGATTGAATGTAACTGAAATTACCTATTAAACGGTAATTAGATAAGGATTCACTTAGGAAATTCAAAGACTTAATAAACTCCATTTCTACTCCAATTAACTGACCATTACCTACATTACGGGGCTGAAATTCCGTACTCGTTTGCTGCTCTGGGATTCTTACCAATTCTATTGGATTATCGAAAGATTTATAAAAGGCACTTATAGAGATCAGTTGATTTTCTGACATAAAGTATTCCCAACGAAAATCCAAATTATTAATTCTGGTTTCCGTTAGATTGCCATCCCAATCTCCATATTTGAATAAGGCGCCATTGAATATTCTATTGGTAATTGGATCTATGATTTGAGCAAATGAAAGTTCTTTGAAAGATGGTCTAGCAATAGTTTTAGAATACGACAACCTCAAGTTTTTATCCTCTGTAATGGGAAGGATAAAATTGGCAGAGGGAAACCAATCTAAGGCATCTAATACTTTATCATCTACCAAGTTATTACCAGTACCAAAGTTGGCAAACTCTACATCTCGCCCAGTATGTCTTTGCACGTACTTTTCGGCTCTTATTCCTGCAATGGTTTTAAGTTTGTTGAATAGAATAAACTCTCCAGATAGATATCCCGCTATATTAGAAACAGTAGAATTATACTGATTAGGATTAGGGTCATTGTTACCGGACTGATAATAAATACTCCCTAAAGGATAAATATTTTGAGGTTGTAATACTTGATTAGGATTTCCGGCATAATTGCCTTGATTGCCAAAAAATTGAACATCAAAACTTAAGATATTATAATCTCTTTCCTTAAAAGTGTAGGATCCACCAAATTTCAATTTAGCGTCTTGATTGAACGCAACAAACTTCTTAGTCAAATCGACCTTACCTGAAAGATTCACCTCATCCAAATAACGCCATATTCTCGTGGGGTTTCCCCCTGCCCCTGCAGAAAAATTTACTTTTCCAGATTCAACGGTAAAAGCTGTTCTCCTGATATCTGGATCTGTCATTTTAGAAATGGTGGGCGATAATCTCCAATCTACATTCCAAGATCCATCAGAAGAATTGTGTTGACCGTTTATAAGCAGGTTAGTCAAACTCCTTTGATTATATTCCAGATTGTTTGAATAAGCAATATATCCCGATTGTCCAACGGCTTGTCCATCATTGTCAATATCAAAATAGCCAGCTGATGATTCCCCATTTTGCAAATGAAGAACACTTAACTTATACTTAGCATACTGCCCTTTATAGGTAACTCCTCCTAATCCACCCAAGAGAACATTATTTTTCGACAATACCCCATTCTGGATGGTTGCATATCTAAATTCATAGACAGTGGGATCTACTAACCTTTGAAATTCGCTGTAAACAACTTGATCGTAATGAACTTGATCCTTCTTATAAGTTCCGGAAAGGATATACCCTATTTTTTTTCCGTTTTTAAGCATCTTTTGGTTGCCTAAGGATACCCCCAAATCAAAATTAAGATTACTAGTTTGCTCTATTACCCCCAAAGTAGGTGAAAAACCATTGATAAACCTATTGACCTCATCCATAGTATTACCGCTGATAGGCGTAGGAATATTGGGAGACTTCGCTCCTGCAGGTAATGCTCTGGTACCATCGTCAAATCCTAAAAAATCGGTGGCTCCTCCCCGGTAGGTCAAATAAGAATTATTGAAGTGCATATTGGGATTGATACCAAAACCGAGTGAAATATCAAATACCTTTTCTTCGGGAAATTCCTTGGTTTCTATATTTACCAAACCTCCTGTAAAATCAGCTTGATATTCTGCCGATGCAGATTTAACCACGGTTACATTGCCAATGATGTTAGTGGGAAAGATATCCAATTGAAGGCTATTTCGATCAGGATCTAATCCTGGAATGGCCACTTCATTTAAGGTTACACTCGTATATCGATCGCCCAAACCGCGAACGTATACGTATTTACCGCCTTCAATGGAAACCCCTGTGATTCTTTTTACCGCGGCAGCGGCATTACCATCTCCTATTTTCCTAAAACTTGCCGCAGATAATCCATCTACTAGATTAGTAGCCTTTCTTTTCAACATCATTACCCCTGCTTCTGAAGATTTAATTGCAGCAGCTGTTACTACCACCTCTTGCAAAGCTTCACTTTCTTCACTCATAAAAATATTATCCAATACATTAACTTCTCCACCCGACACTTCAATATTAGTAACTTTTACATCAGCATATCCTAAATAGGTGAAATTCAAACTGTAGGTACCCGGCTCCAAGGCTAATTCAAAATCTCCATCAAAATCAGTGATGGTACCTGTTCCCAAACCAATCACCTCTACTGCTACCCCTATTAGTGTCTCTCCAGCTTCCTCATCTATTACCTTTCCTCTGACGATACCTGTCTGGGCGTTTATATTTATATTCAAAAAGAAAAAACCAACTGCAACTAAAAAAAATGATTTCATAACATTCATCTTTAAATAACTAAAGAGAACGCACTGCTTTTGTGCGTTCTCTTTTAAATATTCTATTTTGGGAGTCTATACATTAAAACTGACCTGATCTTTTGGCCCAAGTCCAGCCGAAAACAGTTACATCAGCACCTGTTTGAGTGGGCCCTCCAGGAGCAGCTGTTACTCCAGCAGGTACTTCACCATTAACATAATTAGCTAACTGATCAGCTGCAACATCTAATTCAATTCCAGTGAATGTCACGCCAGCAGCAGTTACCCTATTGATTTGCTGACCGTCGGCAATACTAGTGATATAGATATTTTGTAAATCCACTATCGAATTAGCATCTACATTAATTAAATCTGAGGAAACTCTATCACCAACAGAAGCTATTACCCAACCATTTTTGATGACATGACCTGCTTCGTAAGATCCTTCAGGACCGTCTAGTTCGAAGTTGTGACCATTAGGAGTAATGACAACGAAATTATCCAAAGTTCCTGCCCAAGATTGGTCAGTATCCATTCCATCATCTCCAGCATTCCACACCAAAGCATTTTTAACACTTACTGTTCCTCCAAACCACTCAATTCCATCATCTTGGTTAGCAACCACTTCAACATTCTCGATTACCGTTCCAGAACCCACACCGCCTAAAGTGAGGCCATTGATTTCATTCCCTGCACCAATATTAGCACCACCATGTCTGATAGAGATAAATTTGATAACACCAGAATTGTCTTCGTCTTCATTTCCACCGTACAAGCCATTGGCATCAGAAGTAGGAATACCCTCGATTTGAACTTCGCTGATATCTTCTCCAGCATCGTTATCAGTAGATATTTTAGCTTTACCTAGGACAATTACTCCTCCCCAGAGTCCATTTACAGTTGGATCTAAATTAGGGCTTTCAAAATTACCATCTGCAATATCAGCTGCAGTAATTTCATCAGCAATAGAAGTAAAGATAATTGGTGATTCTTCAGTACCTTCTGCCATTAATTTAGCACCTCTGGCAACTAAAAGTGCAGTAGCATTAACCCCTGTACCTGCCTGACCTTTGATTACTGTACCTGCTTCTATAGTAAGGGTAACACCAGCTTCAACGGTTACTCTACCACCTAAGATATAGGTATTCTCCTTGGACCAAGTCTCATCGGCAGTAATATTTCTATCGATTACCAAATCTGTAGTAACCAATACACAAGTTCCATCCGCACAAGCATAACCTTCATCGCAAGTAATATTGGCGCAAGGGTCGTTAACTAAAGTAATACACGTGCCGTCATCGCAAACTTCACCAGCAGCACAGGTTACTGCTGCACATGGATCTACCACAGCACAGGTACAATCAGCAGTTAATACTTCACCTGCACCGCAAGTAAGGTTACAAACCTCTTCCTTTTCACAGGCAGACAGCATAAGTCCTATTGCAACAGGAAGTAGCGAAATAATCTTTTTCATAATTGCAGAATTTTCTGTTTGGTTTAAAATCTGCTGCAAAGAAACTAGTCCGATATTAACTCCCCTTTAATCTGATGTTAAGTTTTGAGTCAACTATCTAAGCTAGATGTTAATAGCGTGTAAAGTTTGAGTAAAGAAGAAGTTAATAACCTCCGAAAGATCCTATTCCGTCTGCATTATTCTTATTGTAAGGAATTTTAATAAAATCCAATGACCCTGGCTTCACTCTTAAAAAGAAACTATAGGTACCACGAGTAGGTTGCCAAGACATACCCATATCCCAGCAATGTAAATCCCTACTAAAAGAAACAGAAGGATATGAAAAACCCTTCCTAGCAAAATCATATCCGAAATTACCTACGTTAATGGTCCAATTATCAGTCAAATTAATATTTCCAACTATATTGATGGAGTTGGTGGTAATGCGAAAAGTATCACTCCCATCAGCCAATCCAGTCAAAGACATGTTTAGGTTGTGTCTGATACTGAAATTATCAAACAAACTCCAAAAATCAGTTAAATCAGTTACCCCTTTATTGGTAGGATTATTGCGCACATCCACTACTACTTCTTCCTCTTTTCCTTGTATCCAGTCTCGTATTTTAGATACCGTCAAATTCGAATTAATGTTTACCGCCGCATTGACAAATCTCAAAACCTTACCATTTTGCCGCCATTGTAATTTATCCACCCTTCTTCCATTTTCATCTAAAGTATAAGGATCCCACTGTGCCCTGGCAGAAAGAGTAGACATACCCTTAAACAATCGAGTAGTTCCACTCACATTTACTGGGCTCCACTTCAATGAATCTGCGGCGAAATTATAATTCCCATTCACTATAATATTATTAAACAATTTGAGCTTCTTATCCGCTGAATCCTTTTTGGAAAAATACTTGGCTTCGAAAATATTATTAATGGAATAACTGATGGCCATCTGTTGATCACTAGCTGGAGGACTACCGTAAATGCCACCTTCGAAAACGGGATATCTATCCAATTCTTCAAGGTCATTGGGATCTGGCAAATATTGATAGTAGCCCAATCCAGGATCTAAATAATTAGGAGCATATACCATGCTGATAGCCGGCTTAATGACATGCCTCAATCCTCGCAAAACCCCCTTTTTGAACTGAACAGTTCCAAAGATTTGGGTATTTAAACTCAAGGCAGCATTGAATTGTCTGTAACTGACAAAACCATTCTTGGTCACCTTTTCGATATATCCATATCCCGTAGTATCTATATAGAATTCGCCTTGATCATTAAATAAGGTATCGGTGGTGATTTGATCGTAAAATTGACGGTCTTGTGAGCGCAGATACCAAACCTCTTTGTAACTCGCATTGGGGTTTAGATTAAAATACTTCAACACCTTAAAAGAAGTTCCTAAAGTTAAATCATGCTTCGCCCCAAATTCTGCATCCTTGAGCGTCTGGCTAAAATTGTTGAAAATGGTGGTATCTTTTCCCTGTATTCTCGTTCTGGTTTCTCCCGAATATCTAAAAACCACACTCTCGTACCACTTCTCTTGATTACTTCCACCATTCTTATTTTTAAAGGGATACAAAGCTTGTGTTTGAAATTGAATATTGGGAAAATTAATAGTCATATTCCCGGTAGCATTATTTTGATTGTGATTTAACCCTACACTCAAATTAATAGGTAAATCAGACCAGTTTTTCTGAAAGGAAAAATTGGAATTCAATTGGTTTTCTAATACCCTGGAGGCATCATTGAAGACTCGCTGTTGGTAACCATTGGTTTGTATGTTGATGGAACCCCCAAATCGATTGGTTGGGTGGGCCCCATTTTCCTGTCGATGCGACCAAGTAAACGAAAATGACTTTTGCCTACTTATCGTACCATCATTATTTTCCGTCCGTCTGTTATCAAAACCCAGTTGTACATTACCTGAGTATTTATAGCGCTTCCGATATTGAGAAGATCCATTAATTCCCCAAGTGCCCTTCAAATAAATATTGCCCCTCAAAGCAAAATTAAAATGATCCCCCAAAGGAAAATACCATCCGATATCCCTTAACCCAAAACCCCATTGATCGGAATACTCATAGTCCCTTGGAAATAAAAGTCCCGTCCGCTTTCCCTGGGAAATAGGAAAAAAACCAAATGGCAACCACAACGGGGTAGGTACATCCATAATCCGCAAATTAGAAGGCCCAACAATTACCATTTTATTGGGGATTATTTTTTGTTTGGTACTCAGAATACCAAAATGCGGTTCCGGATGGTCACAAGTAGTAAAAATTGATCCTTGACTATACAAAACATCCTCATCAGCTTCTCCATCTTTTCCCTTACTAGTAATTAATTTGGTCCGCTCACCTAATATGTAGATGTCATTTTGCTTAGAAATTACTTTATTGATATACGCTTTTCCGGTTTCAAAATTATATCTAATTTCTTCAGCGGTAAATTGCTGATCCCCCTCTTTAAATTCTGGTTTTCCTACTATTGTACCTGTGGAATCAGGCAAACCCTTTGCGAAAACAGTCTTGGATTCTAAATCGAATTCAATATAATCCGCCTTTAACTCAATAGAACCATAATTGACAAACGCATCGCCATATAAATAGACTTTTTGCCCACGTGCATCCATAATCGAAGAGTCCTTTCCATCATATTCTATCGTCTCCTCAATCGAATCCTTTGAAATTTTGACCGTAGTGCCTGTCGGCAAAAATTCAGACGCACCAGGATTTATTTGAAGGCTATCTGGAAGTATTACCCCAGGAGGCCGGTCTTGTCCTTGCAGTGATGCAATAAAAAAGTAACCCCAAAGACATACTAACCCCAAGAGTCTTGGCAGCCATTTAAATTTTTTGTTAATTTGTAATCTATTAAAAATCAAAGTTTTTGAATGCGTCTGATAAAATTGACAATCCTTCCTCTTCTTTTTTTGAGTGCCCCAAAATTAAACGCTTTTTCCGGATTAGTAAACTCTGGTGGTGACCCAATTAAAACAGTAGTTATTGATGCAGGACATGGGGGTAAAGATCCCGGATGCTCGGGGACCAACTCCAAAGAAAAACATTTAGCGCTTAACATTGCCCTTGAATTAGCTGAACTCATTAAAAGTCATCTACCAAAAGTACAAGTAATATTAACCCGTGATAAAGATGAATTTATTCCTCTGGAAGAAAGAGCAGCCATAGCTAATAAAAATAATGCGGATCTATTTATTAGTATCCATTGCAATTATTTTGTTTCCTCAGGAACTTACGGTTCGGAAACTTATGTCATGGGACTTCATACCTCTGAACACAATCTGGATGTTGCCAAAAGAGAAAATGAGGCCATTTTGATGGAAGATAATTATTCCAATAAATACGATTATGATCCAAATTCTCCTGAAGGTCACATTCTTCTAAGCTTATTTCAGCACGCTTATCTTAATCAAAGCATTGAATTCGCAGCTCTGGTCGAAAAGGCCTTTGATCAAAAAGGCAGAAGAAGCCGTGGAGTGAATCAAGCTGGATTCGTCGTCCTCAAGGAAACTACGATGCCGAGTGTGTTAATTGAAACCGGATTTTTGAGTAATCCCAAAGAATCCCAGTATCTCTCCACCTCGAGGGGGCAAAAGGAAACCGCTTCCGCTATTTTTACGGCCTTTCAAGAATATTATGAAATTAATTGGCAAAATTCCGCCACCCAATTGATTGCAGGTCAATCTCCAACCACTGAATTTGTAAGACCGATTGAAAATAAAGCTAGCCTTAACCCTTCCACTTTTGATCAAGAATATTACGTTCAAATACTCGCTCTGAGTAAGCCAAAGGAGAAAAGTGATTTTAATTTAGGGTGTCCACTTGAAGTTAAGAAAGAAGGTTCCATCTTTAAATACTTCTGTTCAGCTGGACCTTCCGTCGAAAAAGCAAGGGAATATCAAACATTAGCTCGATCCAAGGGTTTTAAAGATGCTTTTATTGTCATTTATAAAAAATCAGAAAGCGAAGTTCCCGTACGATTGAAATAAAAGTTTTATTACTTTCGCGACAAATCTAATGCATCAACCAGTCGTTATCCATGAAAAAAGAAATAAAAATTGGGATTTTAGCAGTAACAGCACTTGCTTTGTTTATATGGGGATTCCAATTTATTAAAGGTAAAAATCTACTCTCTACTTCCAATGTATTTTATGTAGAATACAGTGACGCTGAAATGATGTTGCCCTCGACAAAGGTGGTCAAAAATGGTTTAGAAATTGGAACAGTCATTGACATATACCTTAAGCCTGGAGATCCAAACACCATTGTTGCTGTATTAGATGTACAAAAAGAAATTAGGCTGCCTAAAAATGCCAAAGCTGTCATTGTTACCACTGGATTTATGGGAGATAAAGCTGTTTTTTTGGAATATGACCAGGATTGTAGTGGACCTGATTGTGCTCAAAGTGGAGATTTTTTAATTGGTCAAAATAGGGGAATGTTAGAATCCATGTTGGATGCTGCTACCCTAGAAAATTATACTCAAATACTATCTGCTGGATTAAGTGAAGTTTTAGATACACTTAATCAGAAAATGTTAGACCCTAGTTCTGACCACTTATTGGCCCAAACTATGTCAGATCTTCAAGTTACTATGGCCAATCTAAAAAGTACGACAGGACACCTAGACCGATTGATTGGAAGGAGTTCGAATAATATTGAAAATACCCTTTCTAATCTAGAGGGACTTTCAAATACGCTTGAAAACAATTCAGAAAAAATTGAATCCATTTTGGCTAGTACAGAAAAAACACTCAAGGCAATAGCAGATGCTAATATTGGCAATACCCTCAACGCCACTGAGGCCTCTGTTGAATCACTAAAAGAAACTCTTTCTGCGCTGCAGCCTACTATTCAAGATTTATCTACCATCATTTCAGGGCTTAAAGAAGGGGAGGGAACCTTAGGAATGTTAATCACAGACGATAGTTTATACCACAACCTCAATAAATTGAGTACCGACTTGGATGAATTTTTAATTGATTTGGAAGCTAAACCTTATCGTTATGTTCCTTTTAAGTCTAGAGCAAGGGTAAGAAAGTACGATAAAAAAGATAATACTAAAGGATATTAACCTCAGGCTCTAAATCAACATCAAACCTATCTTTTACAGTTCGTTGAATTTGCTTGGATAATTCTTCGACTTCCCGACCTTTAGCTTGTGGTGAAAGAGCTATTAACACTAAAGGTTGATTTTGATGAGTGCCTACATTTCCTATTTTTCTGCCTTTCCAACCTGCTTTTTCAATCAGCCAAGCAGCAGGGATTTTGTATCGCCCCAATCCTTCTTCATATGATGGAATTTCAGCAAATTCGCTTTTGAGGGTAACTAACTTTTCTGCTGTAATTACAGGGTTTTTGAAAAAGCTTCCCGCATTTCCTACCTTCTTAGGATTAGGTAGTTTACTTTCTCTAATCGCTCTTACCGATTCTGCAATACTTTCTATACTAGTTGGCAAAACATTACTTTGAAGATACTTTTGAAGGGCAGGATACGCTACTTTTACCAAGTGAGCTTTAGCTGGAATTAATCGTATAACTAAATGAGTAATAAAAAACTTTCCTTTTAACGAAGTTTTAAAAATACTAGAGCGATAACAAAAACCACATTTTTCAGCTTCAAATATTTGTTGTTCACCAGAATCCATATAGATCCCCTCCACTTGAACCGTTACGTCGGCAATACTTACTCCATAAGCGCCAATATTTTGCACAGGAGCTGCTCCAACGCTACCGGGAATAGCAATTAAATTTTCCAAACCACCCCATTCATTTTTGACCGTCCACTCCACCAATTCATTCCAATTTTCCCCTCCACCAATCCTCAATATTACCTCTTGATTAGATTCCAAAAGCACTTCTTTCCCACGAATATTATTTTTGACCACCAGTCCACCAAAATCCTTTGTAAAAAGAATATTACTACCTTCCCCCAAAATGAGAACTTCTGATAAATCCAGATGATTTAAGGCCTGTACTTCTTGAACGGTAGAAACTTCCATAAATTGACGGGCTTTGACTTTTAGGCCAAAGGTATGGTGCTTTTCTAAAGGGTAATCAGTGCGAATATGCATCATAACTTAATTCAAATCAAACTGCAATTGGGCAAGATGCTTATAAATTCCGTTTTCTATATCAAATAAAGAATCATGGGTTCCTTGCTCTACAATTTTACCCCCATCGATAACATAAATCCAATCCGCCTCTCTGATAGTTGCCAATCGATGTGCTATTATAATAGAGGTACGTCCTCGCATCAGTCCATCCAAAGCTTCCTGAACGAGCTTTTCTGATTCCGCATCCAGTGAAGACGTAGCCTCATCCAAGACCAGTATAGCAGGGTCTTTTAATAAGGCTCTTGCGATAGCAATTCTCTGTCTTTGTCCCCCTGATAATTTAACTCCCCTTTCCCCAACTACGGTTTGCATCCCTTCGGGAAAAGACTTTATAAAATCTATTGCATTCGCTTGACGAGCAGCATCTTCCACCTCCTTTTGGGTTGCATTTGGTTTCCCATATCTAATATTTTCTTCAATGGTTCCACCAAACAATAGGACTTCTTGGGGTACTATTCCGATATTTTTCCGCAAGAAAGTCAAATCGTAATCCTCCGCTGCCTGGCCATCAAAATAAATTTGCCCACTATGAGGTAGGTAAAACTGCAGAAGAAGTTGAACTATAGTGGATTTTCCAGCTCCACTGCTCCCTACCAGCGCAATGCGCTGCCCTTTTTGGATTTTTAAATCAATGCCCTTTAATACCAATTGGTCCGGTCGAGTAGGATATGCAAACGTAATTTCCCGATATTGAATCGCCCCTTGAAGGGCAATACCATGCTCTGCGATTTCTAATTGTTTGGCTTCAATTTCCGAAGGATGATTCAGTATATCAACAATTCGCTCGGTCGCTCCAACTGCTCCCGCTAAAGTAGTATATAAATTCCCTAACCCTCCGATGGCTCCACCGATGAATCCAGTGTATAGAATAAAAGAAAATAAATCACCAACTTGCATATCGCCTGATTCTACTAATCGCGCCCCCTGCCAAAGAATAAAAATAATAGTGCCAAAAAGGATTAAGAAAATAAAAACAAAAAATAAGCCTCGGTAGTGGGCATATTTAAGGGCCACTTTAACCAACTGATCTACGGATTTAGAGAATCGGAAAACTTCAAACCATTCATTAGCAAATGATTTGACCACTGAAAAAGATTGAAAGGTCTCTTCGACAATTACATTGCTATTGGCCAATTCATCTTGCCGCTTTTTAGAAATTTTCCGAATATATCTTCCAAAAATAATAGCGATGACCACTACCCCGGGAAAAGTCAATAACATGATAAGCGACAATTTTGGGGTCAACCAAGCTATAATACCTATTCCAGCAATCAACACAATTACCTGCCGAATAAATTCTGCTAACGAAATGGAGAATGCCGTTTGCAATTGCTCTACATCAGCGGTGATTCGGCTGGTTAACTCCCCCACCCTTCGTTGTTCGAAAAATGAAATTTCTTGAGTAATCAGTTTTTCGTAAAGTGCTTTGCGCACGTCTGCCATCCCTTTTTCACTTACAATGGCAAATAAAATGGTTCGTATATAGGAGAAAACGGCTTGTACGACCAGCAGAACCAAAAATACCATACCGTATTGCATCAACGTAAATCCGCGTTTAGAATTACCAGTTGCCGCATCAGCCATCTCTCCCATAGCACCAGGAAAAATCATAAAAGTTAGGGTACCTAAACTTAAGATGATCAAACCAAAAATAAAATTCCAACGATAGGGTTTGATAAATTTAAAAATCTTGACAGCGTTCTTTAATTGATCTCTCTTTATTTTAGGTTTTTGATCAGAATCACTGTTTCTCGCACTCATAGCAGCTTGTTTAATTGGTGCAAAAATAAGGCATTAAGTTTATCTATTTTCTTCTATCTTAGCGGATTCCAAACCAACTTTAACTTATTTTTTTGAATTAAAGCAAATATTAAAATGGCTACAATCAATTTTGGAGGTGTCGAAGAAACCGTAGTTACCAGGGAGGAATTTCCTCTATCGAAAGCAATTGACTTACTCAAGAACGAAACCATTGCTGTCATCGGCTATGGGGTTCAAGGTCCTGGGCAAGCTCTTAATCTAAAAGATAATGGATTCAATGTAATTGTAGGACAGAGAAAAGATTCACCTACTTGGGAAAAAGCAATTGCCGATGGATGGGAACCTGGAAAAACTCTTTTTTCTATTGAAGAGGCAGCTGAAAAAGGCACTATCATTCAATACTTACTTTCAGATGCTGCACAGATAGCAGTATGGCCAACGCTGAAGCAGTACCTTACCCCTAGCAAGACATTATATTTTTCACATGGATTTGGTATCACTTATAAGGAGAGAACAGGGATTATACCCTCTGCAGATATAGATGTCATTTTGGCCGCTCCCAAAGGTTCTGGTACTAGTTTGAGAAGATTATTCCTAGAAGGAAGGGGCTTAAATTCTAGCTTTGCTGTTTTTCAGGACGCAACTGGAAAAGCGAGAGATAAAGCCATTGCTTTAGGCATTGGTATCGGATCTGGATATTTATTTGAAACGACTTTCAAAAAAGAAGTTTTTAGTGATTTAACGGGTGAGAGAGGAACTTTAATGGGAGCTATTCAAGGGATTTTTGCAGCACAGTACGATGTATTGAGAAAAAATGGACACTCCCCATCTGAAGCTTTCAATGAAACAGTAGAAGAATTAACCCAAAGTTTAATGCCTTTGGTAGCGGAAAATGGAATGGATTGGATGTATGCCAACTGTTCTACAACTGCTCAAAGAGGAGCACTAGATTGGTGGAAAAAATTTAGGGATGCAGTATATCCGGTTTTCAATGACTTGTACGAAAGTGTAGCATCAGGTAATGAAGCACAAAAGTCAATTGATTCCAATAGTAAGTCTGATTACCGGGTTAAATTAGAAGAAGAATTGAAGGAATTAAGGGAAAGCGAAATGTGGCAAGCTGGAAGAGCTGTAAGAAAATTAAGACCTGAAAGCGAATAACCATTTATGGTTCAATCAATAAAACATTTAGCGGAAATCAAAGCCGTTAAAAAAGCACAAGAAAGACTAAAAGGGGTGGCAACATGGACACCCCTTTCCCTTAACCATAATATTTCTGCTGAATTTCAAGCCAATATCTACCTCAAAAGGGAAGATCTACAAGAAGTTCGCTCATACAAAATTCGGGGAGCTTACAACAAAATGGCTAGTATGGACCCCACCCTTTTAAAGGCAGGAGTAGTTTGCGCAAGTGCGGGAAACCATGCCCAAGGTGTAGCTTTTGCCTGTCAAAAATTAGGGGTATTGGGTAAAATTTATATGCCTGCAGTTACCCCTCAACAAAAAATTAAGAAAGTCAAATTATTCGGGAAGGACATGATTGAAGTAGTGCTCGTTGGAGACACTTTTGATGATGCTTATGCCGAAGCAATAAAAGATGCGGAGATCAACCATAAGGTTTTTGTTCATCCTTTCAACGATATTAAAATTATTGAAGGACAAGGAACGGTCGGTTTGGAGATTCTCGAACAATCTGAACATCCAATTGATTATATTTTCGTAGCGGTTGGGGGCGGCGGATTAATATCGGGATTGGGAAGTGTTATCAAGCAATTGAGTCCTAATACCAAAATTATCGGTGTAGAACCAGAAGGTGCTCCTGCTATGTATCAGTCATTAAAGGAAGGTAAAATTGTCACCTTAGATCATATTGACAATTTCGTAGATGGGGCTGCTGTCAGGCGCGTTGGCGAGTTAAACTTTAAAATAGGTCAACAAGTGATCGAAGAGGTGGTACTCGTACCCGAGGGAAAAGCATGTAGTACCATTCTTCAATTATACAATGAAGAAGCGATGATTGTGGAGCCTGCCGGTGCATTGACGATTGCCGCTTTGGATCAGTTTAGGGAGGTAATTAAGGGCAAAAATGTAGTTTGCGTCGTTAGCGGAAGCAATAACGACATCACCAGAACCCAAGAAATTAGGGAGCGGTCACTCCTTTATGAGGGCCTTAAACATTATTTTATTATTCGATTTCCCCAACGTGCAGGTGCATTGCGGGAGTTTCTCAATAATGTTCTAGGACCTGATGATGACATCACCCATTTTGAGTACACGAAAAAACACAACAGAGAATCTGGACCTGCTTTAGTAGGGATCCAAGTTCATCGAAAGGAAGATTATGCAGGTTTATTAGAGCGAATGGATAATTATAAAATTGATTATCAATCGTTAAACGAAAGTAAAACGCTATATGATTTATTAATTTAAATTGCTTAGTTCTATTTCACCCTTCGAGTACTACTTCTTAAATCTATTCAACCTTTAGGTATCACTTCTTTGATTGGCGCTAAGTTGTATATCTCATTGAGGAATTTCTACAGCTATTCATTCTTTGAGCATTACCTCTTAAATGGCCTCTAAGGTTAGACTTCCCATTAGGTGAATTCTAAAACTATTCAACCGTTAGCTAATACTTCTTTGATTGGCGCTAAGTTGTATATCCCATGGAGGAATTTCTACAGCTATTCATTCTTTGAGCATTACCTCTTAAATGGCCTCTAAGGTTAGACTTCCCATTAAGTGAATTCTAAAACTATTCAACCGTTAGCTAAAACTTCTTTGATTGATATTGTCTAACAAATTCAAAGGAGAGAATCCCGACGCAAACTGAAACATTTAAAGAATGTTTAGTTCCCCATTGAGGAATTTCCACCGCTCCATCTAAAAAAGGAATTGACTCATCAGAAATTCCGGAAACTTCATTTCCAAATACTAATGCGGTTGGTTTGGAAAAGTCAAAACGATAATTAATTAAATCATCACTATGGCTGGTTTGCTCTACTGCAACTATTTGGTATTGATGACTTTTAAGCCATTGAATGGATTCAAGGGTATCCTTATAATAAGTCCATGAGACGGACTCTGTAGCTCCAATAGCGGTTTTGGTAATTTCTCTACTAGGAGGCTTAGCAGTAATACCGCAAAGATGAATCCCTTGAAGTGCGAAACCATCTGCTGTTCGAAATGCAGCACCAACATTATGAGCTGAACGAATATTATCCAAAACCAGAATCAAAGGTGTTTTCTCAATTTCTTTGAAAGTTTCTGTATCTAATCGATTGAGCTCTAACAAAGATAGTTTACGCATATCGCTTCGGTTACATTACAATTTACAGGTTTACTCCTATTTTATTTTTTTTTGATGGTCAATAGCTGCTTTAACAAAGGAGACAAATAAAGGGTGGGGGTTTTCAACCGTACTTTTAAGCTCTGGGTGAAACTGGGTAGCTAAAAACCAAGGATGGTTGCTCAACTCAATAATTTCAACCAAACCATTCTTGGGATTAATACCCGAAGTGACTAAACCCATATCTTCTAAAGAACGCTTATAGGCATTATTGAATTCATATCGATGGCGATGTCTTTCTTGTATTTTTTCCTGACCGTAAGCTCGATAAGCCAATGAATCCTTTTTCAAAGTACAAGCATAGGCTCCCAATCTCATGGTCCCTCCCTTTTGAGTAATTTCCTTCTGATCTTCCATAAAATCAATGACAGGGTGAGGTGTATTGGGATCCATTTCAATAGAAGCAGCATCTTTTAGTCCGCCTACATGACGAGCAAATTCAACAACAGCACATTGCATTCCCAAACAAATTCCAAAAAAAGGTAAGTGGCTTTCTCTGGCGAATTTAATGGCACTAATCTTACCTTCTATTCCTCTTTCCCCAAATCCCGGAGCTACCAAAATAGCATTGAGGTGTTTTAATTTATTGGTAATTTCCTTTTCACTTCCTTCCAGTGATTCTGAATGAATAGGAATAATTTTTACTTTGCATTTATTGTAGGCTCCAGCATGCACAAAGGATTCATAAATAGATTTATAAGCGTCTTGTAATTCATTGTATTTCCCCACTAATCCAATAGACACTTCTGAAGTTGGGTTTTTAAGTTTTTTCAAAAAATCCTTCCAAGCTTTTAAATCGGGAGCCTTTTTGTCTTTTAATTTAAGTTTGTTGATTACCGTTTCATCAAGTTTTTCCTCTAACATATTTAAAGGAACATCATAGATACTTTCCGCATCTATAGCTTCGATGACAGAACTGACCTCCACATTACAAAACAAGGCTAATTTCCTGCGAATATCTTCGGTCAATGCATGTTCGGTGCGGCAAACTAATATATCAGGTTGAATTCCTGTATTGAGGAGTTCCTTAACCGAGTGCTGAGTGGGTTTGGTTTTAAGCTCTTTGGCGGCCTTCAGATAGGGAATTAAAGTTAGATGAATCACCAAACAATGATCTGAACCCATTTCCCACCTCAATTGTCTGAGAGCCTCCAAATACGGTAAAGATTCAATATCTCCAACTGTTCCACCCAATTCTGTAATCACCAAATCATAAGAATTATCAGCGCTGAGTAACTGAACCCTCCTTTTGATTTCATCAGTTATATGAGGAACGACTTGTACTGTTTTACCCAAATAATCTCCGGATCTTTCCTTATTAATTACAGTACTATAAATTCTACCGGTCGTAACATTATTGGCTTGACTGGTTGGTGTATTTAAAAATCTTTCATAGTGACCTAAGTCTAAATCTGTTTCAGCACCATCATCAGTTACATAGCATTCCCCATGTTCATAAGGATTTAATGTTCCCGGATCGACATTGATGTAGGGGTCAAACTTTTGAATAGTAACTTTGAATCCTCTAGATTGAAGCAACTTGGCCAAAGAAGCTGCTATGATTCCTTTTCCTAAAGAAGAGGATACTCCGCCCGTAACAAAAATATACTTAGTCATTTACCTTTTTTACTTTTAGTGGTAACCGTGTTACGGGTTGTAAAGATAGCGAAATAAGAATGGTATAAAAATTTTAAATTTAATTAACCTTTAACTTTTAAGAAAAAGGTACTTTTAATCTCCCGTTTGAAAAAAGGGCTATGGATTATTCGATTTTGGTCATGTGGGCTGGATTTATATTAGCAGGCTATTCTGTGGTGGGCAATGATAGCATCCAGACGTTAGGTACTTTTTTGAGTTCCAACGAAGACAGACCGTGGTACACTTTGTGGTTTTTTGCAGGTTCTATTTTAACCTTTACTTTGATTTACGGTTGGGTCAATTATGGAGGGGATGTATCGTATTCCAGGTTAGAAAAATATCCCCTACCCGATCCATTTGCCTGGTATTATATTTTACCTCCGCTAGTTTTAATGAGTTTGACTAGAACAGGAATACCAGTAAGCACTTCCTTTTTGATTTTGACCTTCTTTAATGAAAAAAATTTAGGCGATATGGTCGCCAAGTCTTTTATAGGCTATGGAGTGGCTTTTGGTACCGCCATTATATTATACCTTGCTATTACAAAAATCGTAGAGAAATACTTCATCGACCACCCCATTTCCCGAAGGGCCAAATCTATTTGGGTTCCCCTTCAGTGGTTATCAACTGGGTTTTTATGGAGTCAATGGTTGATTCAAGATTTTGCAAATATCTACGTGTATCTGCCCCGTGATTTATCGCTATGGGGATTAATCATTTCCCTTCTTATTTTACTTTTTCTATTGGGATACATTTTTTATTCCAAGGGAGGTGCTATTCAAGAGATTGTAAAAGCCAAGACCAATACGGTGGATATCAGATCTGCTACTCTCATTGATTTAACTTATGGACTCATCTTATTCTACTTTAAGGAGCTGAATAATGTCCCTATGTCCACTACCTATGTTTTTATAGGATTGCTGGCTGGAAGAGAGATAGCTATTCGCTATAGATTGGCTCAAAAAATAGAAAAAAATACCTTCCGAATGATAGGTTCTGATTTTCTAAAAATCATCTTTGGTTTGGCAGTGAGCATCGCTTTAGTAATGGTTATCAAATTTTTACTTTAACGCACAAGAGTTACTCCACCCTCCAAATATTCAATAGTACCGTCTATTTTTTCCACCTTAATTTGAAATACTAGAACTTGTGGGTTGAGCATTTGATTCCTAAAAGTTCCATCCCATCCGTAGGCAGGATCGTTAGGTAAGAAATTTTGGACTTGGTACACTTTCTCCCCCCATCGGGTGTAAATACTAAAATCTGCAATGGTTTTCAATCCAGTGGATTTTCCCATAATCATAAAAACATCATTTAGACCGTCTTCATTGGGAGAAAAAGCGTTTGGAACATATAGTCCTGTATTGGATATCACCTGAATCAATAGGTCGTCATAGGCTATGCACCCGTTGGAATCCATCACCTCAATGGTGTATCGCTTATCCTGAACTGGCGCGTCGAGTAAACTTAGACAACCTGTTCCCGAGCAGGAGGAAGGCCCTGTATTATTCCAAATTATAGAGGTAATTTCAGTGGGATTGATATTGACCCTTCCAGTAATTTGAATGGAATCTCCCAATTCAATGATTCGATCCGGACCTAGAGAAACTTGCAAATTATTGCCTTCTGTAATGGTAAAACTGGAGGAGTAATTGCACCCTAAGGAGTCTTTGGTAACTACTTGATAAGTTCCCCCACTTAACTGGTCAAATCCTTGGACAGGATTAAAACTTCCCCCATTTAAAGAGTGGGTATAGGGTGGAACTCCCCCTTGGATGTCTAGGAGTAGTGCATATCCATCCCCATTGCCCTCACAGGTAGTGCTGATTTCTTCCCACTCTACATTCTGAGTAGGATTAGAAAGCAAATGAACAGATACAGAATCATAGCTGATACATTGATTAAATAGGTTAGTCACCTTAAGGTAAAAGGTACCTGAATCCCTGACCGTAATATTTTTTTGAAAGGAAGTAAACGTTCCATTCTCGTTGACCCATTCGTAAATAAAATCCGGACCTTCTGAAGTACTGGAATCCCCAAGTACCACTGTAGGTTGAGTACAATATAATAATTGGTCTGGGCCTGCATCTGCTATAGGAGGTAGGATAGAAATACCCACTTGAACGGTATCCAAGGAGGCACAACCATTATCTGAATTGAGTGCCGAAAAATAATAGGTACCAGTCTGCCTGACTACTAGGGTGGTTTCATTGGGGTTACCGATAGGGCGGGAAAGACTGTCTTGCCAACCAAAAGTAAGAGAAGAAATAGACGGACTTAAAGCAGCCTCCAGGTTTATAGAATTGACGGTACAATTTAACCATTGATCTGGGCCTGCATCAATTTGAGGATATTGGATATTAGATGGAACATTAAATGTCGTATCAGCTTGACAATTAAAGCGGGTATCCGTGATTTTAAAAGTGTAATTACCAGGTTCAGAAGCTGTATATTGAAAAGAATTATTGGTATTTAGTAGATTTCCCTGGCTATCGTACCAATCGTAAGACAGGTATTTATTTTGTTCTGAAAGGCTACCATCTATCAAAATGGAAGTTTGATTACAATCAAGCGTGTCAGTCATTTGAATGTTAATTGCAGGAATGTATTGCGCATTGAAAACATAAGCAAAGTCTGGATTTGATCTACACCCATAAATAGAATCCTTTGCAATTAAAACGTAAGTTCCCGAATCGGAAACTGTAAGCGAAGATCCCAACTTAGGATTGGAAAATCTATTGGAAGACCATTCTAAAATTACTGGTTGAGAACTGGTAGAAGAGCCATTCAGGGTAACTTGGTTCTGTCCACAACTGATAAATTGATCTGGCCCAGCCAGTGCTACTGGTCGAGGAATTTCAACCACTTGGAAAGTTCGAGTATTCCTGCAGAAGTTAGTGTCAGCTACTTCCACAAATCCACTGTATGGTTGAGAAAAAGTAGCCGAATCAATAATACCACCAAACGACCAATACACTTCGTCATAAGGTTCTGTAATTTTCAAAGTAGTAGTTTCTCCCTCACAAAATGTAGTATCTCCTTCCATTTGAATATCGGGTAGCGGGAGTACTTTTAAATAGGTTTGTCCAAAGGCCTCACAGCCATTGGAATCAATTGCATTTACGCTTATGGTATCATCTTTATTGGTAATAAAAGTATCATTAGTGATACTATAATTCCATACCGCATTTTTGAAAAAGTCTGATACGGTAAAAATTGCAGAAGTTCCTTCACAAATCGATGTGTCACCAATGATATCCACCTTTTGATTGGGGTAAAAACTAAACACAGTGTCTCTAGTAGCCGCACATCCAAAGGAATCGATTACCGTTAATTGTAGGGTGTCATCACGGTTAATCGTAGTCGTAGGAGAGGTAGATGTAGTTGACCATTGATATTGAGAATACAAACCAGTGGTAGCAACTACAATGGAATCTCCCGAGCAAATTCCAGAAGGACCTTCAAAATTAAAACTAGGGGCATCACGGGCTTCAATGTCTATTTCTTGGGAAGCGGTACAAGAATTGATGGCCGTAACAATTACTCCAACTTTACTAGCCTTTCCAATTGTAACTGTTGGATTGGTAACCTGCAGGGTATCAACAATCCACAAATAGGACTGAGCGGGAGTACTTATACTTAAGGTGGTTGAATCGCCAGGGCAGAAATAGGGATTTCCAATTATTGAAAATGGCGGAGGCGTATTCTCCCCTACTATGAAAGTATCTTGACTCGTACAACCTTCCACATCCATCACCTCAACCACGTAAGTACCGCCACTATCAATGGTAATTAAATCAAGCGTATCTCCGGTGGACCAAAAAAAAGAGGTGAAGTTTCCCGAAGGATTACCAACTCGCAGCTGGGTGTTGAAACCAGGGCAAATCGTATCTACTCCATTAATAGTAGGCCGAATGGGTTGAACCAATTGAATGGTTATAGAATCTCTAGCCCTACAGCCAGAAGTGTCGCTCACTGAAATACCATAAGTACCTCCCTGATCGACTTGTAAAAATTGGCTCGTCCCCAAACCGTCCCAATCGTAGGAAGTAAAATAAGGACCAGCATCTAAAGTAATCGAAGAACCATCGCAAACGATAGAATCGCCTAGTATAAAAGGCGCTTTTGCGGCTGTTTCCCGAACCTCAATTTCTGCATATCCAAAGCATCCATTCGCTCCTTCAGCAGTTATTGATAGAAAAGTATCTTTTGAAACATTTATTGCAGGAGTATTTGCACCGTTGGACCATAAATAGTTAGTAAGACCGGAAGTTGCCGTTAAGGTAGTAAAACTCCCTACACAAAAAGAAGGAACCCCATCAATGGTTAAGTTGGGCGCAGGCAAAATATTAGGCGTATAAGAAGCAGTGCCTGAGCAACCATTACTATCCACTACCTCAACCCAATAATTACCTGGTTGGGAGATAGCAATAGAAGGAGTAACTGCACTATCCAACGACCACAGATAAGCATCAAAAGGTTGATTGAGGACCAAGCTTTGGGTATCTCCCTGACAAAACTGACTTAATGGCGTAATCATCGGCTGGGGTAAGGGATTCTCCACTACTCTTATGGAGTCAATTCCTGAACACCCATTACTATCGACTACTTCAAGTATATATAAACCTTGAGTATTAGTTTTAAATATAGAATCTTCTGAGCCATTGAGCCAGAGATATTCAACAAAACCCGGTTGACCTTTTAATATAATGGAATCATTTCCACATATAGCCGCATTGGAAGGCAATCCTGGATCAGGTAATGGTCTGCTGTTCAGTATGATGCTATCTGAAAAAGTACACCCATAGATATCGGTAGCTTTAACTGTAATGGTGGTGTCGATTCCGATGTTCAAATTTAAGGACGTTGCTCCCGTGGACCAAAGGGCAGTTTGAATATCCGTCGGTAAGGTTAGAAAAGAAGCCTGTCCTTCGCAATAATAGGGTTTGCCAATAATTAAGCTATCAGGTGAGTCTCTTTGAAAGGTCGCAAAATTAATCGTATCAGCACATCCTTTTAAGGTCCTTGCTATTAAGGTAATTTCTTCTTCTTTACTTGTGGTATATTGATTATTTCTATTAATTCCATTCCAGATATACTGGTCATACCCAGGAGAGGCTTCCAAAGTAACTGAAGAATCTGGACAGATGGCAGATGGACCAATAAGCATTAATTCTGGGGCAGAAGTAATGGTGAATAAAAGGGTATCCTTATCAGTGCATGTCCCCTCGCCGGCCTCAACATAGATTTCAAATTGTCCGGAAAATTGTTCAGGAATTACCAATTCAGCATTTAAAGAATTGGGGTTTTTGATCCAAGCGTTAGTGGTGGCATCTCCTGACCAAAATACGGTAGGGGTATCGACAAACTGATTAAAGTTCAATGTAAGTGGAATAATTCCACTTCGCTGGCAAATTTCAGGGGTATTGGTAATTTCAACCGATACCGTTTCACAATTGGGATTAGCGATACAATTGAGGTAGGGAGCGGCTGGACCACCCCACTCCAAGGTGAATCCCCCAGATTGGGTACTAGTTGTGAAATAATCGATAAACAGGTAGAACCCCTCCCCTGGTAATACGTCAAGAGGAGCTACAAATCCATCAGTATAATTATTATTTGCGTCTAGCCATCCTTGGGATGTTTGAGTATATCCCGATTTGAGGCCAGTTTGCACACTTTCATATTGGGAGGAATAGGAACAGCGAATGGGGCTGCCCAAACTATCGCATTGAAGATCAGAGCCATAGATGGCAAAGTCATAATCTACTAAATCATAACCTGGAACAGGAATTGGAGTGATGGTAAATTCCAGAGATCCTAAAGTAGGAGGCATATCTGTCCTGAGCTCGAAATAGTACCAAGCACCTTCATTGCTCTCCCCACTTTCCAAACAACCCTTATCATTATTGGGATTTCTAAAATCATTAACGACTCCTGCATTAAAAGGGTTGGCCTCAAAAGTGGCATCTGAACAAATGACTTGAGCACCTATACAATCTCCAATTAACTGAGCAGAAAGGGAAATCGTTGAAGTAATGAAAAACAAAACCGTTGCAAAACACCTGTAAGTCGGATACCTTAGCATACTTGTTTGTTAATACTCCATTATCCTTTACATATCCGTAATAGGATAACAGCTACAAGTCCTTTAGCAAGAACTCGTATAGTTTATGGGATATTATAATTTATTAAAACGCTTGTTTCACTCATTCATTATTCTTACCAAAAAACAGCGTAAATCACTGCTAATAAACCTATAACAATAAGGCTAATTACATTGAATACGCTTTCTGTTTTAAACGAAGAAGGATGAATACTAATTGCGTTTTGATCATCTTTTTTATTTTGAAACAATGAAATTCCTATCAGAATAGCACTGAGCAGTAAGAAGCACAAGCCCATTCTGTCGATGAAGGGAAAATCTGGAAAAAACATTTTTATTCCTGCGGAAAAGGGTATCGCTAGGACAACTACTGTTAAGGCTGCATCTGCTGAGGTCCTTTTCCAGAACATACCAAAAAGGAAAATAGCTACTACACCTGGACTTATAAAACCAGTGTATTCTTGGATATATTGAAATGCTTGATCTAAATTTCCAAGGAAAGGAGCTAGGATAACCCCAGTGAGCAAGGCAATTGCTGAAGCTATTTTACCCACTCTAACCATTTTATTTTCCCTTTTGCCGATGAAAGAGGCGTCCTCTTCCTTCTCTGAAATTTCACCAAAAATGAATGGCTTGTAGATGTCCAGAGTAAAAATGGTGGAGGCACTATTGACCATAGAGCTGAGTGAAGACCCAATGGCGGCCACCAGTGCAGCAAAGGCTAAACCTTTGAAACCCACTGTTACGTAATTAGAAAGCACCCAAGGATAAGCTTGATCAGGTTTATCTAGATCAGCACCCAGTACATAAGCAGCTATTCCTGGAATCACAACAACAATGGGAAGAATCATTTTCATAAGTGCAGCAAAGGCTGTTCCTTTTTGAGCCTCTTTTAGTGATTTAGCTGCTAAAGAACGTTGGATGATGTATTGGTTATTCCCCCAGTAATATAAATTCGCAATCCACATCCCCCCTATCAGCACGCTAATTCCTGGCAGGTTAATATATTCAGGGTGACCTTTCTCCAAGATCATATCAAACTTCTCTGGAGCTTTGGTGTAAAGTTCTTCTAATCCTCCTAAGAAACTACCCCCCAAGGCTTCCAATACCAAATAGCTCGCCAGAAACCCACCAAACATTAATACAGTTACCTGAATAACATCTGTCCATACCACTCCTTTAAGCCCACCGAATATCGAGAAAGAGGCTGAATATAAGGCGAGACCAATCACTCCTAAAACTAATGGAAAACCAGTGATGGTTTCAATAGCTAAACCACCTAAATAGAGTACAGTAGTTATGTTGACAAAAACAAAGAGTAATACCCAGAACACGGCTAAACCCGTTTTGACGCGCTTATCAAATCGTTGTTCGAGAAACTGTGGCATGGTGTAAATTCCTTTTTGAAGAAAAACTGGCAAAAAGAATTTAGCTACCACCAAAAGGGTTAAAGCAGCCATTAACTCGTAAGCGGCAATGGCCATCCCAACTACATATCCAGAGCCTGACATTCCAATGAATTGCTCTGCAGAGATATTGGAGGCAATTAGGGACCCTCCTACTGCCCACCATGGCAATGCTTTTGAGGCTAAAAAGTAATCTTGTGAGGTTTCTGGTCCTTCCTTTTTTCGGGTAGAAATCCAGATTCCAAATCCAATCATTCCAGTCAGATAGACGAAAAATATGGTATAGTCAAGAGATGAAAAATTCATAGTGGTAGTTTGTAAAGTTGAGAAATCCGCTTGGTAAATTAATAATAAGCCAATGAACAACCTAATTTTTATACAAAATGAATTTTTTACAAAAAAAAATAAAGAAAATGTATATTTGCATCCGCAATACGAAGCCGGAGGAGTGGCAGAGCGGTTGAATGCATCGGTCTTGAAAACCGACGTACTCGAAAGGGTACCGGGGGTTCGAATCCCTCCTCCTCCGCCGATAAATTGAAGTGTGTAAGTCTATGGCTTTCACACTTTTTTGTTTGCATACTTTTTATTGGATTTGGTTTCCATTTTGATTTTGTAACCACCTAACCAATAATTCTAGATATAATTTTTAATTAGAATGGTTGGCTTCTTAGACAGCTTTACTACTGTATTAGAATATCAGTTTGATATAGAATATCTAGTTCAATGAATTCATAATAACCAACTTTTGAGTCATTCAGTTACTTTTTTTAGCAGCTAACAGATCTAAATACTGCTTAGGTTTAATTACTATATTGCAATAATTCGAATTAAGCCTTTCATTGGAATCAAAAATATATTTATACAAAACTATTTCATGGAGGGTACTTGGAACCCTAGATACTCTATTGTTGTCTTGGCTAATTACTGGAAATTTGGGTGCGGGGCTTCAAATTGGAATAGCGGATGCCTTGGTTAAAATGGTTTTATACTACACCCATGAAAGGCTCTGGCATGGTCATTACCTACATCGCCCGGATCGGAGGCATATTCTCAAATCTATCTCTTGGCGGATTGTAGGAACAATAAGTACCATTATCTTAGCCTACATGATATGGGGAGAAGGATTAGCAAGTTTTCAAATCGGAGGAGCCGAGACCGTGACCAAAATGATATTGTACTTTTTTCATGAAAAATTATGGTTTCGTTTTTACCGAAGGTAAAGAAGTATATGGCAGATATAAGATTATTTTTATTGACAGATTACTAAATCAAAGGACATGAAACAACTATTTTTTTGGCAAATATGGATAGTGGCGAGTTTATTGATGACCATACCCTTGAAAGTTATCTCTCAAAGAAGTGAGCTTACTCTTGATGAGCTGTTTGCCACACCCATTCTAACAGGCACAACCCCGTCACAGCCAGTATGGGCACCTAATAGTAAATACTTTGCCTTTTCATGGAGTAAACCAGGAGTTTCTGAGCGTGGCCTTTGGGTAGCAAGTAGTGATGGAAAGGAAGTTCGCAAGGTATCCGATAAAGGATCTACATCGGTAAGTGAAGTGGTCTGGTCCGATGATAACAACATAGTAAGTTTGCGAGGTCCCTTCCTTTGGCAGACTTCGCTGAGCTTAGGAGAAGATCTTGAATTAATGCCTATCGAAGCCGGAGGACATCACCTTTCGATATCTCCAAGTGGGATGCAGGTAGCATATATATCAAAAGGTGACCTATGGCTTGCTGATTTGGTTTCTAAAAAGAATCGACAATTGACGGAGATCGGTATCCCCAGTCTTTCGAGTTTGCCGAAAGGGCGCTACAGTCGGCCGGAACGTGAAATTGGTCCAGGCATTTGGAGTGGGCCTACCTATAAATGGTCGCCAGATGGGAAGACCATTGCATTTCATGTCGTTGACCGACGTGAGATGCGAAAAGTACCGTTTCCGGATTATCTCGCTGCCGAAACCCATCCCAATGAAGTACGTCGAGGTTATCCAGGTGATCCCAACGAGATCCGCAGAGTAGGTTTGCTCAATGTAGAGACTGGTAATATTATATACCTTGATTTGCCCCATCCACATGCCAATCAGGTTATAGACTTTAACTGGTCAGATGAGGGTACGCTGTTGATTGACACCGCTTCTGATACGGCTGTTGAACGCGTTTTATGGGTCGTTGCATCCGGAGGAAGTCAACTGCGCGAAATCTGGAGGGGGGTTCGAGAGAGCCGGATGTACACCTCATTTGCATCTACATGGCATCCGGATGGAAAGAAGATTATATTTTTAAGCGATATGGGTGATAGGTATGGCCTTTATGCGATTGATGCCACAACTCCTGAGGAGGGTCCACAACTTTTGACTGATCCGACCTATGATGTGCTATCTGCCCCAAGAATTGTTGGCGATGTATTGTTTTATGCTGGCAATGGTGTTAATCCTTATGAACAACATATTTATCACCTCCAATTATCTGGTGGCAACCCCAAACAGATTACACGACTTTCGGGGCAAAATATGGGTTATCCCTCTCCTGATGGCCAGCACCTAGTGTTTATGCATAGCAACGACACCTCTCCTCCTGAGCTTTACGCAATGAGTAGCGAGGGTAGTGAAGCAATCCGAGTAACCCACTCTCCACTATCCGCTTTTACAGAGCGAAGCTGGACCGCAGCAGAATACGTTAGTTTCCCGAGTCTAGTAGATGACTACACGCTTCATGCGCGAATAATGAAACCCTCCAATATGAAGCCTGGTGTACAGTATCCTGTATTGTTTGGGCCCGTATATTCAAATACAGCGAGAAATCGTTGGGCTGGATATTATAGCCTTGTTCAGCAACTTTTGGTGAAGAAAGGATATATTATTGTGCAGGTGGATTCAAGAGGAAGCAACGGTTATGGAAGGGCATTCCGGGAAGAGTTTCTATTGGGTTTTGCCGATCAGGACATTGAAGATTATGCCAGTGCAGTTGCCTATATGGAGTCACTAGGCTATGTCGATCCCGATCGTATTGGCATTTGGGGCAGCAGTTACGGCGGCACGCTATCGGTTTATTCACTATTAAAGAAGCCGGGCTTATTCCAGTGTGGTGTAGCTGCAGCGGCGGCTGTTGATCCTATGTTCTTTGGTACAGATGATGTCGCAATTGTTAGACGGCCTCAAACTCATCCTGAGATATTTGAAAGAAAAGCACTTCAATATGCGGCGAATCTAGAAGATAAGCTTCTTTTCATTCATGGCATTCAGGATCAGGTGGTCCCATTCAAGACGACAGCGGTGTTAGCTGAGGAACTGATCAAACTAGGTAAAGACTTTGACTTTGCTTTTGCTCCAGGTGCCACGCATGGATGGAGTCGGGAGCGACATTACAATCGGTACCTTTTTGGTAAGATGATAGCCTTCTTTGACAGACATCT
>JBEAPR010000130.1:0-2556 GCA_041164265.1 Bacteroidota bacterium | reverse complement strand
TTTGGAAGGTTTCCTTTGCCATCGGTAATTTTTTTTTGGATACGTGTTAAAAAAGATAATTCAAATAAATATAACTAAACAGTTTAAAGCACTTGAGCCAATGAAGGGAATTGAACCCCCGACCCCTTCCTTACCATGGAAGTGCTCTACCCCTGAGCTACATTGGCACACTTTAAAAGGTATAAAATGGAGCGGGCGACGAGACTCGAACCCGCGACCCTCAGCTTGGAAGGCTGATGCTCTACCAACTGAGCTACGCCCGCATTTAACCTAAAGATTCCAACCTTTAGGAACACTGCCAATACCCTATTAAAGGTACCGACTAGTGGGGGTGATAGGATTCGAACCTATTCAGTCATAAACAACAGATTTACAGTCTGCCCCGTCTCTCCAACTTCGGCGCACCCCCTTTAATCAATCTTCTGGAGCCAGTGGAGGGATTCGAACCCCCGACCCGCTGATTACAAATCAGCTGCTCTGGCCAACTGAGCTACACTGGCATTTAATTCAGTAAGATTGAACTATAACGTTCTTTCAATATACCTTTAATACTTTATTCAGAGCATTCTCCGAAAAGCGATTGCAAAGATAATTGAATTATGCAAAAACAAAAATAAGTTTTGCTTTTTTTTATTCTGCTTTAGGATGTGCCTTTTCGTATACTTCTTGCAACCTTTTAATGGAATTATGGGTATAAATTTGAGTAGCTGCCAAACCTGAATGCCCCAACAGATCTTTAATAGCATTTAATTCAGCTCCTTCATTTGATAAATGTGTAGCAAAGGTGTGTCTCAATACATGCGGACTTCCCTTTCCAAAATGCCCAGCACGTTTAAAATGCTTGGTAACTATGCTGTATACTAGTTTAGGATAGATTCTTGTCCCTTTACCAGTTAACCAAAAGGCCTCTTCCAAAGAAAGATGAGGAAATTCCTTCCTTCTAATCTCAACATAATTCTGATACATTTTCCACGTTTCTCCTCCAATAGGAATCAACCTTTCTTTTCCTCCCTTACCCCAAACTTTCAACACCCCTCGAGTTGAATCAAAAGAATTGGAGTCAAGTTGTATTAATTCCGATCTTCTAATTCCAGTGTAATACAACAAATGAATGATAAAAAAATCTCTTTTATCGGTATAGTTCTTCCCGTAAGCTAAAGGATCTAACAACTTATCTATGACAGCTATTTCCGCATACTCTGGTAGTCTCTTTCGAACTTTAGGCAGAACAATACCATCCATTACTTTATTTGTAATACTGCCTTTATGATATAAAAATTTGAAGAAACTCCTCAAAGTTGCCATTTTTCGGTGAATAGATCTGTTGGTGAATCCGCGCTCTACTAATTCCACCATCCAAGAGCGCACTATAGCAGTTGCAACTTCATCCAAAGAACCAATATTCATATTGCTAGTAAACAAAAAGAAATCGTCCAAATCACTTTGATAAGCATTGACCGTATGAAAAGAATATTGCTTTTCATATTTGATATAATTTAAAAAACTCTGACGCTCTAGTTCCAATATGAATTACTTTTGAATAATTAACGGCTGACTACTGATATTAGTTTGCACCATATAAAACCCAGAAGCCAAAAAACCTATATGGAAATTTTGATTTTCCAACCCCACCCCATGCCATTCTGCCTCCAAACCACCTGAGGAATTGTAAATTTTAACAAATTCAATTTTCCCCTTTCCACCAATATCAAGTTGGAAGAAATCTCTTGCTGGATTAGGTTTGATTTTCATTTGAATTGGGTCTGCTAACCTCTCCTTAACTGGAGTACTGCTACAAAAATAATTGCTGGGATTCAATTCCAGTGGATAGCCATTTTCCAAGTTCTTATTTATAAAAGCAGGGTAATCTGTTGGATATCTATTGAATCTAAATGTCAAATTATTATTGGAGCCTAACTCAGTACCTTGTGTAACAGGCTCTCCTCCTTTTAACGGGATAATATATTCCCATACCAATACATTATTAGGATGGAGTTCTATAGCATACCCCCATCTTCCATAAAGCACTAACCAATTTCCATTGGGTAAACTTTGAATACTCGAAAGTCCATCAGATAGATCTTTAGGTGAATCTTCTGGATGTTGAATAATTAGATCTTCTTTTTCTGGAAGAAAAATACCTTCTGAGGTCTCATACCTATTATTTTCTAAATCTATTGCGGTAGCTACCACCATTCCTACAGAATACTCATCGGAATATCTATTATTAAACAGCACCATTTTTCCAAAATCCTTAGTACCTGGTGGTGCTAATGGATCTAACCACTGCACATCATGCTGAAAAAATAAGTGTTGGGTAGTTTCTTGATTCTTAATATAGGTTTTTGGATTACCCCATCTGTATAAGAGTTGACCTCCTTTTCCAAAACCACCACCTGAATCTGACCGGGCTTCTTCCAAACTGGTACTGTGATCTATAATCCAAAACTCATTAAAATAGGGGACGCTTAATACAATTTGGTCCAATATAGGATTGTAATCTATGGAATTGATATGTAACCAGTCTGGATGTCCATTATGCTCATCATAATTGAT
>JBEAPR010000129.1:0-4708 GCA_041164265.1 Bacteroidota bacterium | reverse complement strand
AAAATCCGCAAATCTAGTTTTTCATTGGGATTGTATCTCAAAAATAAATTGTATTCATCCAAATCCTCAAAATTATATCCGTAGAATTCTTGATTAAAGAATTTCCAAGCACTGAATTCAACAGCAATATTATGCGCCATTTGAGCAAAAATTTCCCCTCCCGTAATGAAAAGTTTGCGCAACCCTCCGTAGTTAAACATCAACTCTGAAGCTACCATAGCATTTAATCTCTTCACAAAGTCCTTTTCTTTAAAGAAATATTGATAGCTGTGGCGCCCCACTAACCTGCGAATATTATTTTGGGTAATAAACCCCAATGGAGATTGAAAATGGGGGCTATACTGCTCGTACCTCAATCCAGAGTTCCAGTTTGTCGTACTTCTACTGATGTCCAAAGTGATGGCGTCCCCATATAATCGATCACCATCTAGCGAAAGGGTCTTTCCATTTACTTTTTGATCACTTGCTATCCAATCTGCTACAGGTTCTTGGATGATACTTTTGGCATAATCGAATCCAATAGCGTATTTTTTTTCAAAGCGGTAGAACCCATCTACTCCTAAATTATGTCCACTTCCGCCATTTTTAAATATTCGGTTGGCAGAAATTAATCCCACATTGGTTCCCCTTTTGAAATTTCGCTGGTGCCTAAATACATTAGAATAAGCAGCGCTTCCAGTTCCGAATGCTGATTCATTTTCCCCCGCAATCAAATATGGTGCAGCTTCATCATAAGCAGTTAACCAATAGGTCCTACTGGTAGCACCTTGATCGATTAACTTAGTACTCAAAAGCGGCCTATTGATGGCCCTGGTATAGACCAAATCCAAATCTGTATCAATAATGTCATTCCCCTCATTGAAAAAAGGCCTCCGCTCTGGAAATTCTATCGCAAAAGGAGCGTTAACGGTAACCTGACTAACATCTGCTTCTACTTGTGAAAAGTCAGGATTAATAGCATATTCTAAAGTGGTCGTTTTACTCAAATCAAATAATCCACTGAGACCTATAGCGCCTTGTGCTTTATCATAGTCCAGTTTGCCACCCACTTGCTCCCCATTGAGGCTACCCACCAAACTTGGTATTAAAATTACCCGCTTTTTGCTGCTGATTCCCTCCAATTGAATATTGGAGGTGGCTTGACAAGGCAAACAGTCATTGGCTCTGTCTACTGGAAAATTAATGATCTGACTTCGGTTGTCACCGCTATAGGTGGATCTGTACAACAATACATTCCAAGTGTGTTCCTCTTTTTTATTGTATTGAAGCACATTAAATGGAATTTTAAGCTCTACGTGATAGGCATCCTGGTGTTTGGTAGCCTTGGCTTCAAAATTAACATTGTAAGAAATATCGTCGTTGCCTTCAGCTGTAAATTTCATATCCAGCGGACTTCCATCCGCATTAGAACCAAAATTAACCATATATCGACCATCTCCATACGTATCAATCCCAATCATAACGAAATCGTCTTGCCATGCCTCATCTCTATTGCGAATGGAGGTGCGCAAATCCTTCATATCAGCAGTGGCAATAAATCCCACATACAAATACTCAGCAGAATAGTTAACAAAAACTTGCGTGGCAAAAGGACCTGGAACATTATTGCCAGGATCAATCTCATAATTGATATCAAAACGGACAGATTCCGCCCACTCCGAATCATCTACCCTGCCGTCAAATTGGATTTCACGATCTACAATTTTTGCTGCCCAAGTGGCAGAAATCATTCCTAAGAAAAGGACTAAACAAATTGAATATTTCATTAAAGCTGTTTCGTTTGCTTTTATAGATGCATATAAAGCCTCAAAGGTTGCAATACCATAGAAATACGCATTCAGAATCCGATTAAACAGCCTTATTATTAGACTAATCTTCAATATAATTTATACGCACCCAAAAGGGCATCACCTGACGACCACCTGACCAAAATTGAACCAATAAAGGCCCTTCAAAAGCTTCCACGCAAATTGGAGGTAATACAACAGTATCAACTCCTTCAAAATCTACTTTTTTTCGAAATACCTGTTCCCCCATTTCTACCAATACACTACCTGATTCCGCCGGAATAGACCTCATCTTAATTTCCAATTCATAACACCCTTTCTCAGCCTTTACCTCCCAAAAGCCATATATTTCATCTTGAGCCCATATCCCTCGCTCTCCGGAAGCATCGTTGCGGTTTAACCAAACAGGGTTTTCATGAGCCGATCCAATAGCTATAAAGGGATCTGCCTCGGTACGCATCGATTCCAATAAATCCGGCAATAATTTATCCATTTGTGCTTTCATATCTATGGCAATACCAGGGTGTTCACCGACTATATTGTTCCGCTCCCCCATATCCTCACTCAAATCATACAATTCAAAATCCGATACCTCTGCATCGTAATCCGTATGACCCACCAACTTATAAGGCCCCTGATGCAACGATATATTTTGGTATTTTTCGGGAAACCTCCTGGTCCAATAACTCAAAAATGGTCTGTCCAACCATTTATCCTTCACTCCTTCTAACAAAGGCACTATACTTCGACCATCCAATTGAAGTTGATCCGGCAGTGAAATGCCTAAAAGGTCTGCAATAGTAGGTAGTATATCCAAATGAGCTATTGGTGACTCCATTTTCCGACCTTCTTTTCCATTAGGTAATCGCATCAACAAGGGCACCCGAATTCCCCCTTCATACACTGTACCTTTCAAGCCTCTTAATCCCGAATTATACCTTAGTTGTTGAGGCCCATTATCTGTCATAAAAAGTACCACCGTATTATCCCACTGACCACTTCTTTTCAGCTCATCCATGAGCTTTCCCAAATTATCGTCAATGTTTTCCACCATCCCATACACGCGCCTAGCATCCTCTTTATCCCTTTCCGTCATTTCAATAGATTCATTAGCCAATAAAGAAGGGTCAATATCCTTATACTTTTCATAATAAGAAGCAGGCAATTGCAAGGGCGTATGGGGTGCGTTGAAAGATAAATAACAAAAGAAAGGCTGATCCCCCTGTTGTCGAATAAATGCTATAGCGCCTTCGGCAAAAATATCCGAGCAGTATCCCTGGTATTGTTCCGGAACCCCATTGTTCCAAAGCACTGGGTTAAAATAGCTGGAATCCCCTTCAAAAAAAGTAGTCACATCCCCAACCTGCCCCATACCGCCTGACAAATGAACCAATGCCTCATCAAATCCCTGATCAATAGGCCGAGAGGGATACGTATCCCCCAAATGCCACTTGCCAAAAATACCCGTAGCATAACCCTCCGCTCGCAGTAACTCTGCTATGGTGACTTCTGCCGAATCCATTATGGCACCACCATTATAAGTATCTCTTACTCCCGTCCTAAGGGAATAACGACCGGTCATCAAACTAGCACGGGTAGGGGCACATACCGGAGAAACATAATATTGAGTGGCAAAAATACTCTGACTAGCTAATTCATCAAGATGAGGAGTATGCACCAACGGATTGCCCGTAAAACCAAAATCACCATATCCCTGATCATCTGTTATAATCAAAACCACATTGAGGCGTTGCTCTTGCCCTACACAAAATATGCTCCAACTCATTATTAGTAATACCCACCAATTTTTCATTCGTATAGTTTTACAAAATTTACACGATTCATCACCACCTCAAAATAATAAAACTAAAATCATTCACTAAATGGAATCCAAATAAAAGCAGTTTAAGAAGTCTCATAAGAGGAAACAAATACTAAAATAGTTTCAGACATTTATTATAAATTGAGATTCATTTCAACTTCCACTGTTTATCAAGTATTTAAATCCGACTACGAATGAAATCCCTACATTACATCAGTTTACTCTTATTGCTTACTTTTGGCTGTCAAAACAGTAACGAGCATTTCAATTCTAAAAATATGCAACCACCTGTAGCCCAAATTAAACCTCATGTGATTAAAGCACCACATGGTGCAAGTAGAACCGATAACTACTACTGGCTGAACGATAGGGAGAACCCAGAAGTCATTAATTACCTCACTGCCGAAAATAAATATTTAAAGGAGGCGATGTCTCATACCGAATCTTTTCAGGCTAATCTCTTTGAAGAGATGAAAAGTCGCATCAAAGAAGATGACTCCAGCGTACCTTACTTCAAAAAAGGCTACTATTATTATACCCGATATGAACAAGGTGGGCAGTACGCCATTCACTGCAGGAGAAAAGGTTCCATGGAAGCTCCAGAAGAAATCGTAGTCAATGGAAATGAATTAGGGGAGAACCAATCTTTTCTCAACTTTTATGTCATCTATAGCCCCAATCAACAATTAGCAGCCATTGTCAAGGATACAGTTGGAAGAAATTTTTACACCATCACCATTAAAGACTTGACTACCGGCACCATGCTGCCTGATCAGATTGAATCTACTAGGGGAAATATAGCTTGGATGAACGACAATCAATCGTTTTACTACGTAGTACCAGACCCGAAAACACTTAGGGAATATCAAGTTTACCGCCATATCCTAGGCGGTCTATCTTCTACAGATGCGCTTGTTTATGAAGAAAAAGAAGAGACGCTCAGTGTATCTGTTTCCAAATCTAGAAGCGAAGGATTTATTTTTTTACATTCCTCGCGCACAGACGCAGCTTTTGCCCAATTCATGTCTGCCGATATGGTAGAAAATCCTCGATTGATTGCCCCTCTTCAAGCGAATGTCAAATACTACGCCGATCACGC
>JBEAPR010000128.1:0-42605 GCA_041164265.1 Bacteroidota bacterium | reverse complement strand
GGTGGAATTCATTATGGATTCAGTCTTTAGCTATTGGTCAAGGCGAAATGTTAACCACCAATTTGCAACTTGCCAATGTAGCAGCTATGTTAGCCAATAGGGGATACTACTACCAACCTCATTTAATAAAAGAAACGTTAGAAGGGAAACAAAGGGTTAAACGGGTGGTAAACAAAGTGGAAGTTGGAATTGATTCCATTCATTTCAGACCTATTATTGAAGGTATGGAAGAGGTGGTAAGCAGTGGGACAGCTCGATTGGCCCAGATACCTAATGTAAAGGTTTGTGGTAAAACAGGTACTGCCGAAAATCCACAGGGAGAAGACCATTCTATATTTTTTGCTTTTGCCCCCAAGGAAAATCCTCAAATTGCTATTGTGGCCTATGTGGAAAATGGAGGATCTGGGGGTGGCATGGCAGCACCATTGGCGAGTTTGGTAATGGAAAAGTACCTCAAAGGTTCCATTTCCTCTTCGAGAAAATGGGTAGAACAGTATGTATTGAATAAACAAAGGGAAAAATCACCATGATTATTTCAGCAATAGTAGCTACGAGTGAAAATGGAGTTATTGGAAATGATGGACAAATTCCATGGTACTTACCAGTAGATTTAAAATTTTTTAAAAAAATGACTTCAGGACATCCCATTATAATGGGAAGGAAAAGTTTCATTTCAATTGGACGGGCTCTACCGGGAAGGACTAATATTATTGTTACCAGAAATCCATATTTTGCAGCATCGAATTGTTTGGTAGTACCATCAATAGAAGCTGCGGTAGAATTGGCATCTATGCAGCAAGGCAATGAAGAAATTTTCATTATAGGAGGAGGCGAGATTTATCAACAATCTGTTCAGAATTGGGATCGACTTTATTGGACAAAAGTTCACATCAAAACAGAAGGAGATACCTTTTTCCCAAAGATATCAATGGAGGAGTGGGCTATTGTTCGGGAGGAGTATGTGGGAAAGGATGAAAAAAATCTATTAGATTGTACTTTTTACACCTTAGAAAAGAAAAAATAAAGTCCAGACTTTTAAGACTTTAGAAACATAGTTTTATCAAAAAAACTATGAAAGAAGAGGTGCTGCACTATATATGGGAGCAAAAGTGTTTTGATCTAAAAGCTTTAAAAACTACTTCAGGGGCATCATTAGAGATTTTGGATTTTGGAACAACCAATAAAAATGCAGGACCGGATTTCTTAAATGCGGTTATAAAGATTGGGGGAACAAGATGGTATGGTCACATTGAGATTCATGTTCAATCTTCAGCATGGTATTTGCATCAACACCAGAATGATCCTAATTATGAAAGTGTAATTCTTCATGTAGTATGGAAGGAGGATCATCCAATTAAGATTAATGAAGGCCATCTTCTACCTTGTTTGGTTTTGGAAAACAGGGTAACGGACTCCCTTTTAACGAAGTATCAAAAATTATCGATGAACAAGGATTCCATTCCTTGTTCGTCTTTTATACCAGAAATAAAGTTATCCATAGTGGAGGTGGAACTTCAAACTATGGCGTTTTATCGGATAACGCAAAAAATGAAAAGAATCCAAAAAAAATTAGAGAATACCCGATATGATTGGGAAACAGTATTTTATCAAATGTTGGCTAGAAATATGGGATTTTATGTGAATGGGGAGGCTTTTTTGGACTTGGCTCAAAGGACACCTTTATCGCTTATTGCCAAATATAAAAGTTCCCTGATTCAATTGGAAGCGTTATTATTTGGGCAAGCAGGATTGTTATCTAAAAAGGAAACAGATTCTTATGTCCAAGAATTATTGAATGAGTATAAATTTTTGAAACATAAGCATCGACTGGTTCCTATGCGTGGCAACCAGTGGAAATTTTTAAGATTACGGCCGGCTAATTTTCCAACAATCCGCATTGCTCAGTTTGCCAAAATCTTATTCCAAACGCACCATTTATTTAGTAAATCTTTAGCTTTAAAAAAGGTTGAGGAAGTTGAAAATATGTTAGGGGTTCAACCAGGCCAATATTGGCAAAATCATTTTGTTTTCGGTAAAGAGAGTAAAGAACAACAAAAAAAATTAGGTAAAAGGGCTTGTCAATTAATACTGATTAACACCATTGTGCCTCTCATTTACACTTATGGTCATTTAAGGGGGCAAATAAATTACAAGGAAAGAGCGGTTGATTTTTTAAAGGCATTGCCTTCGGAAGAGAATTCCATTATTCAAAATTGGGCAAAGTTTGGAATTAGCGCTGCCCATGCTTGGGAGACTCAAGGTTTAATTTCACTTTGGAAAGAAAAATGCCAAAAAAAATTTTGTACATCATGTAAGATTGGACAAAGCATCATTAATTGAGTGTGGCATTTCCCAAAAAAAATGTGATTTTGTGCATATGCTTCAGAAATATGCTATAAAAATAATACTGTTTCCTATTACCCTTCTGTACGGAATAGGGGCGGGTTTAATAGATTGGTTTTATTCTATTGGACTTTTGAAGGGAGTAACATTTAATATTCCTATAATTTCTATTGGCAACCTGTCTGTGGGTGGAACCGGTAAGACCCCTCATATTGAGTGGATGATCAGGTATTTTAGAAATTATATGCAGGTAGGGGTTATTAGCAGAGGTTACGGTAGAAAAACCAAGGGATATTTGGAGGTTTCTGGCGATATGGTTGCTCGACAAACAGGCGATGAGCCTCTTCAATTCAAAAGAAAATATCCGGATACTGCAGTAGCTGTGTGTGAAAGCAGAACTTTCGCGATACCTCAAATGCTAGTTGATCATCCAGATTTAAAATTAATTTTGTTGGACGATGCATTTCAGCATAGGTCGGTAAATCCTGGAATTAATATTTTGCTTACTCAGTATAGTTTTCCCTTCACAGAGGATTATCTTTTACCGATTGGAAGGTTAAGAGAGTGGAGAAAGGGATATCAAAGAGCTGACATTATTATTGTGACCAAGTGTCCAATTAATTTGAAGATGGAGTCTAAAAAGATTTGGAAACAAAAGTTAAAATTACTTCCTCATCAGCAATTGTTTTTTTCCTATTACAGATATGGACAGCCGTACTATTTTTTCGACACTACCGTCCGTTTAAATATTACAGAGCGGCCATCTTTACTGCTTGTTTGTGCAATAGCCAGAACAGATTACCTTTTGGAGCATCTGAATCAAATTTCAGGGGAAGTAGAGGTGATGGAATTTGAAGACCACCATTTTTTTAACAAATATGAGGTGTCGAGGATAGAGCGTTTTTACAGGAATATGAAGGCAAAAAATAAAGCCATAATCACTACAGAAAAAGACGCTATGCGTCTGGAGCAACACGCTGATTTCTTGAGGGAGAATAAGTTGCCGATTTTCATTTTACCTGCAATAGTGGAGTTTCATTTTGGGGAGGGCGATGATTTGGCCAATCGAGTGAAAGAATTTTTATTAGCGTTTAAAGTTTAATTCCAACACGAATGATGGTTGTTATTTATCAAACTTTAAAAATTATAGCCCAAATTGGGCTTAAATTATTTTATCCATTTAAGGTTCAAAAGAGTCAAAAATACTTTAAAACTCCCGGTCCTTTGATTCTGATATCCAATCATCCCAATACTTTAATTGACCCTCTTTTTGTTGCCTCCTCTTTTCATAGAAGATTATCTTTTTTAGCAAATGCGAGTTTGTTTAAAAACCGCTTTCTTGGTCTACTATTGAGTTTATTTTATTGTATCAGGATAGAGCGCAAGCAGGATAATGGCGGACAGACAGTAAATAACGAAAAGGCTTTTGAACAAGCTAATAGACATTTAAAAGCTGGAGGAGCCATTTATATTGCCCCAGAGGGGACTAGTATTAAGGGGAAGAAGCTATTGCCTTTTAAGACGGGAACAGCAAGAATTGCCAAAAGTGCTTTTATGGGGCTGGATAAAGGGCAAGATTTGCACATTCTTCCAGTAGGCTTAACGTATAGGAATCCTTCCTTTTTTGGGACAGAGGTAGCGATAATGGTAGGAAAACCCATTTCTATTAGAAAAAATTGGAACCTCATATCAAGTAATGGGTTTGAAGGAATTCGAAAGTTTACACAATTATTAGAAGATACCATTAAAAACCTCATTATACATTGCGATTCAGAAAATGAGGAGGTTCTCTTGGACAGATTAATTGAAATGGAGTCTAACTCTAAAAAGTTAGAGGTAGGGAAGTGGTATGTTAAGGCTAAAAGATGGTCCTCTGTAATTAAGATGCTTAAGGAAAAATCACCTGAGAAATTTATAGACCTGAATCAAAAGGTAGAGGCCTATTTTACCCAGTGTAAAAATTGGGGTGTATCAGATTATGCGGTGGCGAAAAAGCACCAAAGGGGGCTTATTGTGTCCTCCATAGTTTTAGCTTTAGGATTTCCATTCTTTTTGGTGGGTCTTATTAACCACCTTATACCGGTAGGGTTATTGGTTTGGATTTCAAGAAATTACAACAAATATGTGGAATATGAAGCTACGATTCAATTAGTAGGAGGGATCATTCTGGCCCCTTTTTTTTATTTTTTGCAAGTAAAAATAACGTCTTTATTTCTAGTTGGTAATGGTCCAATCTATTATCTATTAATGACTGTAGCGACTGGTTTATTGGCCATATTTTATAGTAGGAGTTTAAAAAAAATGGAGGATAGATGGGCTGTGGCATATAATGACATAACCTTTTTGGAACAGCTAAGAAAGCAATTGGTTGAGGGCTATTTAACAGCATATAAATAATCGATTGGATCAGCTTCATTTTGAAAATTAGGTCCCATAGTAGTGGAAAGAAGAAGGACTCCTCTTGGGCAAATTGACTCACAGATTCCGCATCCTACACAGGATGATCTTTTTATATCTTTTCCCGCAAGGGCATAAGCTCTTACGTCAATTCCCATTTCGCAATAGGTGCTGCAGTTGCCACATGCAATACAAAGGGAGGCATTTGATTGGATGCGAAACCGGCTTAAAAATTTTTGTTGAAATCCTAAAATTGCTGCCATTGGGCAACCAAAACGGCACCAAACTCGATTGCCCAAAATAGGATAGAAACCAACCCCAATGACTCCGGAAAAAAGGGATCCAATAAGAAACCCATAAGCAGATCTTAGGGTATAAGGATCGATTAAAAAGGGGGGCCATTGAGTAAAGTAAGCCTGCATTAAACCTAAACTTGTAAATAGAGAAAATCCCAGAAAAATTTTTTTGGCGACAAGCGGAAGGCCAATAAATCGATGATGATCATAGGTTATCCATAAATAGAGCATTAGAAGAAAGGAGATAACTGATATTGAGAAGATGAATTTATATTCTAAATAGCTATGCAGCACGGATATTGTCATTAAAAAGACGATAAAAAGAATGGGGTAAATCAGCCACCTTTCTACCTTCCATGCCAGGGAAGATTTATTAGAATATTGGCGAAATGCATCTCCTGCTGTTTCTGCAAGTCCACCACAACCACATACCCAAGAGCAATACCAGCGTTTTCCATATTTATAAGTCAATAAAGGAGATATAATAAATGTCAATATAAGGCCCAGAGATAGAAGAAGTATACCAATTTGACCAGAATGGATCAACCCATCTAAGTGCCAGTCAAAAAAATAGTAGTAATTCAGTGGCCACATATTTTTAAGGTCGAGGTAGGGATAATTTAACCGTTGAAGGAACTCTGGAATTAAAAAAGCAAAGCTTAACTGAAAGAACATTACGGATAGCGTTCTTAATAATTGATACGAATGGTTACGGTGTTTAATTATAAAAACTAAGCCAAAGGTGAGTACAAAAAAAGTGTAAATGCATCCATATACAAACCATTGGGAAGCGGGCACTTTTTTTAACCAAATACTCAAAGGATCAAAAAAACCAATCAAACCCTCATTGGGAGTTTCAATCCGAAGCCCTAATCTCTCGGGAAAAAAATAAATCGCTACATAAAAACTTGTAAGGATGATTCCAAGAGTAATTCTCCAAATAGAAGATTTAATATTCATATTTAACTTCTTTTAGCAAGTTTCTCGAGGGAAAGAAACCAAGTTTGTTTTGATAGGACAGACTAGGAAGATTTTTTAAAGTCATTTCAATACTAATGCCTTCTTCCAACCAATTTTTTAATAGAGAATAATCAATTCTAAGGCCCATGGAAAGCACCCCGGATAATTGGTTGGTTGATTGGTTGAATGCCAACCGCAAGGAATGCAGGTATTTGGAGTTTTTATAAAAATAACTACCAAAATTATCTTTAGCTTTTAAGGGAACATCACCACATAAATGATATTCTAAGTTAAAAAATTTGGCGGTATTATGCCATATTCCTTGTTGGTAGTTAGTAGGATTTCCTACGATGTTTTTTCCTGCTATTTCTCCCATAGATTTGGCTACATACCAGTTGGCTTCAATTGTTTTTCTATTTGGAAGGCAAGAATTTAACTCTGCACAATCCCCCGCAGCGTATATATTTTCAATATTGGTTTGCATTTGGTTATTAACCAAGATGCCACGTCCTAAGCGGAGGGGACTATCTTTTAAAAAATCAATGTTGGGCAGAACGCCAGTTCCCAAACCAATAAAATCGGTTGAAAAGGTTTGACCATTTTCGGTATTTAGGGTATAAGAGGTTCCGTCCTCACTAGGGGGAATCAGGGACGTAATAGAGGTGTTTAAAAATAGTGATATTCCTTTTTGGCGGAAAACTTCATGTACTAGTAAGCCCTCTTCTTTGGGCAGAAAATGTTGGCCAAAATAAGATTCTCTAACCAGTAATTTGGGGTTTCTATTAAGTTGTTCCATCATTTCCACCAGTTCGGATGCGATCAGTCCACCGCCAATTACTATTGGTTGCTTAGACGCAGGAATGTTGGATTTTAAGGAGGTCAAATCTTGCCAATGGTAAAAATTGTGAATTCCGGGACATTTAGAGGTAGCCCAATCTGGAATATTAGGTTTGGATCCAGTAGCGATCAGCAGTAAATCATAGGGAATTGCTTGATTATCACTGGTTATAAGAATGTTTTTAGGGACATCAACACTAGAAATAGAGGCATGTAAGAGATTGATCTGATTGGCCTTAAAAAAGGCTTCAGGATAGGGTGTTATGTCTTTTTCGCTTAATTGTCCCATAAAAACATACATCATGGCGGTTCTAGCGAAAAAAACAGAGCGTTCCTCAGAGATTAATAAAATTTTCGCCTCAGAATTTTGGCGAATGGTTATTGCCGCTTGGACACCAGCAATTCCATTTCCTAGGATTACAATTTTTTTCATGCAGGGAATTCAACATAATTTCTAGGCGTTTCATAAAGCCGAATGGAGAGGTCGTATTTTCTATCTAGTTTTTCACGGAGGATGTTGAAAATGACCACACAGATATTTTCTGCCGAAGGCATGAGGGTGGCAAACTCTTTAGTATCGAGGTTTAGATTTTTGTGATCAAATCGGTCTTCAATTTCCTTTTTGATTAAATCTTTGAGTATTTTTAAGTCGATGACATAGCCAGTGTCAGGATTAATTTCACCAGAAACCTTTACTTCTAATTCATAATTGTGCCCGTGGTAATTTTTATTGTTACATGGGCCAAAGATTTGGGCATTTTTTTCATCTGACCATAGAGAGTTGTGCAAGCGATGGGCAGCATTGAAATGGGCTTTTCGGAAAACTGAAACTTTCATGCTTTTCTATGTATTTTTACGAAAATAAGGAATCGAGCTGTGAAATTCAATTGGGTAGCAGGACAAGAAGCCACGAAAGAGGGACTCAAAAAATTGGTTGAGGAAGATAAAATTCCTCATGCTTTGTTGATGTTGGGAAACGAGGGAGTTGGACAGTTGGCCCTCTCTATAGCGTTTGCAGGATATATTTTGTGTAGGCAACGAACCACAGGTGACAGATGCGGATTATGTCCGTCATGTAAGAAAGTAGACCAATTAATACATCCCGATTTACATTTTTCTTTTCCTTTTGTTGGAAGCAGGGAGGTGAGTGATAGTTTTCTTAAAAAATGGAAGAACATTGTAAAAGAGACAAATGGATATTTTAGTTATAACGATTGGATGAAAGCGTTGGAAGTGGAGAATAAGCAGGGAAATATAAATAAAGAAGAGTGTACCAATATTTTAAGAAAGTTAAGTTTAAAAACTTTTGAGGGAAACAAAAAAATAATGATTATTTGGTTGCCTGAATATCTGGGACATGAAGCGAATCGTTTATTAAAGTTAATAGAGGAGCCACCGGATAATACGGTTTTCATTTTAGCTACTGAAAACAGTGAGGGGATTCTTCCGACGATTTTGTCTAGGTGTCAATTATTCAAACTTAATCCGGTGCAAGTTGATGATGTATTTAATAAATTGCAATTGTACTATCCTGAGGAACAAGAAGGTAAACTAAAAACTGCGGCTATGCGTTCTGAAGGTAGGTTAAGCGAAGCTTTAAAAATAGTAAAGCAAGAGGCTGATGATTTGGATGTTTTTTTTCTAGATTGGTTTAGAAAGTGTTACAAAGGGAATGGATTAGAAATAGTAGATTGGGTGGAATTATTTGTAAAATATGGACGGGAGGAGCAAAAGAGATTTTTCAAATATGGACTTCATTTTGTCAGATCTTTAATGCTTCAATTTTGCGGTATAGAACAGTTAAATACTGCATCAGAGGAGGAAGGGAATATATTCGATAAAATGATAAGAAACGAAATAATTGATTTTGATAAAATTGACATGATTTCGGATTTATTTTCAGAAACGATTTATTCTATTGAGAGGAATGCTAATCCTAAAGTTCTGTTTTTGGATGTTTCTATAACTTTAAATAGGATACTTCGAACTAGCAAGCGGAGTACTGCGTAAATAAAAAAAAATTAAATGAGTTGTAAAGGATGCTCAACTAATATGGAGGATGGTAAGGTAAGGGGGTGTCAAAATAATGGTGGCTGTTCTACAGGTGGATGTAATAGGATGAATAGTTTTGATTGGTTAACTATGACCGATATTTCTGATCCATTGGCATTCGATTATGTAGAAGTTAGCTTCAAAAACGGCTCTAGGAAGGGTTTTTACAAGAATCACGAGGTAAATAAAGTGGGTTCTGGGGAAATGGTAGTTGTGGAAGCATCAAGTGGTTACGATATTGGTGAGGTGAGTTTGTCGGGAGAATTGGTTCGCATGCAAATGAAAAAAAAGTCAGTTACTACCCAAGAGGTTGAATTTAGTGTAATCAGGAAAGCTAATGAAAGGGATTTAGAAAAATTAGAAGAGGCGAGATTATCTGAAAAAGAGGTCATGGTTAGAGCGAGAGTGATTGCCAGAACTTTAGAATTAAATATGAAGCTTGGAGATGTTGAATTCCAAGGAGATAAAAGAAAAGCTACCTTTTTTTACACGGCAGATGGGCGAGTAGATTTCCGGGAACTGATCCGGCATTATGCCAAGGAATTTAGGGTAAAGATTGAAATGAGGCAAATCGGTGCAAGGCAAGAATCTTCCAGAATTGGAGGAATTGGTTCTTGTGGCAGGGAATTATGTTGTTCCACTTGGCTTACTGATTTTAAATCTGTTAGCACTTCCGCTGCTAGATATCAGAATTTGGCGATTAATCAAGCTAAGCTTTCTGGGCAATGTGGAAGACTCAAATGTTGTTTGAATTATGAATTAGACACTTATTTAGATGCATTAGAAGAATTTCCCACCAAGGCAGATAAGTTAGAGACGGAAGCAGGGTATGCCTTTTTGGTGAAGACAGATATTTTTAAAGGGTTAATGTACTATGCCTATGAAAAGGAAGGAATGAGAGGTAAATTTTATCCATTAAGTTTAGAAAGAGTGAAGTACATTCTAGCTTTAAACAGGAAAGGCAATAAACCAGTTGAACTTCAGGATAAAGAGACGATTGAGGAAGCCGCACTAGAGGCTGATTACGCAGATGTAACCGGATTCATAGAATTACCTCCTGAGGAAAAGAAAAGACAAAAGAGAAGAAGACCTAAAAAGGGTAATGGACGCAGACCATCTGAAAATAACAGGAGAAATCGGAATAAACGAGAGTAGTATTTACCCCAACAAATAGATAAAATAAAAAAGATGAATTACGAAGTTGTTGTAATTGGATCAGGTCCTGGAGGATATGTAGCAGCAATAAGATCTGCTCAATTAGGAAAGAAAACAGCAATAGTAGAAAAGTATAGTACTTTAGGAGGTACCTGTTTGAATGTTGGCTGCATTCCTTCCAAAGCACTTTTGGACTCTTCTGAGCACTTCCACAATGCCCAGAAGCGGTTTGATGAGCATGGTATTCAAATCAAAGGATTGGAACTGAATATGCCTCAAATGATTGAAAGAAAAAATGAAGTAGTTAGCCAAACTGTTAAGGGTTTATCATTTTTAATGAGCAAGAATAAGATAGACGTTTACCACGGGCATGGTAAAATGGAGGATAAAAATACTATAGCAATAGAGGGTACGAAGGGGATTACCCAAATAAAGGCAGAGAAAATCATTCTTGCAACGGGTTCTAAACCCATTGTACCTCCTGCTTTTAATTACGATAAAAAGAGGGTCATTACCTCTACAGAGGCTTTGAATATCAAAAAGCTTCCTTCGAAGATGGTTGTTATTGGAGGCGGGGTTATTGGGTTGGAATTGGGGTCTGTATACAGTCGCCTTGGAACAGAAGTGACTGTAATAGAATACCTTGATGGCATTTTGCCTGGGATGGACAAGGATTGTGGAAAGGAATTGATGAAGACCCTTAAAAAATCGGGGGTCAACTTTTTTGTTGGGCATTCTGTACAAAAAGTGGTGGCTACAAGTAAAGGGGTAAAAGTCGAGGTACAAAAGAAAGGAGCGGAGGAAACGTTTACCCTTGAGGCAGATTATTGTTTAGTTGCTATTGGGAGGAGGGCTTATACAGATAGATTAGGATTAGAAAATGTTGGCATTGTAACAGATGAAAGGGGGAGAATCGAGGTAAATGAAAATTTAGAGACTAGCCAACCTGGTATTTATGCAATAGGTGATGTGGTCAGAGGAGCTATGTTGGCCCATAAGGCGGAAGAGGAGGGAGTAATGGTGGCTGAAATTATTGCTGGACAGCGACCACATATTAATTATAACCTAATTCCTGGTGTGGTCTATACATGGCCAGAAGTAGCGGGAGTTGGTCAAACAGAAGAGCAATTAAAGGCCAGCGCTATTCCTTACAAGGTTGGTAAATTCCCGATGAAAGCATTAGGAAGAGCTAGAGCTAGTATGGATACAGAGGGTTTTGTTAAGGTTTTAGCTGACGCTAAAAGTGATGAAATATTGGGTGTTCATATGGTTGGCCCAAGGACGGCAGATATGATTGCGGAAGCTGTAGCTTTAATGGAATTTAGGGCATCTGCAGAAGACGTGGCGAGAATTAGCCATGCTCATCCTACCTATACGGAGGCATTCAAGGAGGCGGCTTTGGCAGCAACAGATAATCGAGCGCTACACATTTAGAACTTATTGCCTGAAACGACTAATACCAATTCACCTCTAATTTTACCAGCATTAGAAAAATGTTGGTAAAGACCAATTAGGGAGTCATTGAGTACTTCTTCATGAACTTTAGTTAATTCCCTTGCGACAGCTGCTGGTCTGGCTTCTCCGCAACATTCAACTAATTGTTGAAGAGTTTTTACTAATCTATGTGGAGATTCATAGAGAATAAAAGTATGAGGCAAATTGGCTAGAAATTCTAATCTTGTAAGTCTTCCTTTTTTATGTGGCAGGAAACCTTCAAAAAAGAATTTATCAGAGGGGATGCCTGAAGCGACCAAAGCTGGAATGAGTGCGGTAGGTCCTGGAAGAGCAACAACTTTAATACCGGCTTCCCAACATGCACGGGTAAGCAAAAAACCAGGGTCAGATATTCCTGGGGTACCAGCATCAGAAAGTAAAGCCATAGAGGTGCCAGCTTTCAGTTGTTCTATAATAGATTTAGTTTTGGCGTGCTCATTGAAAGAGTGGAATGCTATGGTTTTCGTCTCAATATGATAATGTTTTAATAGAACTGCAGAGGTCCTGGTGTCTTCGGCTAGAATGAGAGCGACCTTTTTAAGGACGTTAATAGCTCTGAGAGTGATATCCTCTAGGTTGCCTATTGGACCGGGGACTAAGTATAGCATTATCCCTTTATTTCTTCCAACTCAATGGTATAATTTTCCATAATTAAGTTAGCCAATAATTTTTTAGCAGCTGTTTCAACATCTTCTTTCGCTTTAGAGAGGCTATCGGCTTCCAAGGTACATTCAATATTTTTTCCCACTCTAACGGAAGAAATGGAGTCGATACCAATGTTGATTAGATTTTTACCAACTGTTTTCCCTTGAGGGTCTAACAGTTCGGGTTTAGGCATGATTTTGATGGTGGCTTTGAACTTCATTTTAGTTTTTTTCCTAATAGCAAATGTACGACAACAGAATATAATATATAACAAGTCAATGTGATAGCGAGTGTTGCATAGGGGATAAAAATCAGGGTGATTAATCCAATAAATAGCAAAATATACCTTGGTTCATTTGTTTTCCAATGAAGATGTTTAGTTTTTAAACTAAACATTTTGATTTTGGATATCATGAGAACCGCTAGTAATATTAAAATTAGAGAGAGTAAATAAGCAGGTTTTATTGCGAATGCTAAAATAGATTCTTTGTTATTAAGCCATAACCAAATATAGCCCAGCAGCGTTAGAGATGCCGCTGGAGTCGGTAATCCTGTAAAGGTAGTATGATCGCCTGGGGTAATATTAAATCGAGCCAGCCTCAAAGCAGCGGATAGGGTGAAGAGCAAAGAAATATAAGCTAACCACGCAGAAGTTTCCATTTGGATAAGCAGGGAAAAAGCTAGAAAAGAAGGGGCAACGCCGAATGAAACCAAATCAGCAAGAGAATCTAATTCCTTTCCTAAATCGGAGTAAGCATTTAGAAATCTAGCTACAGCACCATCTAACAGATCTGCTAGAGCGGATCCAAGAATGAGGTAAATCGCAATTTCATATTGTTGAAAAGAAGTGGATATGATTGCTAGAAAACCTAAAGCCAGATTGAGGGCTGTAATGCTATTGGGTATATATTTGACCATAAAGTAAAGTATGAAACAAGACCTAAAGGTAATAGGAATAATAGCAAATCTATCCTTGAAGAACATTGTTAAAAACTATAGGAATAAAAAATAGGTTTAGAAGTGGCAAACCTGCATAACTTTGCGACAGATAAATTGGAATATTGTGTTGAAAAAAATCTGTTTTCCCGCATTAATATATTTGACGGGATGTGCGGTTCAAGAATCGGATATCACTAAACAAGAGTTGGTATTGGACCCTAAGAAGGAGTATGCTTCAAATATTGAGATGTTATATAGTGATTCTGCGAGAATAAAGGCTAAAATTAACGCCGGATTAATGATTAAATACAATAATCAAAGGGATAGTTATGAAGAGTTTTCGAATGGTATAGAAGTTGCTTTTTATGATCGTGAAGAGCGGGTTAGCAGCGTATTGACAGGAAAATATGCGATACGATATAGTGGGGAAGATTTAATTTACATAAGAGATAGTGTAGTCTGGGAAAGTATAAATGATGAAAAGTTAGAGACTTCAGAATTAATATGGGATGATAGAAAACAGTTGATTTACTCTAAAAAATTTTGTGTAATTAAAAGGCCTGGAGAAACCATATTAAGTCAGGGTTTTGAAGCCAATCAAGATTTCACAGAAATTAAGCTCAATGCTATTGAGGGAGAAATTGTCAATAGGGCACCTAAAGAAAAGGTAAAATGATTTTTGTATTGATTTTAATTTTTTTAATGTTTTCCGCATTGTTTTCAGGTGCGGAAATTGCATTTGTTTCGGCAAGTAAGTTGAAGGTGGAACTTCGTAAAAAGAGAGGCTCTCGACGGGGAAGAATATTAGGCGCCTTTTTTGACGATCCTAATAATTTTTTGGGTACCATGCTGGTTGGTAATAATATTAGTTTGGTAGTATTCACGTTTTTGATGACCAAACTTTTGTCTCCAGTTTTAAATGGTTTGATTTTTAATGATTTGGCATTATTGCTAGTAAATACCCTCTTGATTACGGTGGTTATTTTAATATTCGGGGAATTTTTACCCAAAACCTTCTTTAGAATCTATGCCGATGACATTTTGTATTTCCTTACCTACCCGTTAAAATTTTTGCAAATTGTTCTTTGGTTGCCGTCGAGAATGATGACCAAAATTACCGAGTTCCTTTTACGTAGATTAATTAAAAACCCTTCGGATTATGAAAAGGACACTTTCACAAGGCTTGATTTAGAAAATTTTATAAATAGTTCTAGAACAGAAGAACACGAGGAGATTGATAAGGAGTTGTTGGGAAAGGCGTTGAATCTAAAGGGAACGAGAGTGAGGGAGTGCATGGTTCCCAGGCCAGAGGTAGAGAGTATAGATTGTAGTGCGAATATTGAAGATTTGGAGGCTTTATTTTTATCTACTAAACTGTCGAGAATATTGGTAGTAAAAGGAGAAATTGATAATGTGGTGGGATATGTGCATCATCAGCAACTTTTATCTCAAATGGACTCTATTGATAAAATGGTGTTTAAAATAAATTTTGTTCCAGAGACCATGCTGGTAACTGATTTGATGAATAAAATGATTGCTTCAAGAATAAATATTTCTTGTGTTGTAGATGAATTTGGAGGGGTTGCTGGGGTTATCACCTTAGAGGATATATTGGAAGAGATTTTTGGAGAAATCGAGGACGAGTACGATGACGAAATTGAGTATACGGAGACTCAAATAGGGCAGGGAGAGTATTTGTTTTCTGGCAGATTAGAAATTGATTACTTAAATGAAAAGTATCAGGATATATCTTTTCCCGAAGGGGATTATCATACCCTATCTGGTTATCTGGTAATGACCATGGAAACGATTCCCAAGAAAGATGCTCGCATAGAATTGGACGGGTATTTATTCATTTTGGAGAACGTCACTGAAACTAAAATTGAAACGGTAAGGGTCAAGAAACTTGAATGAGTAGATAAGGATTAAGGAGGGTCTGAAGTATGGAGAAGTTGAGTAACATCTGCAAATGCAATATAGAGGGCTATATATACTACGGGGATTAGTAAATAGGCTGCAATAACTAGTAGGGCCAATAGTAAAACACCAATAGAAGGGATGATTGTGGCTATTAGTGCAATAGGGAAATAGGCAACGAAAAATAAGCTAAAGAATGAAAGAAGCATTCTAAATACTGCCCACCATTTACGCATTATCAATAAGCGACTGTATTCCAAAGATTTAAGGAAATTCACCCGATAAAAAATTAAAAATTGGGTGCTAAAAACGAATGCAACTGATAAAAAAATTAGGGGAATCAGATTAAGGAAAAAGACTGTTGTAATTTTTTTAGGTAGAGCAGGCAAGTCTGATGGCACTTCCATGGGGTTTTCCAGGAGTTTTTGGTACCATTCTATTAGGCCTGACTGATAGAAGTTAAATAGTGTAGGGGATAATACTAATAAGTATATAGTATAGGTTAAAAGGGCCAGTAAAGAAGCTTGGACCACATATTGGAATCCACTAAAGAAATCAGAGAAAGAAGCTGAGCCAATTGTTTTGATTTTGTGAGTGGCCAAGTAATATCCCAAGCTTAAGGCAGGGCTGATTACAAAAGTTCCTAAAACCGACCCAAAAGTTGGGACAAAACTCAAGGAAATTTGAATAGCACTGCTCAAAACAACAAATCCCAAGTAAGAAGCTGCATTTTGCTTAAACAAGGTCCAAGCTTCAAATACATATCTTCTAGAATCAAATATAAATCCTTCTTCAATTAGGCTTTTAAATGCTTTCATGGTGACAAATCAGATCAGAGAATTTTTTGAGGGTAATTAAGGTCCAATCATTTAAGAGGTCCATCACTTGAGATTTGCTTTTGGAGGCAAATGCAACAACAGTTGATTGGGCAGGGAGTTCTGCCTTATGGACATAAAATTCTTTGGATTTTGAATGGAACAAGGAGATATTAGACCAAATTTCAAAACCAATATTAGCGGAAACGGCTAATTTTTCCAAAATGGAAATAGCCTCAGCATCGTTAGTGAACAGTGTAGTAGAGAAGGTAAGGTAATGAGCTGTTTTTATCTTCTCTTTTATGGGATAAATAGGCAATTTCATTTTACTGATGACCACAGACTCTTGAGATTGCAACCTATCAAAAAGAATGGTGTCGCCGAATTTAAGTGAGTTATCGGGATGAGGGATATTGATAATTTCTGCAACGGTAGGGTTGATACTTCTCGCTAAAAGAATTTCCGTAATGTTGTCGTGTATTGTTTTTATAGCTACTGGGCTATTTTGAAAAAGAGATTGGGAAAAACCAAATTTTTGCCAGACACTTTTTGCTATTCGTGGCTTATTTAGACGCTCTGCGGAAACACCTAAAATCCACCAAATATTTTTATTAGTGGAATTGATGGCTAGGGCTTTTTTAGCAAAATGAAACGCGGGTTTCCACTCGTTTCGGAAGTGGTACACGTTGGAGAGCCGTTCAAAACCCAATGCAATTTGCGGATACAATTTAACCGCCTTTCTAAATAATTTTACGGCATTATAAATATCCCCGGTTTCGATGAGGTGATCGCCTTTTTCGATTAATATTTGGCATTGCATATCCTGATCATCTTTCATTCCAAGCCTCTTTACTGCAAGATATTAATCCTTTTAAGAATCTTATCAACAAACAAGAATAAAAGGATGGTCAAGGTGAGCATAGATCCATTCAAAAGCAACAAAAAACGTGGATCAATTAAGTTTTTATAGCTAAGGAAAGCGGCATAAACCAGTAAGGTGAAAATTAGGTAAAAGGCCATTTTTTTTATGGGATATTGAATTGGGAAATATTTTTTACCCAGCAGGAAGGTAATCCCAGCCATAAAGCCATAGCAAAATAGAGAGGCCCAAGCGGGTGCAGCAATACCAATCAGGGGTATAAAATAAAGATTAATAACGAAGGTGATTAAGGAACCAATGACTGCTATTCTTCCTCCATAATAAGTTTTGTCCGTTAGTTTAAACCAAACAGAAAAATTATAGTAAAGACCTAAGAATAAATTGGCTATTAAAAGTATTGGAACAATATATAGGCCAGATCTAAAATTTTCACCAAGGAAAAATTGAATATAGTCCAAGAATAGCATTATGGCCAAAAAGGTTATGCTACCAACCAAAGTAAAATATTGAGCAATTTGCCCATACAATCTTTTACTATCAGCCCGTTCTGCATTTTTAAAAAAGAAAGGTTCTGCGGCGTAATTAAAAGCCTGAGTGAACAAGGCCATAAGAACCGCAATTTTAGAGGCAGCACTGTATAGCCCAGCTTGTTGAAGATTATAGTCAATATTTGGGGACGCTTTTTCCTTAAGTAGGGGTATTCCAATTAGTTGGTTAACAATCCCTGCAATTCCGGCTAAAACCAACGGACTAGAATAAATAATCAACTTTTTTAAAAGGGCCCAACTAAAATCCCAATTCACGTTAAATAAGGAAGGCAATAAGAAAAGAAAAACAAGGAAACTAGCTAAAAAATTAGCTTTAAATAGATAGAGAATCTGATCTTCACTATTATAAATCCAAGTAGGTATGCTATAATTATGTTTAATAAACCATGGGCAGAGTTCTAAAAAAAAATAAACCAACAGGATGTTAATGACTATGGCACCTGTTTTAAGCAGTGCAAAAAGGAAGGGTTTTTCCAATAAGCGCAATTTGGCAAATGGTAAGGCGGATAGAGCATCAAGGCCAATAATTAAGATGAACCAGAAAATATAATCAGGTGTGTTTTCATAACTCAACCATTGACTAATTTCAGGGATAAGTCTAATACCCAAAAGTATGAAGCACAGGGATAGCATTCCAATAAAAAAAAAGGCTGTCGAAAAGGATCGGTTTAGGTTATTTTTTTCACTTCCAAATCTAAAAAGAGCGGTTTCCATTCTAAAGGTTAGGACAACCAATACTAGAGCTGTCCAAACGTATAAATCTGAGACAATACCATAGGGTTTTTGGCCAAGGATTCTGGTTAAATAAGGCGTAAGAATTACCCAATTAAGTAATCTACTTAGGATGCTACTTATCCCGTAAATTGCAGTATCAGAAGCTAGTCTCTTTAGTAGATTCATATTACAAAACCTCAAATTTAAATAATTAACTTTGCAAAAACGGGTATAAATGGAAAGGATAGGACTATTTAAGAAAATTTGTGAAACCCCTGGAGCACCAGGTTTTGAGCAGAGAATCAGGCAATTGGTGATGGAAGAAGTTAGCTCATTAGTCGATGAGGTTAGCACAGATGCCATGGGTAATGTAATAGCTTTTAAAAAAGGTAAGCAAGCCAAACGGGTGATGGTTGCTGCCCACATGGATGAAATTGGTTTTATCGTTAACCATATTGATGAAGATGGATTTATAAGATTTCATCCTTTGGGGGGATTTGATCCTAAAACGTTAACATCTCAAAGGGTTATTGTACATGGGAAAAAAGATTTAATAGGGGTAATGGGGTCAAAGCCGATTCATTTGATGAAACCGGAGGAGAAAGGCAAGCCCGTACCCATAGGGGATTATTTTATAGATATGGGGATGGCGGGGTCTGAAGTAAAAAAATGGATTCAACTGGGGGATCCGATAACTAGAGAGCGTTCTTTTATTGAAATGGGAGATTGTGTCAACAGCAAGTCTTTAGACAATAGAGTTTCTGTATTTATTCTTTTAGAAGTTCTTCGTAGTTTGAAAGGGAAAGAGGTGCCCTTTGACCTCTATGGTGTATTTACTGTTCAGGAGGAAGTTGGGTTAAGAGGAGCATTGTCATCAGCCCATCATATTAATCCAGATTTTGGATTTGGTCTAGATGTGACCATTGCATTTGATGTGCCGGGCGGACAGCCACATGAAGCGGTTACCAGACTTGGCAAGGGAGCGGCCATTAAGATTATTGACGGCACATCAATTTCAGATTATCGTATGGTAGCTTATATGAAAGAAATAGCTGAAGTATCTGCAATTCCTTGGCAACCAGAGATCTTACCAGCAGGAGGAACAGATACTGCAGGAGTTCAAAGAAGTGGAAAAAACGGTTCTATTGCAGGAGCTATATCTATTCCGTTAAGGCATATTCATCAAACTATTGAGATGGCACATAAGGGGGACATTCAGAACTGTATCGATTTATTAGGAGAGTGCTTGGTAAAATTAGATCAATATGATTGGTCTTTCAAATAGAGTTAGTAAGCCCTTTCATCTCTATTCTCCATAAAATTAATAAAAGCTCGATTGACTACTCTATTCCCACCGGGCGTTGGATAGTTCCCGGAGAAGTACCAATCTCCACTGTTTGATGGACAAGCTTGTTGCAGGCCATGAAGATCTTGGTAAATTACTTCAATGTCAATTTGAGTTTCGGGAGGAGTAATAATAGAAGCAATGCTTTGGCTAATTTCCTCTGTGGTAAAAGTCTCATAGAGGGCTTTTACTTGATTGGTTATGGAAGCTCTAGGGCCATTTTCTTGTTCCAAACATTTCTGATAGGTTTCCTGTAACAGGTATTCTTTTTTATTTTCTTTTAAAAGCTTGACTAATGCTTGGAAAGCAACAAATTCTTTCATTTTTGACATATCTATTCCATAGCAATCAGGATATCTGATTTGAGGTGCTGAGGAAACAATAATTATTTTTTTAGGCCTAAGGCGGCTGACAATTTTGATGATACTATCTCTTAGGGTAGTCCCTCTTACAATAGAGTCATCCAAGAGGACTAGCGTATCTTTGTGGTTTTCAACAATACCATAAGTTACATCATATACATGTGAAACCATATGTCCCCTTGAGGTGGTATCTGCGATAAAAGTTCTCATTTTGGCATCCTTGACCACAATTTTCTCAATTCGGGGTTGGATGGCCATAATTTTTTCCACTTTTTTGGGATTCATTTCCTTTCCTAAGGCAAGTATTTTTTCAGCTTTGAGCTCTGCGGCATACTCATTGAGCCCTTCAATGAGGCCATAAAAGGCTGTTTCTGCCGTATTGGGAACAAATGAAAAAACAGTATTCTTAAGGTCGAAATTAATGGCAGATAAAATGGGTTGGGCTAGAGATTTGCCTAATTTTTTCCTTTCGAGATATATTTCTCTATCGTTACCTCTTGAGAAATAAATGCGTTCAAATGAACAAGCTGTTCTGGGTTGAATATCGAACACTCGTTTCTCGGAGACTTCCCCATTCCTTTTTACGATTAAGGCATGGCCTGGTTTTAGCTCTTCTACTTTTGAAAAGGAAATATCAAAAGCAGTTTGGATAGCAGGCCTTTCGGAAGCCATTACTACTATTTCTTCATCTTGATAATAAAAACCAGGTCTAATTCCATTGGGGTCCCTCATGGCAAAAGCATCTCCGTGCCCAATAATTCCCGACATTACAAAACCACCATCGAATTTTTTACTCGCCCGTCTTAATAAACGAGTGACATCTAGATTTTCATAAATTAAATCGTTAAGCTCAACATTGGAATACCCATCAGGCTTATACCATGTATGGAGGCGGTGTACTTCATCATCCAAGAAGTGACCTAATTTTTCCAAGACAGTTACAGTATCTGACTTTTCCTTTGGATACTGACCTAATTCTACTAATTCTTCAAACAACTCATCTACGTTAGTTAGGTTAAAATTTCCTGCTAATATTAAGTTTCTGCTGATCCAATTATTTTGCCTTAAAAAAGGATGGCAGGTTTCAATGGAATAATCACCATGAGTACCATACCTTAAATGCCCCAATAAAACTTCGCCTGTATAGGGTTTATTGGCTTTTAACCAGGTAGCATCTATAAGCTGTTCATTAGAAAGATTAATAAAGTGGCTATAAACTTGGTCAAAAAGATCTTGCAGGTAATTGGGACCTACCATTCTTTTGCGACTGATGTATTTTTTTCCCGGAGGGACTCCTATTTTAATAGTTGCAATACCGGCGCCGTCTTGCCCTCTGTTCCTCATTTTTTGCAATAGAAGTCTCAGTTTTTCGAGACCGTACAAGGGAGTTCCATATTTTTCTTGATAAAAGGAAAGAGGCTTTAAAAGCCTAATGAGCGCAATTCCGCACTCGTGTTTGATGATGTCACTCATAAAATTGCTATAGGAAGCGGGTAAACCACAAATGTACTTGTTAAATTTATGTGAACCAAGTTTTCCAAAGGTCGGTTTTCGTCTAATTTATTAAAATGATATACCCTCTAGTGAAGTTGAGAGGCCAAGCATCCACTTAAATTTAATCGGATGGTTGGGTTCAACTCCAGCAACTATTTCAAATCTTAAGAATCTTAAAATATTGGAGATGCTGTAACCCAATTCGGCGTGATAGACAAAAGATTCATTGGCGATAAAAGAGCTAAAAAGACTTTCTTTAAGTCCTTTTTTCCAAAATGCGGCAAATTGGGTTAGGAGGAATTTCTTCATTTGGTAATCAATGGACATTTGAGCAAAAGATTCATTGGTTGATTTTTGATAAAACCCTAGTGTTCTAAAATTTCCAATTGGACCAGATGAGAAAAAATTAGTAGCGTTACCCAAAAAATGTTTGAAGTCTTGAAAGGGGATATTTTTTGCATTCCAGAAACCTCCGAGTTCGATTTTGTAATCTAATTCGCCCCTTGCGGGAAAATTTATATGGTTAAGGTGACTAAATTGCAAAAGGTGGAAAGTTTTATCAGAAATTCCTGACCTCCAAAGTAATTCAAATCGAGCACTAGTAGTTTTAGGTCTTTTTGACCACCGAATAAAGCCTTCTAACAGCCAAGTTTTATTATAATTATCTATCTCATTTCCAAAATGTGGATTATTAGGGTAATTTTCTAGATATTCTCGATTGGGATTGTTTAGCCAGGTTTGAGTGGTATTTCTCATCAAATGAAAACGTTCAGCTTTCTCTATTGATGCGTTAAATTGAAATGAGCGATCAGATGGAGATTCCAGGGAAAGCTTAATGAAGTTTTTATGGTAGAGTCGAATATTGTTTTTGTCAAAAAATAAGTTTTGATAGGAATTAATCCATGGGTCAATTGGAGGTTGATGGCCATATTGAAAAACATATTGACCGAATTCTAATTTAGTTTTAAGGTAGGGGAGGGTGTATTTTAAATTTCCCATCCAGCGGAATTTTTCATCAGCAAAAGAAAGGCGTGGGGTAAATGAAAAGGACAGCTTTTTATTTTTTCTGAAATGGAAGGGGTGATATAAGTGAAATCCTTCAACGGGATTGAACTGAATAGACTTTATTAGCGGAATCCATTGAATGGAGGAACGGGATGAAGAGTTGATTGTCGGTAGTAAGGGGGCAATACTGTCGAGATAAGCTGTTCCTCGAACTTCATAGGAGGTTAAGGGTATAGGTCTAATAGTATCCCAATATTGTGTGGGATAGCCAACTGCCGAAGAATCTGAATATTCAATATTAATGTTGTCTTTAGAGGCTTGAAACCCTTTTCTATATTTTTTTATTTCTTTTTTATCAAGAGTTTGGAAAGGGTCTTTAAATACTTTTTGATTGGGGCCATATTTTTTAAAATAGGAATCAGGTTGAAGGACAACTTTATAATTTGATAGGTTGGCTAAGTACAGGTAAGAAAAGGAGGCTCCCAAGATATTTCCCGAAAATTCAATTTGATTGGTAATGGGCAGCCATGCTTTTTGATGTACTGGAGCAAAATGCTGAGTAATGGAAAGATGGAAGCCATCTTGTATGGTTTTTAATTGAAGCCTATAGATACTCCAGTCCTTTTCCAGAATGTATAGGTAGCCATTATACCAGCCAGGTCCTTTTTTCTTTGGAGTAACATTTATATAATAGATGGTTTGCTTTTGGTCGATAAAGGTGTTTTCAAGTTTGAATTCATAGTGATTTAGTGCATTGGAAGCGAGAGGAGAAAGTGCATCAGCAATCACCTCAGCATAAAAATCAGGATAGAGATATGGGACTGCGATGGGATTGTTACCCCCGATGGTTTTATAGGCGAGTAAGGTTTCTTGGAAATTGGAGGGAGCAGAATAAATGATATTACTTTTGGATTCTAGTACGTAGGCCATGGTAGAATCTAATCGAGTCAGATCTGATGGATTGTCGAAAATCTTGGGTATTTTTTTGATTCTACCACTACCTTTGATGTAGGAATCCATCTGGTAACTAATAATTTTATCTCGGTGGAAAGGGGCAGCAGCTATGGCTTTTCTTATAATATCTTCTCCTCTTTCCAAGGCGGATTTAGATACAATTACTTCTGGCAGAGCGTAGGAATTGGCTTTTAATTGAATATTTAAAAACACTTCTTTATTTAGTGTTAAAATGGTGTCGAGAGATTGGTATCCCATACATTGAAAGGTAATCTTGAATGTTTCTTCCGGGATGGATAGGGAAAAAAAGCCATCCGCATTAGATATTTGTCCAGACTGAGTTTGGTGTATATATATGGTGGCATAAGGAATGGGAATGTTAGAGTCAGTGGTAATTTTTCCATTTATTTGGGCTGACAAAGAAGTGAGAAGGTGGAGGTAAAATATTATGGAAAAACAGAAAGTCTTCATTCGATGGCTTATAATTACATTAAACAACGGTGGTTTAAAATAGATGGTTGGCTTGAAGAGAAATTTCAACAGCAGGGATTTATAAATTGTTATCTTTTAGATTAAAATTGAATTGATTATGGCATTTCCAAGATTTTTTAAAATTCCTAAACACCAGCAATATGATTATAAACCGAGATATTGGGATCCGAGGAAAGAAGAATTAGCTGAGCGGTTAAAAAGAATCCAACAGATCGAGGAAGGGAATATTGAGGGGGTAAAGAATAGAATTTCCGGGGGATTTAAAAGGAGATATGAAGCAGAAAATTCTTCTAGGAAATCTCAGGTTATGCGGTCTAATTTATATTTATTAGGGGTGATAGTGGTTTTAGGGTATGTGACCTATTTGTTGTTAACGGTATATTTGCCGGATATTGTAGAGATGCTTGAAAAATAAAGTATGACAGATATAATTCATCTTTTACCAGAATCTATTGCCAATCAAATTGCGGCAGGAGAGGTGGTACAAAGACCGGCTTCTATAGTCAAAGAGTTAATGGAAAATGCTGTTGATGCTAAGGCTACAAGTATAAAGGTATTGGTTAAAGAAGGGGGCAAGGCCTTAGTTCAGGTTCAAGATAATGGATGTGGGATGTCTGAAACGGATGCAAGAATGTCTTTTGAAAGGCATGCAACTTCCAAAATTAAAGAGGCCTCGGATTTATTCAATATAAAAACCATGGGGTTTAGAGGTGAGGCGTTGGCATCTATAGCGGCGGTAGCTAAGGTAGAGATGAAAACCCAACAGGCAACAGATGCCATAGGTGTACGATTAGTCGTCGAAAGTTCCTCTGTAAAATCGCAAGAGGTTTGCCAACTTCCAGAAGCAGGAACAGTAATTGCAGTTAAGAATTTATTTTTTTCAGTTCCGGCAAGAAGGAATTTTTTAAAATCGAATGTCGTGGAGATGCGGCATATCACAGACGAGTTTATTCGGGTAGCTCTAGCTCATCCTGATGTGGGATTTTCTTTGACGCACAATGAAATGGAGCTATATAGGCTGATGCCTGGAAAATTAAGTCATCGATTGGTAGGACTTTTTGGGAATTCGATCAACAAGAACCTGATACCTGTTAAAGAAGATACAGAGGTGATGACTATAAAAGGATATGTAGGCAGACCTGAATATTCGAAAAAGAAAAGAGGAGATCAATTTTTTATAGTCAATGGACGTTTTATTAAGTCTCCCTATCTCCACCATGCTGTGATCACCTCCTTTGAGAATTTATTGGTGCCGGATACTCACCCTTTTTACTGTCTTTTTATAGATATCAATCCCAAAATGATTGATATTAATGTGCATCCTACCAAACAGGAGATAAAGTTTGATGATGATAGGTTGGTTTACAATTATGTATTGGTGGCTGTCAAACATGCTTTGGGCCAGCACAGCATTATGCCATCTTTAGATTTTTCACAGGAGCGTGAAGTTGCTGGCCAATTTGAGATCAATGGTAAGGCCTTTGGGGAGGTCAGACTGCAAAGCTCATCAAATTTCTCGCCAAACAGGTTGAATCCTGGTTTTGTAGCTAAGTCTGATCGTTCTAAATGGAAGGAGGTATATGAAGGTATTTCGAAGGGAGAAGAATCTTTAATGGTGTCAAGTAAGATAAACGACCTAAAAAAGGAGGAACCGATTGTTTTTTCGGAGGATATTGCGAATAAAAGGCCCTATTTGATTCACAGCAAGTATATCGCATCTCCTATCAAATCAGGTTTTATTCTTATAGATCAACAAGCTGCGCAGGAAAGAATATTATATGAGCATTATATGGCGCAAATGAAAAGCGGCAGTGTGGGAAGCCAACAAAGCTTATTTCCCACTTCTATGCGGGTTTCTCCGGCGGACGCAGAGTTATTTAGAAGTATTTTACCTCAATTGGCAAATTTTGGATTAGACGCTGCAGAGGTGGCTCCCAACACTTTTATTATCAAGGGGATGCCAGGCGAATTAGCTGGAAGGAATGAAATTGAAGTTATGGAGCATTTATTAGATCAGGTTAGGAACAATTTGGATTTAAATTTAGACCTAAAAGAGAATATTGCAAGGTCAATGGCTAGGAGTGGCTCGAGAAAAAAAGAAAAGCCTCTGGATGAAGAAGCTATGACTATACTGATAGATCGGTTATTTGCATGTCAAATGCCTTATCAAAGTCCATCTGGACGAAAATGTTTTTTACAATTTGATTTGGATGAATTAAACAGGCGATTTGGTTAGTAATTATATATTTGTAGAATATGTTTAGGATTACAGATGTAGTAAAGCACTTATTGGTGATTAACATTCTTATGTTTGTCGCCAGTCTTATTTTGGGGGATGTAGATATGTTAGCGCTTCATTATCCTGGTTCCGATAAATTTCAGCCGTATCAGATTGCAACTCATTTTTTCATGCATGCGGGTTTAGCCCATATTTTTTTCAACATGTTTGCTTTAGTGATGTTTGGTTCTGCATTAGAAACCTTATGGGGTCCTAAGAAATTCTTGTTCTTTTACTTTATTTCTGCTTTTGGAGCTGCTGCGCTGCATTTGCTTTACAGTTATTATAATATTGAGCAGCTTCAAGGTTTATTAAATGCATTTGAGGCAGGTCCATCTTATGATACCTTTTGGGCTTTTTTCAATGAAACTAATTTGGTGGGACTCAAAGGAAACCAGCCCATATTTGATGCAATGAGCAGGAGTATTAGAATGGGGGATGCAGATGCTATAAAAAACACCATAGAAGCGATGAACGAACACATTGTTCGAACGAAGGACATACCTGTGGTTGGTGCATCAGGGGCGGTATATGGATTGCTTTTGGGATTTGGTATGGCTTTTCCTAATGCTGAGCTAATGCTAATATTTCTCCCGATCCCCATAAAGGCTAAGTATTTTATTCCAATTTTGATGATAGCGGAATTATTTCTAGGGGTCAATCAGTTTTCTTGGGACAATATTGCTCATTTTGCCCATTTAGGAGGGGCGATTTCAGGTTTTCTATTGATTCTCTATTGGCGTAAATTCGGGTCGAGGTTTGACAACTATGGACAATAAAACTTGTTTATTTTGAAATGTTAAGATCAATTTGGGAAGACGCTAAACGGGAGTTTCAATATGGAAACATGGTCACGAGGTTGATATTGATCAACTTGGTTGTCTTTTTATTGGTCCATGTGGTCAAGATAACCTTATACATTGGAAATGGGGCGACTCCCTCTGGTGCTTTCCAGCAATTTTTGCATTTCTTTAGCATGTCATCTGATTGGAGGTTTGTTGTAACTCATCCATGGACGTTGGTAACCAGTATGTTTTTGCACGAAGGCGTTTGGCATATTCTATGGAATATGATATTTCTATATTGGTTTGGTCGTATAGTGGGAGACTTTTTAGGCAATAGAAGAGTTTTTCCAATTTATTTTTTGGGAGGCCTTGCTGGGGTAATATTTTTTTACGTTTCAGCCAATTTATTGCCTTATAGTGGAGGCGTGGAGCGGTTTGCTTTGGGTGCTTCTGCAGGTGTAATGGCTATTGTTGTGGCATCGGGAGTTATAGCTCCTGATTACATTATGAGGCTTTTATTTTTGGGCGATGTTAAATTGAAGTATATAGTTTTTGCGCTTGTTTTTTTGGATTTAGTAGGAATTGGTAACGACATGAATACAGGAGGTCATTTTGCTCATTTGGGGGGAGCATTAATGGGTTGGTTGATGGTATCCCAACTTAAGAATGGAACGGATTGGAGTCAACCGATCAATAGAATATTGACCCAAATCTCTAGTTTATTTGAACGAAAAGCAAAGCGACCCAAAGTAGTTTTTACTAATAAAAATAGACCATCAAGTAGCGGAAAATCAGCATCGCGATTAGTGGACAGTCTCAATCGACAAGAAAAAGTAGATGCCATTTTAGATAAAATTAAAAAATCAGGCTATAGCAGTCTCTCGAAAGAAGAAAAAGCGTTTTTATTCGAAGCGAGTAAGGAAGACTAAGTCTTCAGTTGTATACGAACAAAACTTGCTTAAGGGTATTAATTGGGGGTTGGTGGTAATTACCTTAATTACTTACTTAATTCCTTTTATACCTCCCCATTGGAGTCAACCTATTCTTTTTGTAGGTTTATTTTATCCCTGGCTATTTTTATTCAACTTGATTTTCATTTTGTATTGGGCAACGGATCGGTCCCGATTTCTTTTAGTCCCTTTATTTGTATTAGTACTTGGTTATGCGCCTATGACCAAAATCATAGGGTTTAATTTCTCAGGTGCCCAAGAGGAATCTGAATTCGATTTGTCCATTGCTTCTTACAACATCCATTATTTTAAAGATTATTATCAGAACAATAAGTTACTCTCCAGGGATGCCTTAGTTAAAATGATTTCTGAAGTGGATGCTGATGTATTGTGTGTTCAAGAATTTCCGAGAGAGCTAGGCTCCCCAATGGAAATCAGTAAAAAGATTTTAACCCACTCTTCATTTGATTATTATAATCATTTAGATAATAGTGATTTAGTTATATTTTCGCGATATCCTTTAGAGGTTAAAGGGGGCCTGTTGTTTTCTAATAAAGTAAATGGTTATCAGGTGGTTGAGGTTAGGATGCCTAATCGGCAAAAAATAAAAGTAATAAATACTCATTTGGCTTCCAATGAAGTCTCTGTAATTGCAGAAAAAATTGCATCGGAACCTGAAATGAAGGAAGAAGAGCGATTGAAAAGTATTTTTGGGATGCTTGGGCAATATGGAAAATCAGCCAAAGCAAGAGTACAACAAATAGAAAAAATACTAATGGAGGTGGGGAATGACCCAAATGGAACTATTGTAGCAGGAGATTTTAACGAGATTCCACAATCATATATTTATCGTCAAATTTCTAAAAAATTGAAAGATACTTTTGTTGAAGGAGGTAAAGGCTTGGGATTTAGTTATAATGGTAAGATACCTGGATTGCGAATAGATTATATTTTTTGTAGTGCAGACATAGGCGTAGATTACTGCAATATTGTTCCCTCTGATTTCTCTGATCATAAAATGATAATAGCAAAACTGACTTTATAACTAATGGAAATGCAACTTTACAATAGTTTAACTAGAAAAAAAGAAACTTTTAAACCCTTAAAAGAGGGTTTTGTAGGCATGTACGTGTGTGGACCAACAGTTTATAGTGATGTTCATTTGGGAAATTGTAGAACCTTTGTAAGTTTTGATATCATCTACCGCTATCTAAAATACTTGGGGTATCAAGTAAGGTATGTCAGAAATATAACAGATGTGGGTCATTTGGAGGGAGATGCAGATTCGGGAGCAGAAGATAAAATTTCAAAGAAGGCTAGAATTGAAGCTTTAGAACCTATGGAAGTTGTTCAAAGATATGCCGACGGGTTTCATGAAATGATGCGTAAATTCAATGTGTTGCCACCGAGTATCGAACCACGAGCTACGGGTCATATTATTGAGCAAATTGAAATGGTGAAGCGAATTCTCGAAAATGGATATGGATACGTAAATAATGGATCGGTTTATTTTGATACCCTTAAACTGGTAGATGAAAATGGTAAATACGGTATGTTGTCAGGGAGGAAAGTAGAGGAGTTGATCGCAGAAACCAGGGATAATCTAAAAAAACAAGACGAAAAAAGACACCCTTCAGATTTTGCCATTTGGGTGAAAGCAGCTCCATCGCATTTGATGAAATGGCCATCACCTTGGTCTGAAGGGTATCCTGGCTGGCACTTGGAGTGTTCTGCTATGAGTACTAAATATTTAGGAGAAACTTTTGATATTCACGGAGGAGGCAATGATTTAAAATTTCCACATCATGAGAATGAAATTGCTCAAAATTATGGTGCATGTGGTTGTTCTCCTGCTCGATACTGGCTCCATGGGAACATGTTATTGATGAATGGCAAAAAGATGTCTAAAAGTGATGGGAATTCTATCACTCCTGCAGAACTTTTTGCAGGAGCAAGTCCACATGTGACGAAGGGTTATTCTCCAATGGTTGTGCGTTTTTTTATGTTACAGACACATTATAGAAGCACTTTGGATTTGACGGATGAAGCTCTTTTCGCTGCTGAAAAGGGATATAGAAGATTAATGGAAGCGCTCGATGCATTAAAAAATTTGGAAGGAAGTAACCAAGGTGGAAAAAGTAGTTTGGACGAAGAAATTATTAATTTAGTTCAAATGGTTAATAAGGAGATGAGCGATGATTTTAACACTCCAAAAGCATTAGCACGGCTTTTTGAATTAGTGAGTATTATCAACGGTCTCAAGGATGGTCACTTAGCTTTGAACGATGTATCCTCAAGTACCCTTCAATTATTGAAAGAAACAGCAGGGGCGTTCATATTTGACATTTTTGGATTACAAGACGAAACGGTCGATGAAAGTGGAGAGGGTGAAGCGATGTTAAATGGACTTATGGAATTGCTTATTTCGATGCGTCAGGATGCTCGAGAAAGAAAAGATTGGTCGACTTCTGATAAAATAAGAGATACTTTATCAGAATTAAAATTACAGTTAAAGGATGGAAAAGAGGGGACTACATGGTCTAAGATTTAATTAGAAGCACTAAGAAAACTTTGATATAAATCAGGTTTTGAAAGAATTTCTATTGCTTCAGAAATTTCCCTGTCATTTTTAAGCCCCATTCTTATTCTACCGTCTTGGTAATAATATCTGGATGCGATTTCTTTTTCAATAATGGAAACAATATAGGATTGAAATTTTTGCAACTCCTCCTGTTGTTGATTTAGCAGCTTACTTTCTAGAGATTTTAATTCGGTAGTGCTTTGAATCCCTTGCTCATTAGTGGCAATAGAGAGTTCTGTAAGTAACTTTTTCGCAGTTGATTGGTATTGAAAGTTCTTTTTTTCAAGAAAACCAACAAAGTCGCTATACTCCTGGAAATTAAAATCGTTTACATCGGGTATAGACGGGTTTTTGGACGTGAAGTTATTCACATACTCAAAGATTAAATGGCGGTCCATTAGGTGTTTAACTAAAGGCAAATCATTTGGATGGATTATTTCTATATCAGGATCCACCCCTCCTCCATCCAGAACTATTCTTCCATTTTTGGTTTTGAATGAAGCCCTTAAACTGTCGGGCAATTTTACAGGTTCACCATTTTCGTAAGCGACGCTTTGAATACACCGTCCACTGGGCACATAATATTTGGCAGTGGTTAATTTGACTTTAGCATTATAGCCTATATCTCGGGTGTTTTGGACTAAACCTTTACCATACGAAGATTGGCCAATTATAACACCCCTGTCGTAATCTTGTATGACGCCACTTACAATTTCGGACGCGGAAGCGGAGTATTTGTTAATAATTACTGCTAATGGTATAGATGGATCAATTGGTTCATTTCGAGTATTAAAGGTTCTGTCCCAATCTTTCACTTTTCCTTTAGTGGTTACAACCAATTGGTTGTTCGGAATAAAAATATTACAGACGTTAATAGCTTCGTTAAGCAATCCACCACCATTATCCCTTAGATCTAATATGACTCCTTTGAGTTCAGGATGTTCAGCTTTTAAATTTTTTAGAGCATTGCCTACATTCGCCCCTGCTCTTTGGGTAAAAGTCGTTAAATTGATATATCCAATATCATTTTTTAGGATTCCAGAAAAGGGCACATTAGGGGTTTCAATTTCTGTGCGACTAACAGTCACTTCTATAGGTTGAATACTTCCAGGTCTTTGAATCTTTAAAAGGACATTAGTGCCAGGGTAGCCTCTAAGAATGTTATCTACTTCATCTTTACTTTTACCTTTCACCTCTTGACCATCAATAGCTAAAATGATGTCTCCTACTTTTAGGCCTGCTTTATCAGCTGACAGGTCTTTGTATATTTCTACCAGAGTAATATACTCGCCAATTTTTCTATTATTTGCTCCTATACCATTGGCTTTGCCTTCATTCGCTAATCTATAACTCTCAATATCTGTTTCCGAAATATAATTAGTGTAAGGATCCAATGCACTGACCATAGCGTCTAATCCTATTCGCATCATTTTACTAGGATCTAGTTCGTCTACGTAAAACGTGTTTAATTCTTTGTATAGATTGGTGAAAATCTCAATATTCTTCATCAATTCGAAGTATTTACTTGATTGCAAAGGGGGGGCTGCACTCCAACCAAGAATTACTAGAAGGATTAGAAGTAACGATTTGATATATTTTTTCATTTTACAAGAGCTGATTTGAGGAAAAAAAGAACACTAAATTATAGAAAATGCAAGATATGATTAAGAAGATCGGAAGGGTTTTCAGCATGTATCCAATGTCCAGCATTTTGGATTGTTTTTATTTCGGTGATTGGAAACAGTGCTTTAATACCAGAAATATCTTCTTCCCGAATATAATTAGAGCGATTGCCCTTTAAAAATAGGACGGGTCCAGTATGTGGAAGTTGTGCATGAATTTTATCAATCAATTTTATATAATCACGAGTAATAACTGGAAGATTCATTTTCCATTCAAAGCCTCCAAGTTTATTTCTTGAAAGGTTTTTAAGTAAGAAAAGGACGGTTTCTGTAGACTTTATTTTTTCAAATAATTTTTCTTCAGCCTCTTTTCTATTTTTCAGTGAATGTATAGGTAAATCTCGCAGCGCTGCCAATATCTCTAAATGACCTGGTTGATAAGCCCGTGGAGCAATATCTAATACGATTAATTTATTTAATCGTTCGGGGTAGTCGAAGGCAAATTGCATCGCGACTTTACCTCCCATTGAATGCCCCATAATATGCGCATTAGGCAAATTCATTTGGTCCATAAACGCTACAATATCATTTGCCATAGAGGATAAATCCATATTAGATATATGGGGAGACTTACCGTGATTTCTTTGGTCTAAAATGAAAACTTGAAAATGGGACGAAAGGTGGTTGGCAATAGATTTCCAATTATCTAATGTTCCAAATAAACCGTGAAGTATAATTAGAGGGGTTCCTTGGCCTTGTGTTTTAAAATTAAGATTCACGATAGATCGATTTTTAAATTATTCCAATTTCCTCTTGTTTTATAGGGGTGAAAACGAGCGAAAAGGTCTTCTTGGTACCAATTTTCTTTTCTTGTTAATTGAACGACCTTGCTGTGGAGACCACTGCTATAGGCAAATTCTTCTAAAGCCTTAATATTTTCCCAAATGCTAAAAGTCGCTTGTTGAATTAAAGGCAATTCTCCGACCCCAATAGCAAATATTTTATTCTTGGATTGTTGAAGAGAACGACTTACAGGGTGGACAAATTGCCAGAATCTAAATAACCTTGAGGGTCTAATAGTTGCACGGGTTAATACAGCTAAAGGACGATCTGCACTTTGGTCGGTTACTTTAGTGAAAGGAGTATTTCCTTCCCATTTTCCATGAACTCCACAGGTTTGCATATAAATGGTAAATAAATTAGTGGAGGCAACAGCGCAGTTTTTAAACCACGAATCGTTTTTAAAAAATTGGTCAGCTGTTTCTTCATTAGGCCATACGGCTAATAGGGAGTATACCCCAAGGTTTGGAAAGTGGCTGAAACCTGTTTTAGCCCCACTTCCCAACATTTTTGCAAAAATAGGAAGTTTCAGTTTTGGAAGAATTCTATTGGACAGCCCCATATATTTGAATGCTTTCCATTTATTTTGAAGCCCTTTAAATTCAAAAAGAGTAAGTGTTACGACGTCTGTTTTGACCATAAGCTTTAAACAGTTATTGGTATTAAGTGGTTTAGAAATCAAAAATGTGATGGGGTTTGAGTTAAACAGTGCTTATCAACCTACAGGAGATCAGCCTCAGGCTATTCAGCAGCTGGTAGATGGAATAAATAAGGGAGAGAAAGGCCAGGTGTTATTAGGCGTTACTGGTTCTGGAAAAACTTTTACTGCAGCCAATGTTATTTCTCAATTAAATAGGCCAACATTAGTTTTAACACACAACAAAACCTTAACAGCTCAACTTTATGGGGAGTTCAAGACTTTTTTCCCTGACAATGCTGTAGAGTATTTCGTTTCCTACTACGATTATTATCAACCGGAAGCATACATCTCTGTGTCAGACACTTACATAGAAAAAGATCTTTCCATTAACGAAGAGGTAGATAAGCTTAGATTAAGAGCTACTTCTAGCTTGTTATCGGGAAGGAGGGACATCATAATAGTTGCATCAGTTTCGTGTATTTATGGTATGGGTAACCCGGAAGATTACAAATCGGGAATCATTAGAATTAAAGTTGGAGAAGAAATTTCCCGAAATGGATTGCTATACAGGTTGGTAGATGCCTTGTACTCTAGGACAGAATCTGATTTTAGAAGGGCTACTTTTCGAGTAAGGGGTGATACGGTGGATATTAATTTGCCTTATGTGGATTATGGATACCGCATTATTTTTTTTGGGGACGAAATAGAGGAAATTGAGCAAATTGATGTTGAAAACGGGAAGAGGATTGACAGAATGGATCATGTTGCCATTTTTCCAGCAAATTTGTATTTAGCACCAAAGGATAGAATACACGGGGTAATTCGACAAATTGAAGATGAATTGCATGCGCAAGAGCAATATTTTATAGAAGAAGGAAGATTATTAGAAGCCAAAAGGATAAAAGAGAGAACCACTTTTGATTTAGAAATGATTAAGGAGTTGGGGTATTGTAATGGGGTGGAGAATTATTCTAGATTTTTTGATGGTCGCTCATCAGGTATGCGCCCCTTTTGCCTTTTAGATTATTTCCCGGATGATTTCATTTTAATTATAGATGAGAGTCATGTTACGATTCCTCAGATAAGGGGAATGTATGGAGGAGATAGGGCACGTAAATTAAGTTTGGTGTCCTTTGGGTTCAGGTTGCCATCAGCTATGGACAATAGACCTCTAAATTTTACTGAGTTTGAAACTTTTATGAATCAGGTCATTTTTGTGAGTGCAACACCAGGCGATTACGAATTAGAATTTACAGAGGGGTTAATTATTGAGCAACTTGTAAGGCCTACTGGTTTGCTTGATCCCCCAATTGAAGTTCGATCAAGTAAGCATCAAATTGATGATTTATTGGAAGAAATAAGGTTGCGAAATGAGCGTTCTGAACGAACTTTAGTGACTACCCTGACCAAGAGAATGGCGGAGGAACTCACCAAGTATTTAACCAAAATGGGCATTTTAGTTAAATATATCCACTCCGAAGTGGACACCATGGATCGAGTTGAAATTATTCGGGCCCTTCGACTAGGGGAGTTTGATGTTTTGGTAGGAGTTAATTTATTAAGAGAGGGGTTAGATTTACCTGAGGTTAGTTTAGTAGCTGTAATCGACGCTGATAAGGAGGGATTTCTTAGGAACAATCGGTCATTAACTCAAACTGCGGGTAGAGCGGCGAGGAACTCTAATGGAAAAGTAATTTTTTATGCGGATAAGATTACAGAATCTATGCAATACACAATAGATGAAACTAATAGGAGAAGAGATATACAGATATCCTACAATAAAAAGCACGGTATTACTCCTACAACTGTTCATAAGACCAGAGAAGAAATTTTAGGCCAAAAATCTATTTTGGATATTCGTGGGGTCAAAAAGGAATATGAGGAAAAGGATACTTTGGATTTGGTAGCAGACCCTATTGTGGAATATATGAATAAAGAGCAATTAGAAAAATTAATTGCGGCAACGGAAGCGAAAATGAAAAAAGCGGCAAAGGAAATGGACTTTATGTCCGCTGCTCAATTTAGGGATGAGGTATTTGCGCTTAAGAAAAAGATAGAAAAAATGAGTTAATTACTATTTTGGAATAAAAAAGGAAGAAATGAATTCACATGAAATAGACTATGAGATTTTTGGGGAGGAAATGCAGTTTGTAGAAATTGAATTAGACCCTTTTGAAACGGTAATAGCTGAAGCGGGAGGCCTTATGATGAAGGATCAAGAAATTGAAATGGCCACTATTTTTGGTGATGGTTCTCAAAGGCAAAGTTCAGGCATTTTTGGTAAAGTATTGGATGCGGGTAAGCGATTATTAACAGGGGAAAGTTTATTTATGACTGCTTTTACCCATGGTGGAACAGGGAAGAAGAAATTATCCTTTGCGTCACCTTATCCAGGGAGGATTATCCCTATGGATTTAAGTGAACTGGGAGGGAAAATTATTGCACAAAAGGATGCCTTTTTATGTGCGGCAAAGGGCGTATCGGTTGGTATTGAATTTAGCAGAAAGTTAGGAAGGGGGTTTTTTGGTGGGGAAGGGTTTATTATGCAAAAGATTGAGGGTGATGGAATGGCTTTTTTGCACGCTGGGGGAACTATTGTGAAAAGGGAGCTTTCTGCATCTGATGTTTTACATGTAGATACGGGATGTTTGGTTGCTTTTACAAAGGAAGTAGATTATGATATTGAAATGGTAAAGGGCGTTCGAAATATGATTTTTGGAGGTGAAGGGTTTTTTTATGCCCGATTACAAGGACCAGGTTCTGTTTGGATTCAATCTCTGCCATTTAGCAGGTTAGCGGATAGGGTGATTAGAGCCTCGCCATATTATGGACATAAAAGCAAAGGGGAAGGAAGTGTATTAGGGGGATTAGGTAATTTATTAGATGGGGACAATACTTTTTAGATGAGCGCGCCTTTGACAGTGGGTTTTCACACCCTTGGCTGTAAATTGAATTTTTCAGAAACCTCTGCTATAGGAAGGCAGTTTGAGGATGCTGGATACCAACCTATTTCCTTTGATGAGGGGGCCGATATTTATGTTATCAACACTTGTTCGGTAACCGATTTTGCGGATAAAAAATGTAGGAATATTGTTCGAAGGGCGATGAGGAAAAACCGTCAAGCTAAAATTGTAGTTGTCGGTTGTTATGCACAGTTAAAACCTAAAGAAATAGCCGAAATTCCAGGTGTTGATTTGGTTTTAGGAGCGGCAGAAAAATTTAGAATTCTTGAATTTATAGATGAGCTTTCTAAATCTGACAAAGGCCTTGTCAAGGCCAGTGAAGTAACGCAAGCTAACACCTTTAATAGTGCTTTTTCCTATGGTGACCGCACGCGATCTTTTTTAAAGGTACAAGATGGGTGTAATTACAAATGTACGTTTTGTACTATTCCTTTGGCAAGGGGTAAGAGTAGGAGCGATACGGTGGAAGGTGCAATTAAAAAAGCAGAAGAAATTGCTGAGTTAGGAGTTAAAGAGATCGTTTTAACGGGAGTAAACTTAGGAGATTTTGGAAATGGAACAGAGGTTATAGAGGGATTAAAGCCTAAAAAGGAGGCACTTTTTATAGACCTAATTAAAGCATTAGATCAGCATATTGATGGGGTCGACCGGTTTAGGATTTCTTCGATTGAGCCTAATTTAATTACCTCAGAGATAATAGAATTTGTGGCGGAGTCCAAAAAATTTGTCCCTCATTTTCATATTCCTTTACAATCGGGAAGTAATGAAATATTGAGAGAAATGAGGAGGCGGTATCGAAGGGAATTATACTCGGAAAAGGTAGAGAGAATAAAGGAATTAATGCCTGATGCATGCATTGGAGTAGACGTAATTGTAGGTTTTCCGGGGGAGTCGGACGAGGCATTTAAAGAATCATTCCTTTTTATAAACGATTTGCCAGTAGATTACTTACACGTATTCACTTATTCTGAAAGAAGTAATACTCCTGCGGCAAAAATGTCGGGAGTAGTTCCATTGGAAAAGAGAAAGGAACGAAATAATATGTTAACCCATTTAAGTGAAAAGAAAAAGAGGGCTTTTTATCAGCGTTTTATTGGTCATGAGCGGTTAGTTTTATTTGAAAAAAGTGGAGAAAAAGGATGCTATTCTGGATACACAGATAATTATCTGAAGATTCAGCTTGCGAGCGAAGAAAATTTGGTAAATAAAATCGGAAAAGTATCCCTTGAAGAAATTTTACCAAACGCTATGGAAATAAAATCAAGTTTAGTGTCTTGTTAATTTTCACCTCCAGATTCTTCCATCCACTCGGAAAAGGGGGTAATAGCTATTTCTTTGGTATAGCGATTTAAATTTTCAAATCCTTTCTCGATTAACTTTTTTCTCAATTGAGAATCTTTATACACCTGTTTCATAGCAGATACTATTTCTTCTATTTTTATTGGGTCTACGAGTAAACCTCCTTCACCGGTCACCTCAGGCATGGAACTAGTCTTGGATGTTATAACGGGAACCCCCGCTTTTTGAGCTTCTAAAATAGGAATACCAAACCCTTCAAATAAGGAAGGATATAACATGGCAAAGGCAGCACCTAGGACCTTAGTTAATTCACTATCTGAAATTTTGGAAGTCCAAATAATTTCTTCTTTATAAAACGGATTTTTTGGTAGTTCTTTTAAGTTGGTATTCTTCCAAGCTTTTCTGCCCACAATAACTAATTTCATATTACTGGGGCATTCTTGTTTAAACTGTTGGAAGGCAAGTAATAGTCTGAGAATATTTTTTCGCGGATGAATGGCTCCTACGTATAAAAAGTAGGGGCAAGATTGGGCATATTGATGCTGAGTCAAAGATATGGTGTTCGGATCTAACGGTTGGAAAAGGGCTTTAGGGAGGTTATTGGAGATTTTTATTTTGTCAGAAGGTAGAGAAAAAGATTCTATGATATGGTTTTTAACAAAGCGTGAAACAGTTACTATTAGTTGGGCTTCGGCTAAAAATTTAGGGGTAAAATACTGGTAATACCATTTAACTAGTAAAGGGAGGTGTTGAGGAAAGACCAAATAGGCAAGGTCGTGAACGACTATAAGGCTAGGTATATGCAATCGTAAGGAAACAAAACCATCTGGGCTAATAAATTTTTGAATTTGGTGTTTTTTTAAAAGACGAGGTAAACGCCATTCAAACCAGATATACCATAGAATAGGATGCCTTGCAGATGGAAGCAAATAAAGATTAGTTACATTTTTAGATTTTATCAAAGGAGGGGTTTTTCGATCGTAAATCAAGTAGAAATGGTAAGAGGGGTACTGATCAACCAAATCTTTTACAATTTGTAAAGTGAAATTACCTATACCTTCTAAGTGGTTGGCTATTAAAAACCTTGCATTAATGGCTATTTTCATTCTTGTGAAAAGCTATCAGTATGGTATAAATTATCGAATATAGTTTGAATTATTTCGGGTTCAAACCCTTTTCTATAAGCATATTGTTGAGTTTTTATTTTTCTTTCGTATTCAGAATTATACGCTGTAGCATTCCATTTATTAGTAATAATTTTCTTAAGGATATTTTGATATTCCAAATCATCAATTTCATTTAATGCTTTTTTTCGACAGTACTCAGATATCCTTTTAGCTTTTAGCTGTAAATCTATTTTAATTTTACCCCATTGTTTCTGTCTTAGTTTACTTTGAGCATAAAGAATTGCAAAGCGTTCCTCGTTAAGGAAGTCTTCAGCAATTAATCTAATTATTTGTTGTTCGAGATCGTCTCCAAAGCAGCCTAACTGGATTAATTTTGATCTTACTTCAGAATGGCAGCGTTCTTGATATGCACAAAAGGCACTAATTTTCTGATATATTTGATCTGAGGAAAGCCATTTATTTTTTTTATTATCCATATATGAGGGAAGAGATTTTGGATAAGTCAAACATATCATTTTTTTAAAAAATGGAATTATGGAATGGTTGTTAGATGATGTTTTAAAGCTATTAATCCCATTTATTTCTAAAGTAATGGGTGCATTAGTGACTTTATTAGTGGGGTGGTTATTGATTGGGAGACTTGCTAAAGGCATTCGCAGGACTTTAAGGGATAAGGAAATTGACCCTTCCTTAAAGGGATATATTTCCTCATTATTTGGAATAGGGATGAAGGTGCTATTACTCCTAGCAGTTGCTCAGATGTTTGGAATAAAGACAACCTCTTTTGTCGCCTTATTTAGTGCCATGGCTTTTGCTGTTGGGCTGGCTTTACAAGGAAACTTAACTCATTTTGCAGCTGGGGTTCTGGTCCTTTTGATAAGGCCTTTCCGGGTAGGTCACCGAATCACGACTCAAGGGCAGACTGGGGAGGTTATAGAAGTGCAGCTTTTTCATACTATTTTAAAAAATGAAGAAGGCAAGAAAGTTATTATTCCCAACGGTCCAATACTTAGTGGGGTGATCATCAACCATAGCGAGGATCCTAAAAGTCCCATTTAAAAAAGTAAAAACAATTAGTGAGGGTTCTGGATATTATTTTAATTTTGTGTCTGTTTTTTGGTCCCTTAGCTCAGTTGGTTAGAGCGGCTGACTCATAATCAGTAGGTCGCAGGTTCAAGCCCTGCAGGGACCACAACCAAAGCCTCATTTCTGAGGCTTTTTTTATTTAAGTTTGGTTAGGAATATACAGCTGAATTTTTCCAGCTAATTGATTCATAACGAGATTCCATTTTTGTAGTCGATCCCACTTCCATTTAAAATCTGAAAATTGTATTCTTGTCTCTTTATTGCTTTTTGTTTTAGGTGGACTTTGAGCGGGTGCAAGAATTGGGTAAATTTGATACTTTTGAAACCATTCGGAAGCCCTTGGCAAATGGGAATAATCAGAAACTAAAATGACTTTTGTAGAATCAGCGCCATAAATATTAGCGTATTGGGCTGCTTCTTGAGCAGTAGTTTCTGCATCCTTGATAAAAGCTATTCTGTTTTTTGGTATACCCAAATCATGAAGCGCTTTTGCGGCCACCTCCCCATGACTGAAAGATTTGCCTGGATAGCTTCCAGTGGTAATAATGGTCGATCCTGGGAGGGCATGAAACATTCGTATCCCCTCTAAAAGTCTTATCTGAAAATTAAAATCCAATCTTTGAGAGTAAGGAAGAAGGGTATCTTCATTGGCATCAGTTCCTAAAACCAAAATATGATAAGGTATTGCTTTATTTAAGGTATCTAATTGGAGTGAGGTGGGATAGTAATTATAATCGGGTGGTTTTAAAAGAAAATCAGGAATAGGAGTGAAATAAATCATAAAGGCGTAAAAAAGCAACACTAGAGCATTTATTTTAGCGTAGCGTTCTTTTTTTAGGAAAATAAATAAGATCAATAAACAGACCAAAAAGACCAGATGGAATCTTGCATCTATTAATTGTTTAAGGACGATAACCATATTTCTAAAAATAGGTAATATTTTGTAAACAGGAAATTGGAATTTATGAAAAGTATATGGTATCCGGAAAAGTGGTTCTTTTGGTTTATAACTATTGGCTCAATAGGTTGCAACACAGTTGAGCAGCCCTATACTTTTGACGAAAAAGGATCTTGGATTCAAAATGTTGATCGTCAAAATGATTCTACAAGTTGGGTTTTGGTATGGGAAGATCAATTTGATACTGGCCATTTAGATACGAATAAATGGACCAAAATTGGATTATATGAAAGTGAGCGATTCAAAAAGCAGTTACCCGATTTGGGGATTGATAAAAATGCATGGAAGACCATAAGGAATGCATGGTCTTCCTATATGACAGCAATAAATCAGAAAGCATTACAATTTTCCAATAATTCAATATTATTGAATGCGGTGATTAACACAGACACAACTGGTTTTGATAATAGGCCTTATCATACAGGGGGTATTTGGACGGAGCAAAAATTTGCTTTTCAATACGGAAGGGTTGAAATTCGGGCAAGACTAGAACCGGCTTACGGTGCTTGGCCTGCAATTTGGATGTTACCGTTTAACCCAAAGTACAACAATCAACATAATGGTGAAATCGATATCATGGAAAGACTCAATCATGATACTTTTGTGTATCAAACTATACATAGTCATTGGAACTTAAACTTGGGTTTAGAAACGCCAAAAAGATTTGATACTGGGTCCATTCAACCAGATTCTTTCCATGTTTATAGTGTTGCATGGTATCCTGACAAGCTCATTTTAGCCATTGATGGCAAAACAGTGCTCAGCTATCCAAAATTGTCTGGAGGAGGAACTTTTCAATGGCCTTTTGATCAGCCTTTTTATTTAATCCTGGACCAGCAATTGGAGGGTTGGCCCGGTGATGTTACTAAACCTAAGGAATTACCCATTACCATGGAAATTGATTGGGTGAGACTTTACCAATAATAAAATATGAGAAAAGAAGCCACATGGTTGTTTTTATGGATGCTAACTATTAACATTAATGCCTTTGGCCAAAGCCAAATACCTGAGAATATCTTTATCATTACTTTAGATGGTCTTCGCTGGCAAGAATTGTTTATGGGAGCGGATACCTTATTGATAGAAAATGAAAATTTTGTAGGCGATATTTCTGCCATAAAGGCAAAATTTCTAAGAGACGATTATAAAGAACGGCGTAGCCAACTTATGCCTTGGTTTTGGTCCACTCTGGTTAATGAGGGGTCCCTTTTGGGTAATAGGCATCTGGGTAGCAAGGTTAATTTGACCAATAAACATTGGTTTTCTTATCCTGGATATAACGAAATTTTAACTGGTTTCGCAGATAGCACCATCAATTCCAATGACAAAATTTGGAATCCCAATAAGACGATATTAGAACATTTAAATCAAATTCCCGCCTACCAGGGTAAAGTTGCAGCATTTGCATCCTGGGATGTATTTCCTTATATTCTTAATGAAGAAAGAAGTGGAGTTCCCGTTAATGCGGGCTTTGAGACTGCAACTGGGAATGCAATTTCTGAAAAGGAGGCATTTTTAAATGAATTACAAGCAAGCACCCCTAGTCCTTGGGCTTCGGTAAGATTAGATGTTTTTACGCACCATTATGCAAAGGAATATGTTGGAAGAAAGCATCCCAAGATAGTTTATATTGGATATGGAGAAACGGACGATTTTGCTCATGATGCAGAATATGACCAATATTTAAATGCCGCCAATAGGACGGATTATTTTATAGCCGATTTGTGGAACATGTGTCAGAGCGATCCATTTTATGCAGGTAAGACTACATTTTTGATTACCACAGATCATGGACGAGGTGACATTGTTAAAAGTCAATGGACCAGCCATGG
>JBEAPR010000127.1:0-25374 GCA_041164265.1 Bacteroidota bacterium | reverse complement strand
AGATTTTGTAACTCCCGTATCATTATATCTGAGATTAAGAGATTATTTTACTGAGCCGGTGCTATTGGAAAGTAACGATTTCAATGCTCGAGAAAATTCTTACTCATTTATTGGGTTAGATGCTATAGCTTCTATTGAGGTCAGGAACCAAAAAATAATTACTTTACTACCCAACAGCAAAAAAATTCAATCTACCATAGATTCGTTTACCGCAGTTGCAGATGCTATTGGAAATTTTTTAGATGTATTCGAAACTAATTATGAGTCTCCTTTTGAGGGTTTCAATGGCATCTTTGGACATGTAGGTTTCGAAGCGGTCCAATATTTTGATTCACTCCAATTTCAACACAAAAAAAGAGATATCGAAATACCGGATATCCGATATACCCTTCATCGGTTTATTATCGGATTCAACCACTATAATGAGGAATTAGTCATCTTAGAAAATATACTACCCGGTTCTACTTCTAAGATGGAAAGGTTGGAAACATTGCTTCAAGCTCAGACTATTCCAGAGCATCAATTTCATTTGGATGGCAATGAAAAAACCAATTTATCTGATGAAGCATTTAAGGAGTTAGTTCGAATTGGGAAGCGTCATTGTCAGTTAGGTGACGTATTTCAAATTGTATTTTCAAGACAATTTTCTCAAGCCTTTCAAGGAGATGAATTTAATGTATATAGAGTTTTAAGATCCATTAATCCCTCCCCGTATTTATTTTACTTTGATTATGGAGATTATAAAATTTTTGGTTCCTCCCCAGAATCTCAATTGGTAGTAAAGGATGAGGTAGCAACTGTTAATCCAATTGCCGGCACATATAAGAGAACAGGAGATACAGATTATGATGCTGAAAAAGCTATGGAATTAGCTAAAGATCCTAAGGAAAATGCTGAACACATTATGCTGGTTGATTTGGCACGAAATGATTTAGGAAGACACGCTGAATCTGTGCAGGTCAAATCTTTAAAAGAAATTCAATATTTCAGTCATGTTATACATCTGGTTTCCAAAGTTCAAGGAAAATTACCTAAAGGTACCAATCCTGTAACTGTTTTTGGAGATACTTTTCCCGCAGGGACTTTATCAGGTGCTCCTAAGTTCAAAGCTATAGAGCTGATTGCTAAATATGAAAATACTCAGCGAAGTTTTTACGGAGGTGCATTAGGATACATAAGTTTTAGCGGAGAGCTTAACAAAGCGATTGTTATTCGTTCCTTTTTAAGTAAAAACAATGTCCTTTATTACCAAGCTGGAGCTGGAATTGTAGCTGCAAGTAATGAAGATTCTGAACTCCAAGAAGTTAATAATAAATTGGGTGCCTTAAAAAGAGCACTGGTTGATGCTGAAAAAATATAATCAAACCCTATGCGAATATTGCTCTTAGATAATTATGATTCTTTTACTTACAATTTATTGCAATATCTTAAGCAGGTGGTACCTTTTGGAGTAATTGAAGTCATTCGCAACGATCAAATAAATTTGGAAGAAGTAGCCAAATTTGATGTTATTGTTTTATCTCCTGGACCTGGGATTCCAAAGGATGCTGGCATAATGCCAGCACTGATTAAAAAATATGCAGTAGAAAAATCGATTCTTGGAGTTTGTCTAGGACATCAGGCTATAGGAGAAGCTTTTGGAGGATCTTTGACCAATATGGAAGAAGTGTATCACGGAATAAGTACTCCCATATTAATTACTGATTCGATAACATCTCCAATATTTGAATCTATCAATGCCTCTTTCGAAGCAGGAAGGTATCATAGTTGGATTGTAAATAAAAACGATTTACCCGATTGTTTAATGATTACAGCTGTGGATGATAAAGGTAGGATAATGGCTTTTTCACATAAAGAATACAATGTACATGGGGTACAATTTCATCCTGAATCCGTGATGACCCCTGATGGCATGAAAATGCTGTCTAATTTTATTTATCATTCAGCCAGTAGGTTAGGCTTGAAAATAGCATAAATGACAGACCAATGAAAGCAATTTTAAATCGATTATTTGATTTCGATAAATTAGATAGAGAAGAGGCCAAAGATGTACTTATTCAAATTGCCAATGGACAATTCAATGCAGTACAGGTAGCATCTTTTGTTACCATTTTCAATATGCGTCCCATTTATTTAACTGAACTGCAAGGGTTTAGAGATGCATTACTTGAATTATGCGTCCCAGTTGATATTGGTGGAATAGATACTATTGATATCGTAGGTACTGGAGGTGATGGAAAAAATACTTTTAATATTTCTACCCTCACTTGTGTGGTGGTCGCAGGAGCTGGATATAAAGTGAGTAAGCACGGTAGTTATGGGGTTTCTTCCTCAGTGGGTTCTTCGGATGTTCTAATGGAGCTGGGATATGAATTCACTAACGATACTGATGTGTTGAAAAAGCAATTAGATTCTTCTAATATTTGTTTTTTACATGCCCCGTATTTCCATCCAGCACTCAAAGAGGTGGCCCCAATTCGCAAACAACTCGGTATGAAAACCTTCTTTAATATGTTAGGTCCTTTAGTGAATCCGATACAACCTACTCATCAAATGTTCGGCACCTTTAGCCTGGAATTATCCAGGATGTACCAATACATTATGCAACCAACAGGTAGAAGATTTTCCATTATTTATGCTATGGATGGATATGATGAAATATCATTAACAGGGGCATTTAAATTACGAAATTCCGAAGGAGAATTTATTATTTCACCCGAGGATATTGGGTTGAAAGAAATTCAACCAGAGGAATTGTACGGAGGTGAAACTGCCGCTGATGCCGCAACTATTTTTAAGAATGTATTAAATAATAAAGCCACTCAAGCTCAAAAAGATGTAGTATTGGCGAACGCTGGTTTTGCGATTCAAACGATTCATCCTGAAAAATCTATCGAGGATTGTATGGAAGAAGCCAGAGAAAGTATTGAAAGTGGAAGTGCGTGGCAAGTCTTAAAGAAATTATTGATAAAATAATCTTGAGAATGGATATTTTAGAAAAAATAATAGCAGGCAAAAAGAATGAGGTAGCCAATGCGAAATTAACTCATGAAATCTCTTTTTATGAAAACCAGAAAGGCTTCCATAGGACTCCTTATTCTCTTAAAAAAAGATTGAAAGAAGATAAGTTACCGGGAATTATTGCGGAGTATAAAAAGAAATCTCCTTCAAAAGGAGTTATCAATGATTCAGCTACACCTTGGGAAACAGGCAAAGGTTATGAATTAGCCGGAGTAGCAGGAATTTCAGTTTTAACTGACAAAGAATTTTTTGCAGGGGATCCCAAGTATTTAGAGGAAATAAGGGCTACCGTTGAAATTCCGATCCTGAGGAAGGATTTTATCATTGATGAATATCAAATTATTGAGAGTAAAGCTATTGGTGCTGATGTAGTACTATTGATTGCGGAATGCTTAGACAAAAATGAACTTTTTCATTTAACCAAAATGGCCCACTCTTTGGACATGGAAGTATTATTGGAAATTCACACAGAAAGGCAGTTGGATAAGATTGTAGAACTTCCAGATATCATTGGGGTAAATAATAGAGATTTAACCACATTTGATGTATCCATACAACATTCTCTAGACCTGATAGATCAACTTCCTGCAACGTGTGCTAGGATCTCTGAAAGTGGTATTAGTAGTGTAGAGGCAATTGCAACATTGAATAAGGTTGGATTCGAAGGTTTTTTAATAGGAGAATTTTTCATGAGGGAGAAAAATCCTGGTATCGCATGTCAATATTTTATTCAACAATTACGTGATTCCTTATGAAAGTGAAGGTTTGTGGTTTGAAAAATCCAGAAAATATAGACCAGCTTTTGAATTTGTCAATAGATTGGTTAGGCTTTATATTTTATGAGAAATCCCTTAGAAAAGTAAATTATGAGGAATTGTCTAAATGGATAACCGATCACAGCAATAAATTTAATGGAAAAAAAAGGGTAGGAGTTTTTGTGAATCATCCTATGGAATTTATTTTAAATGCATCTGGTGATTTTGGATTAGACTACGCTCAGCTACACGGGGATGAATCTTTAGATTATTTAAGAGAATTGACAGTTTACAAATCTGTTCTGGCAACCGGGGGATTCGAATTAATCAAGGCAGTTTCCGGAACACAAAAGGATCTCAATGTGTTAGCTGAACAATACGCTCCTTATTGTAAATACCTATTAATAGATACAAAGACAGCTGACGGATCTTTTGGTGGAACTGGAGTAAAGTTTGATTGGAAAATATTGGATGATTATCGGGGACCTATTCCTTTTTTTCTTTCTGGGGGTATTGGACCAATGGATGTAGAAACCATTTTAAAAATTAACCATCCACTTTTAGCTGGAGTAGATTTAAACAGCCAATTTGAAACTGCAAAAGGGATAAAAGATCCCCAACTTTTAAAAGGTTTTATTGAAAAAATAAAAGATTAGCTAATGGTACAAATTGATAAAAATGGCTATTATGGTGAGTTTGGGGGAGCATTTATACCAGAAATGCTTTTTCCTAATGTAGCAGAACTACAGGAAGCTTATCTACCATTTATGGAAAGTGAAGCTTTCAAAAAGCAATTTAATCAATTGCTTAAAGATTATGTTGGAAGACCTACGCCTCTGTTTTTTGCCGAAAGGCTTTCTGAAAAATATCAAACTCAAATTTTTTTAAAAAGAGAAGATTTGTGTCATACCGGAGCGCACAAGGTCAATAATACGATTGGACAAATTCTATTGGCCAAGCATTTGGGAAAGACTCGAATTATAGCTGAGACTGGAGCAGGGCAACACGGTGTGGCTACAGCAACGGTTTGTGCTTTAATGGGATTGGAATGTATTGTATATATGGGGGCTGTGGACATTCAAAGGCAGGCACCAAATGTTGCTAGAATGAAAATGCTGGGTGCTGAAGTTAGGGCGGCTAACAGCGGGAGTCGAACCCTAAAGGATGCTACTAATGAGGCGATAAGAGATTGGATTAATAATCCGTTAGATACCCATTATATTATCGGTTCCGTAGTGGGTCCGCATCCTTATCCTGATATGGTAGCCCGATTCCAGTCGGTGATTAGTGAAGAAATGAAATGGCAATTGATGGAAAAAACTGGTAAATCTAAACCCAATGCTATTATCGCCTGTGTTGGTGGTGGAAGTAACGCAGCTGGTGCTTTCTATCATTATCTCAATGAAGAATCCGTTCGGCTTATTGCTGTGGAAGCGGCTGGCTTGGGAATTGAATCTGGGGAATCTGCAGCGACAAGTGTTCTAGGCACAAAGGGAATTATCCATGGAAGCAGGACTTTGTTGATGCAAACCAAAGATGGACAAATAGTAGAGCCCTATAGTATTTCTGCTGGATTAGATTATCCCGGTATAGGACCTATGCACGCTCATTTAATTGCCACTGGTCGGGCTGAGGCAGTAAGTATTACAGATCAAGAAGCTATGGATAGTGTTTTTGAGGTAAGTCGTCTAGAGGGTATTATTCCTGCGCTGGAAACCGCCCATGCATTTTCGGCTCTTGATAAGTTGTCTTTTCAAACTTCTGAGGTGATAGTCATTAATCTCTCTGGGAGGGGGGATAAAGACTTGGAAACCTACATGAAATACTTAGACCAATATTAAAGATGAATCGGATAAAGGAACTCTTTCAACGCAAGAATTCAAATATTCTTAATATTTATTTTACCGCAGGTTATCCTCAATTAAAAGATACCAGCATTATTATTAAAGCTTTAGACTCAGCTGGAGTTGATTTAATTGAGATTGGTATTCCTTATTCTGATCCATTGGCGGATGGAACTACTATACAGGAAAGCGGTACTCAGGCGCTGAAAAATGGAATGAGTCTGCCTTTACTTTTCGATCAAATTGAAAGTGTAAGATCTGAGGTTAATTGTCCTTTGATTCTAATGGGATATTTTAATCAAATTATGCAATTTGGTGAACGCCAATTTTTAGAGCGTTGTATCCAGGTAGGAATTGGTGGAATCATTTTACCTGATTTGCCGCTTATGGTTTACGAACAAGAATATCAGACCCTATTTGAGGAGTATAAGTTGCCGGTGTCTTTTTTGATTACCCCTCAAACTTCAGAAGAAAGAGTACTAAAGATTGACTCTTTAAGTAGGAGTTTTATTTATATGGTTTCGAATGCTTCTATTACCGGCGCGAAATCCGAAATCTCCAATTCACAAATTGACTATTTTAATAGAATCCAGTCTTTGAAATTAAAGAACCCAAGACTTATCGGCTTTGGAATTTCTTCTCCTGAAACTTTTGCGACGGCTTGCCAGTATGCCAATGGTGCGATTATTGGAAGTGCATTTATTCAACATTTAAAACACACGGATCAACCAATCGAAAAGGCCGTTATTGAATTTATAAAATTCATAAAGGGAGTTTAACAATATTGAAGACTTTGCTCAAAGTCTTGGATGATATCTGAGGCCGTTTCTGCTCCTACTGAAACTCTGACCAATCCTTCTGTTATCCGTTGCTGCTCTTTAATTCTCGGATCAATATTGCCGTGTGACATAGTAAAGGGGTGCATCACTAAGGTATCTATATCTCCTAAAGTAGGAGCTAATGTAGCTAATTGAAGATGATTGATGCAATTTTCCGCTCCAGGTAGTCCTCCCTGTACTTCGAAGCTCAACATAGCACCACCAGACTTCATTTGTTTTTTTACAATGGAATGATCCGGATGACTAACTAATCCAGGATAGTTTACAAAGTTGATTTTAGGGTGCTTTTCGAGAAAAGTGGCTAATGCTAGTGCATTGGCTGTTTGACGTTCCATTCTTAGTTCCAGGGTTTTTATTCCCTGATAGGTCAACCAAGCATCGAATGAATTACAACTTCCTCCTGTTAATTTCATCACGGGCCATATTTTTTTTTGCATGACATCGGAATCTTTTCCTATTATAACTCCTGCTATTGAGTTGCCATGTCCATTTAGAAATTTAGTAGTTGAGTGTATAATAAAATCTATTCCATGTTGAAATGGCTGTTGAATAAAAGGAGTGCAAAAGGTATTGTCAACAGCAGTCCAAATCTGGTATTTTTCTGCAAGTTGAGCGATGGCATTTAAATCTATACAGGTCATTGTTGGATTAGCAGGCGTTTCCATATAAATGAGTCCAATGGAAGGATCTGACTTTAAAGTTTGTTCTACCTCATCCAATTTTCGTAGATCTTGGTAAATGGGTAGAATATTTAACGGCTTGAATATTTTATCGATTAATTCTGTGGTACCTCCATATAAATCGGGTTGGGTAAGAATTTTTTGACCAGGTTGTAACGTTCCACTTAAAAGAATATGAATCGCAGCCATCCCTGAGGCTACCATAATGGCTTCTGGGTGTATGCCTAATTCAAATCCTTCTAAATCAGCTATTTTTTGTGCTGTGGAATCAATAGTAGGGTTTCCAAATCTACTGTATAGATAGCCAGTTTCTTTTCCTTGAAAGACATCTATTCCTTGTTGAAGATGTTCAAAAACAAAAGAAGAGGAGGCATAAATGGGCAATTGATGAGCGGGTGTTTTATAAGTGGGTTTTTTATCCATTTTGATACACTGTGATCCAAATCCGTAAGAAGTCTTCATTTTAGGTGTTTTAGGATGAAAAGAAGGTTTAATTTAGTGCTTTAAAGTGTAAAATAAATAGATGCAATCATATTTGGAAGAAGCCAATGATGATTTTCAAGATTGCCAAACGATTTTGGTAGATCCTGGACAATCTGCTTTGAGAATTGATAAATTTTTAACCAACAGGCTTTTAAAGGTTTCCCGAAACAGAATTCAACAAGCCATAGATGCTGGGGCTGTTTTAGTTAACGAAAAAAATATTAAGTCTAATTATAAGGTTAAGGCTGGGGACTCCATTAATGTTATTCTTCCAAGGCCTCCTGAAAGTGGAGAAGGGATAGTACCCGAGGAAATGTCACTAAGTATCCAATATGAAGATGATGACTTATTAATTGTCAACAAACCTCCTGGTTTAGTTGTGCATCCCGGTGTGGGGAATCGCAATGGCACTCTTGTAAACGGATTGGCTGCCTATTTGAAAGTAGAAAATGGAATAGATGCTCCAGGTTCTAACTTTCAGCATAGAATAGGACTTGTTCATCGTATAGATAAAGATACTTCAGGACTCCTCGTAGTAGCAAAAAATGAAATGAGTATGGCTCATTTAGCCAAACAATTTTTTGACCATACCATCGAAAGAACCTATTATGCTATTGTTTGGGGAGAACCTAAGCCTCCATCAGATACGATTGTTGGCCATATTGGAAGACATCCTAGAGATCGAAAGATGTTTACCGTATATCCAGATGCAGATTTTGGGAAGGAGGCTATTACCCATTATGAAATTGTAGAACCTTTATATTTAGTAAGTTTGGTGAAGTGTCAATTGGAAACTGGAAGGACTCACCAAATTAGAGTACACTTCAAATACAGAGGACATCCATTATTTAACGACTCGCGATATGGAGGAGATAAAATTGTAAAAGGAACTGTGTTTACCAAATACAAACAGTTTGTAAAAAATGTAATGGACATACTACCTAGGCAAGCTCTTCATGCTCAATCATTGGGATTTATACACCCAAGAACAGGTGAAAAAATGTTTTTTGAAAGTGAATTACCCAATGATTTTGCTGCAGGTTTAGAGAAATGGAGAAACTATGTTACCTATCAGCGCAACCAAAAACTTTTAGACGAGAATGAAGGAGCAACTGATTTTGAAGACTAAGGAATGGATAGAAAAATGGGTCATAGGTTTAAACTTATGTCCTTTTGCTAAAAAACCCTTTCTTCAAAATAAAATAAGATATGTTGTATACGAAAAGGAATCGACTGAGGAATTTTCAAAAATTTTATGGAGTGAATTATCTTTTCTTACCAATGAATCTACAGATGGAATTGAAACAACTTTTTTGATTCATCCTCAATTGGGAGTTAACTTTGAAGACTATTTAGATCTTTGTGAATGGGCAAATGAACATTTAGAAGCCCTTGAGTTAACAGGAGTGATTCAAATCGCTGAATTTCACCCCAATTATCAGTTTGCCGGTACCAACCCTGAAGATCCGGAAAACTATACCAATAGGTCTCCATATCAAATGTTGCACTTATTGAAAGAAGAATCTGTGACAAGGGCGGTACATCATTACCCATCTGTTGACGAAATTCCTCAAAAAAATATTGATCTTCTTAATCAAATAGGACTAGGAAGTATTCAAAAGATGTTAAAAGATTTGAAATGATATTGCAAGACCGGATTAAAATATTAAACGAATTAAACCACTTTATTCAATCAGAAAAATCGACTATTGGCCATGTGATGGAGGCCGCTTATTTGAAAAATAAATGGTTTACCGTCGCCAATCAACAACTAGCTTTGCAAGCAATTGCAGATCATTATCTTGCACCCAGCTTATTAGAGAATTGGACTAATAATTATTCATTAGAAGAAAGATATCCACTAAGCCATAAAAAAGTAGCCTTAATTCCAGCGGGCAACATTCCACTAGTTGGTTTTCATGATGTGCTGTGTATTTTCTTAACAGGCCATTCAATGGTTATTAAATACTCTGAAAAGGATCAAGTCCTAACTCCATTTATCGTTCGTAAGTTAACAGAGTTGGCAGAAAAAAGAGGAGTGGAGTGGAAAGTAGAAGAGGTAGAACAATTGAAGGATTATGATGCTGTAATTGCTACAGGTAGTAATAATACTGCTAGGTATTTTGAGTACTATTTTGGCCATAATCCTAATATCATTCGCAGAAATAGAAATGGTATTGCCCTATTAAATGGTAGAGAGAGTAAAAAAGATTTAAGTGCTTTGGGAATGGATGTTTTCCAATATTTTGGATTGGGCTGCAGAAATATTTCTAAATTATACGTCCCTAAAGATTATAATTTTGATCTTCTTTTGGAAGCTCTTTATGAGTTTAAAGAAGTCATGTGGCATGAGCCTTATAAGAATAACTTTGACTATAACTATGCAGTTCACAGTCTAGGGAGGGAATCTTTTCAAGCTAATGGTTGTATTTTAATTAAGGAATCAGAAACTATTCCCTCTAGAATAGGGGTACTCCACTTTGAATATTACCAAACTTTGGATGGATTAAAAGATAAACTATTACAAGAAAAAGACTCTATTCAATGCCTCGTAGCTAAAGAACCATTTTCTGTAGCAGGTATCGAATCCTTTAGATTTGGAGAAGCACAACAGCCTAACTTGTTTAACTACGCAGACGGTATAGATACCTTATCGTTTTTATTATCCCTGTAAAAAAAGAAAAAGGCCAATGAAGTTAAATCATTGGCCTCCTCTTAGATTGAGCTATTTGGAAAGCTTTTTATCTATTGATAGCTAACCTTTTAGTTTTAATTTCTCCTCTTTCGTTGATTAAACTGACAGAATATAATCCTGTTGGTAACTGGTTGGTATTAATGGTTATATTTTGTGACCCTTTTTGAGTGCGTCCTAAAAAGTTATTCTGAACCATTTGACCTTGTGCATTGAAAACCATCAAACTCAATTCGTTGGGTTCAGTTAAAGTAAATTTAACCTGAACTTGATCAGTTGCAGGGTTGGGCAATAAGTCAAAAGATGCAACCTCCTCTAATACCTTGACGGAATTTACACCTAACAATGTATTTTTACATTCAGTTAAGTCCAGTGCAAAACAACCTCTAGGCGCATAATAGGCCATTATAGTATCTATATAGGCTCTAGCTTTTTCCGCTGACATGTCTGGGTTGGTTAGAAGGTTGTTGGCATGAAGTTCATCTGAACTCAATTCTAGACCTGTTGCAGCATTAAAACCAGCTACTACCAAATCCAAACGGTCTTTATCCCACCAATCCCAAGGGCCAGACTGTGGAAATGGACCAGGAAGAATGAACGGATACATATGATCTGTTGCCAAAGGGGTATTGGGAGAACCTCCTAGGGCAGCAAGATCTACAGTTATACCAGCTAATTGTATTAAACTAACTTTAGTAGTTAAAGGGTCATTCAACCCAAGAACTGGTGCTAAAACATCATTAGCTCCCACCTCATTCATTCTTTGAGTGGCAGTTAGTGTACCAGAGACATTGACAACAAACTCTTGAGTAGTAGGAACAATAACGGGTCCATCTCCAAATGGTGCAAATGGATCAGATACTACATGGAATCCCACTGTAGCAGGTTCCTCAATTAAAGAATTTTCTCCTTCAATCCAGTTGATATCTCCCAAGGCACCACCCATATTCACACTAAGGTTGAAATCTGAACTATAACCAACATGATTAGGGACGTTTAAGAAAGATGGAATTAAACCATAGGGATCTCCATCAATTTGCAAAGTGACAAAAGGTGCTCCTGTTTCTGTATCGATGAATTTTTCAACGACTAATTCTTCATACCTATCTAAAACTCCTGCACCTAATGAAATATATCCTCCAGTACCTTGTCCCCATAGAACTATTTTTTCGGTATCTATTCCAAAAGGATTGCCATCTTCCTGTTCGCTTTTTCTCAAATAACGCACACACGTTCTAGCGTCAATAATCCCTCTATAAGCTGCTTGAAGAAGCGATTTTCTTCTAACGTTGGCATCTTCAGATGTTGGCAACCACCCCTGTCTATAAGTGGCAGCTATAGCAGTATAACCCATTTTAGCCAAACGCGTACAAATTTCTACTAAGGTAGAATCTGTAAGGGAACCTGTTATTCCCCCGCTAATTAAAGGAGGTAAAAAACTTCCAGTATGAAAATATACTACGACAGGTCTCTGCGTTTCTTCATCTCCAACTGGGGTATAAACATCCATTTTTAAATCTAATGGAGCTGGAGCACCTGTTAAAATAGATATATTGTTGCCATAGGTAATTCCTTTTTCGACGGCTACTTCATCGAAAACCTCATGGAGGTATCTGGTCTGAGCAGTTAAACCTACCCATGCCGAAGCAAAAATTAATAAGAGTAAAGAGTAGAAATTTTTCATATGTATGATTTTAATGGTACAATTTAATAATTCTTAAACTCATATAAAAACGAAATATACGCTAATCTTCCAATTCTTGGACCTCCATAGGTCTGAAAGACTAAATTATTTAACAAATTAGAGGCTCCTAACTTAACTACAGTATCAATATCCCGAAGTCTCCAATTCACTTGTGCATCGAGTAAGCTGTAGGAAGGGATGAATCCGGTAAACTGTGGAGAGCCTTCGAAAACAAAATTATCTACCCATTTGTAGTTGACGTTGAAGCCAAAATTATTCAATCTAATGCCTGCAATTTTAAAGGGAATGTCTCTACCCGAAATTCCAACATTAAATTTATGTTCAGGGGTGTTAAAAGCAGGAATAATGGGATCATCCGTTTGCGTATTCAAGATATTCCAAGAATAATTTCCATTCGCTACAAAGTAGTTTCCAAAATAATAATTCATTCCAATCGAGAATCCCTGAGTGGTTACTTGATCCGTTGCATTAGCTGCTACTCTATAGACTTGAACATCCGTTGGAAGGGAGGTGGTTGGATCAAATTTTGCTTCGATTCCCAAATTATATCCTATGAAGTCGTTATAAAAGCTGTAGTAATAGGTCGCATCTACAAAAAGTTGACCCAAGGTCGTTCGATATCCCAGTTCAAAAGTTTTGACCTTTTCAGGTCTAATGGGATCTATGTTAAAATAGTTCAAACTATCTATTCTCCCGCTGTTGATCGAAGCTCTAAAGGATTCTACCGTTATTAAATCATTAAATCCATCTAAATTTCCTATCAATATTGCTCTTCCTACATTATAAAATAAATACTGATCGGCTAGGGTCGGATTTCTTATAGCAGAAGAAAAGGACATTCTTAGCGTGTGGTCGCTATTAGGTGTATATACCAAAGAAGCTGCTGGCGAAACCAGATAATTAAAGTTCTGGTTTTTATCTAGTCGAATCGATCCATTGATTTTGAGTTTGTTTCGCACCACCATCGTACCACCAGTGTATAATCCAAATTCCTTAGTATCAATATTTCGGCCAAATGTATCTAATAATATGGAACCCTTTGAATCAGGAGCGTAATACCTAAAATTACCCCCTACTACAATATCCAAATCGGTAATTTGGTCATTCGATACCAAATCCTTAAAGGTGTATTCTCCATGACCGTGGTACAAAGCTGATTTATCATAAAATTTGGTACCACCTTCGGTAAAAGAGGTGCTTTGCGTTATTCTATTAAATTCCTCTTGAAATCTTTGAGTTCCTGGCTCATAGAAGGGAACCGCTCCAACCAAAGAACTTTCCCCCTCTGCAGCTGATAGTGCTTGTTGATGCCAACCAGGTAAGTTATTGACGAATTCAGGCGCTTGATAAAATGCATTCAAAGCAGCTCTAAAGTCATCTATTCTACCAATGTAATCTACTATACTTGGATATCCTTCAATTTTACGTATTTGTGGCACGATATTGATGTCCCAAAAAGACTTATAAGCACTCGTCCAATAGCGACTTTCTTTCGCATTTTCTTGGAGTAATAGAGCAGTAAAATAGGGGTCATAGGAATCTCCGGCATTTTCATGCGTAGCATAGAATCTCAAAAAATATTGATCTTGTTTTTTTAATTCTAATCGATGCTGAAAAAATCTGATATTCCTCAAACTGAATCGATTATCTCCCTGGTACACGGTGGTACCAGTACTAAAATTACTAGCTACAATTAGGGTAGGACTCTCAAAATCCTTCTCAGGATTTAATCTGAAATGCAGTGCTCCTCCCAGTTTTAGATTCTCCGAGTCATAGTCTACTAAATCAATCTCCCTGTACCCTCTTCTATGAATTCGTCCCAATCCGGGACTAGATAAAACGGATGAAAAATTATTGTAAGATTGAAATTCATCCCCGTAAATATTAATAGCATCATATCCTCCTGGATTATCAATGGGTGATTCTGTTCCAAATACAGGATCGTAATTATCCGCAACCCAATCATTGGCGCTAAAACCAAATGCATTGATTTTGAAAGCCCAAGAAGGTAGATCATTTTTATTATTAAATACTTTAGCATATCTAAAGCCTCCTTCAAACAAATTTCTTTCCCCCCCTTTTACCATTGCACTTAATCCTTTGTGCAAAAATGGATCTTTGGTTTCCATGGCGATCACCCCATTGAAAGCATTTGGCCCATAAAAAGCAGAACTAGCTCCAATTACTAAGTTGACGCGATTAACATCTAATTCTGAAGCTCCAAGAAAGTTGCCTAATGAAAAATTTAATCCTGGCGACTGATTATCTACCCCATCTATGATTTGTAGCGACCTTACTGGACTGGTACTATTAAAACCGCGGGTATTAATGATCTTGAACCCAAGACTTGCTGCTGTCAAATCCACGTCTTTTAAAGCCCCTAATCCATCGTAGAAATTAGCTGCCGGAGTTTCTTTAATAGCAATATTATCCAGAGTCTCTACTGTAAGCGCATTTTGAGTTTGTTTTTCTGAAATCCTTCTTCCTGTAACTTCCACCAAGTCAATGGTAACTGCTGATTCAGCTAACCTTATTTTCAAGGGCTCCGAATTGGTAATTATTAAGGTTAATGGTGTAAATCCAGCATAGGAAATTTCAATTTCGAAAGGAAAACTATACTCAGAAACAAGCTCAAATTCTCCGTTAAAATCAGTAAGAGTACCTGAAGAGGTATTCTTAATAATTATGGTTGCACCAATTAACGGCTCGTCACTGATTTCAGCTAAAACCGAACCTGAAATAGTGGTCTGTGCATTTATCCAGTGAAAACCGGATGAAGCAATAAGTAAAAAGGCAAATAATATTTTATAAAATTTCATACTTTCCACACTCCGATTTTTTTATAAAAATATCGAATATATTCTCAAAAAAGAATTTTTTTTTGCTAAAGGATGGTGATTATAGCGAGGAATAACCCAGCAAGTATTAATAGTAACTTTTTCAAAGAAAGCCTATGGTGGGCAGTATCATCTGTTTCAAAAAGGATAGTTGTAGCTATATGCAAAAAAGAACCTGCAACCAAAGCCATAATGATTTGAACATAAAATTCTTCAGGTTTTAAATATTCGGAAAGCCAGGCTCCGATTGGGGACATTGAAGCAAAAATAAATAGATAACCTAAAAGAGGCCATTTACGTGTTCCAGAAAGAGATAATATGGTGCCAAGTGCAAATGCAGCGGGTAATTTATGAAGTACAATTCCATATAATAAATGATTAAACGTCCCTGAACCATCCTCATTAAGTTCATGGTAATGAGCTAGTGGAAGTCCCTCTATGAAGGCATGAATAGATAAGCCAATCATAATTGGAAATGCCTTCCAATGTCGCCCAGAAGAATGCAGATGGATATGTCCGTGTTCAATACCTGAGGTCAGTTGTTCCAAAAAAAATTGCAACATAAAACCGCCCAGCACCCACAGGCCAATGGTATGATTTCCTTCGGAAAAAACTGAGGGAAACAAATGTAAAATGGCTATGCCCAGTAAAAAAGACCCGCTAAAAGAAAGCAAGGGTGCATTCCAATTTTTATTATTCCATGGTGAACTAATAGCTGCTAATCCCCCAGCAAAAACACTAATAAACAATAGACCATATTCCCAAATATTCATATAGTAGATTCATTTAGTTGGTAACGGGGTAATTGTTTATAAATCAAAAATACAAGGTATCCTATCCCCGATCCCAATAAACCACCAGTGAAAATATCTAACGGATAGTGAGCCCCGACATAAACCTGGCCCAATGATATAGTTGCCGCCCAACCTAACATAATGGGGCCTATTTTTTTATAATAACTGCTTAAAGTAAATAAAACAAATACAGCAACGGCAAAATGATTGGTCGCATGGGAGGAGGTGAAACTAAACCCCTTTCCACATGGAACAAGGATTCTTACCTCTTGCTTCATATTCTCGGTATTGCAAGGTCTTATGCGCTCAAATGTAGGTTTCATTATTTTACTGCTCATCGTATCAGAAAGTCCTACAGTTAATGCAACAAACAATACCCAGTAAATAGTAGAAACTTTAAATTTTTTTGCGATGGCAATCAGGCCTAACAGATAAAAAGGTATCCAGAATTTTTTATCCCTCCAAAATGGCATGAGCCAATCTAAAAAAGAGTTGCTTAAGGCATCGTTAATCCAATGAAATAGTTGCTGATCAATTGAAATAATTGTTTGCATTAAATTGATTTGATGCTTAAAAATACAAACCAAAACTAATAAATGTTGCATTGCTTATATTTGAAGGAAAAAAGTGGCTTTAATATCTTCGATATCTGGGACCAGGGGAACCATTGGTGGGATTCCCCAAGATAATTTAACTCCAATAGATATAGTGGCATTTGTTTCAGCCTATGCCCAATTCATGATGGGGAAATCCTCTAACCGTAAAATTGTAATTGGTAGAGATGGTCGAGCATCTGGAGAAATGGTTCAAGGATTAGCTGTTCAAACTTTAATTGCTATGGGGGTGGAAGTCATTGACTTGGGATTTTCTACCACCCCAACTGTCGCTATGGCAGTTCCTAAAGAAAGCGCAGTTGGTGGAATAATTATTACCGCCAGTCATAATCCAATGGAGTGGAATGCCCTAAAACTGCTTAATGAGGAAGGAGAGTTTATCTCTGGAGAAGATGGTACTGCTATTATTGAACTGCTGAAAAATGGCCCTATTAAATTTGCCCCAATCAATAAACTAGGAAAGCGTACTTTACAAACTGAAGCTATAGAATGGCATATTAAACAAGTACTCCATCATCCGTTAGTGGATCCTGCCCTTGTAGCTCGTCAAAATTACCATATAGTGGTAGATTGTATTAATTCAACAGGTGCTTTAGCCATACCTTCTTTATTAGAACAATTAGGGTGCAGCTATTCCTTAATACATGGCGAAATAAATGGAGTTTTTGATCACAATCCAGAGCCTCTTCCTCAACATTTAACTACCTTAATGGAAAGTGTGAAAATAGAAAAGGCCCATTTGGGAATAGCAGTTGATCCAGATGTAGATAGATTGGCTTTTATAAGTGAGGACGGAACCCCCTTTGGAGAAGAATATACCTTGGTTGCTATCGCAGACTATTTTCTTTCTGAAAATGGTACAGGTACCGTTGTTTCAAATTTATCCTCTAGTCGTGCATTAAAAGATATTGCTGATCAACACGGTGGAATCTATAAAGCTAGCGCTGTCGGAGAGGTTAATGTGGTTCAAACCATGAAATTGGAAAAGGCAATTATTGGAGGAGAAGGAAATGGAGGCATTATCGTTCCTGACCTACACTATGGGAGAGACGCCCTAATAGGAATCGCATTATTTTTGACTTGGTTAGCTAAAACTAGTTGCAAACCTTCTGATTTGAGGTCCAGATATACTTCTTATGTCATGCTAAAAGATAAAGTGAATATTCCACAAAATCTTAACCTACTAACCGTTAAAAATAAATTGGCCCGCCATTTCCCGAAGGGAGTATTCAATGAAATTGACGGACTAAAAATGGACTTGGAAGAAGCTTGGATTCATCTAAGAAAATCAAATACGGAACCCATCGTTAGAATTTATGCTGAAGCTAAGGAAGAAAAAGCAGCTAGTGATTTGGTCAATTTGGTAAAAGAATTGGTTTGTAAAGAATAGAAAAATGAATTTGGAAACTTATTTTAATTCGTTTAAAAAGCATGTAATAGGGGATGGTGAATATTTTAATACGCCTGACGGCAAAAAGCCATTGCTCTATGCAGATTGGACGGCAAGTGGAAGGTTATATAGCCCTATAGAATCGGTTTTGATTCATAAATTAGGACCTTACGTGGCTAATACGCATACGGAAACAAATGTTTCAGGGAGCAGCATGACTATGGCTTATGCATACGCTAAGCAATTGATTAAAAAACACGTTAATGCATCACCTAATGATGTTATTATAACATCCAATGCTGGCATGACCGGTGTGGTCAATAAATTCCAAAGAATATTGGGGCTTAAAATCCATGAAAATTTTAGACCTCTAATTGATGACCAATTGGAAAAACCCGTCGTTTTTGTTTCTCACATGGAACATCATTCCAATCAAACTTCCTGGTTAGAGACCATAGCAGAGGTGGTAGTTATTCCTCCTGATGCTGAAGGATTGGTTTCACTAGATGCTTTGAAAAATTTACTGAAGGAATTTAAGGACAGAAAGATTAAAATCGCTGCAATTACATCTTGCTCTAATGTTACTGGAATATTCACTCCTTACTACGAAATTGCTGAGATAATGCACCTGAATGGAGGATGGTGTTTCGTAGATTTCGCTTGTTCTGCTCCGTATATTTCTATTGATATGCATCCACATAATGCTCACCAATATTTGGATGCGATATATTTTTCACCGCACAAATTTTTAGGAGGACCTGGTTCCTCCGGAGTTTTGATTTTTAATCAAAGCTTATATAAAAATAGAGTCCCAGATCATCCTGGGGGAGGGACGGTTGATTGGACTAATCCTTGGGGAGAACACAAATATTTAGAAAAAATTGAATTAAGGGAAGATGGTGGAACACCTGGGTTTCTGCAAACCATCAAAGCTGCATTAGCCATTCAGCTTAAAGAAGAAATGGGAGTAGAAAATATTGCTACTAGAGAACATCAGATGGTGGCTAAAATCATACCGGCCCTAAAAGCTATTCCTAAATTACATTTATTGGCGGACCAACATGCTAATCGCTTAGGGATTTTTTCCTTTTATATAGAAGGTCTTCATTTTAATTTAGGAGTCAAATTATTGAATGACAAATTTGGTATTCAAGTAAGAGGGGGTTGTTCCTGTGCAGGTACTTATGGCCATTATCTATTAGAAGTAAGTCGTCAAAAGTCAAATGAAATTACCCATAAAATCGATGTTGGGGATCTAAGTGAAAAGCCTGGGTGGATCAGATGGTCTGTGCATCCTATTATGTCTGATGAGGAAATAGATTACATTATTAGTTCTATTGAAGCTCTTGTACTTCATTTTGAAGATTGGAAGGATTCCTACCAATATGATTTGCATACTAATGAGTTTGTACATCATACTTTTGATGATCAATTGGAAAACAAGGTAATCAGTTGGTTTGACGCACCTTCAAAATTAAAAGAATACAATGAACCCGAGAATATATTTAGATAATGCTGCAACCACTCCACTTTTACCAGAGGTAGTGGATGCAATGGCAGAGGTACTTAAGAATAATTATGGGAATCCTTCTTCCATTCATTCAGAAGGTAGGAAGGCAAGGACGTGTATAGAGGATTCAAGAAAAAAAATTGCACTTTCTTTGGGCGTTTCTATAGGCGAAATATTTTTCACCAGTTGTGGTACCGAATCCAATAATATGGTTTTAAAAAATTCGGTGAGGGATTTAGGGGTTAAAAGAATTATTTCTTCACCAGCAGAGCATCATTGTATTTTACATTCTCTCAATAGAATATCTGCAGAGCACCCCGATGTTCAAATTAAATTTTTGCCAATAGATAGTGATGGAAGGCCCAACATAGAAGTACTAGACGAATGGTTAAAAAGGGATCCAACCTATACATTAGTGTCTTTGATGCATGCTAATAATGAAACAGGGGCAATGGTAGATTTGCCCCAAATAGCTAGTATTTGTAGAGCAAATAATGCCTTGTTTCACTCAGATACAGTTCAAACTGTTGGATATTTTCCTATTAAAGCAAGGGAATGGGGACTACACTTCTTATCGGGTTCTGCACATAAGTTTCATGGTCCCAAAGGGATAGGATTTGTTTACATTAACAGTGACAATCATCTTTCTCCCTATATAGATGGAGGAGCTCAAGAGCGAAATATGAGGGCAGGAACAGAAAATATACATGGGATTGTTGGAATGTCAAAAGCTTTAGAGATTGCTATTCAAAACATGGAAAAAAATCAATTACATATTACCAAATTAAAAGAATCACTCCTTCAAGGTCTCCATCGACTACAACCCGACATAAAAGTCGTTGGTAATAATCAAGGACCATCCCACTTTAAGGTCTTGAATGTTCTTTTCCCACCGGATAAAAAGACAGATTTGATTTTGATGAATCTAGATATTCATGGAGTTAGTGTTTCAGGAGGTAGCGCTTGTAGTTCAGGAGCAGATGCTGGTTCTCATGTAATGGAAGCCATAGGAATTGAACCAGGATGGAATACCATTAGATTCTCTTTTTCTAAATTCAACAAAATAAAAGACGTAGAACGAGTCTTATCAGAAATTAAGCAAATAATACAACCTTAGGATAACTGATGGCATGCTTTTGCAATGCGTTCAATTGCCTCTTTCAAAATTTCATCTGAAGCTGCGTAGGAAATTCGAAGGCAATTAGGAGCTCCAAAAGGTTCTCCTGATACTGCAGCTACATGAGCTTCATTAAGCAGATACATGCAAAAATCGTCTGCATTATGTATAGTTTGCCCATTGTAGGACTTTCCAAAAAACGAATTCACTTCTGGGAAAATATAGAATGCGCCTTCCGGCTCATTCACCTTTATACCCGGAATAGCTGATAAAAGAGTAATGACCAAATCTCGCCTATTTAAAAAAGCTTGCTTCATTGCTAAAATATCAGGGTGGTTGGGATTGGCTAGTGCCTCTACTGCCGCTTTTTGTCCAAAAGAAGTTGCACCGGAGGTAATTTGTCCTTGAATTTTAGTACAAGCAGCTGCGATTTCCTTTGGAGCTCCAATATATCCTAACCTCCACCCAGTCATAGAAAATCCTTTTGAAAAACCATTGACGGTAATGGTTTGGTCTGCAACCTGCGGGAAACTGCCTATACTTTTATTTTTTCCAGAAAAATTAATGTATTCGTAGATTTCATCTGCTACTATGTGAATGTTTGGATATTTGGCCATCATATCTGCAATGGCTTCTAATTCTTTTTCCGAATATGCTGCTCCTGTTGGATTACTAGGGGAGGAAAACAAAAGGATTTTAGTCTTGTCTGTTATTGCTGCTTCTATTTGCCCAGCTGTTGGTTTGAAGTCTTGTTCTATTCCTGCATATACAATAACTGGAACTCCTTCTGCAAGTTTGACTATTTCAGTATAAGAGACCCAAAAAGGAGCAAGAATAATGACTTCATCACCTGGATTAAGTAAGGATAGACAAATATTGGCAATACTTTGTTTGGCGCCATTAGACACTACAATTTGGGATTCTTCAAAATGCAAGTCATTATCTCTTTTGAATTTTTCTACTATGGCTTTCCTAAGCTCTGGTAGTCCGGGAACTGGGGTATATTTCGTGTACCCCTCTTCTAGAGCTTTTAAAGCGGCCTTTTTAATAAAATCAGGAGTGTCAAAATCTGGCTCCCCAACACTCAAGCTAATTACATCTACTCCCTTAGATTTTAAATCTCTAGCAGTTTGGGTCATTTTTAAGGTGGCTGATTCTTCCATTGAAAGAACTCTATCAGAAAGTAGATGTGTTTTTTCCATAATTTTGAGAGTAATTAGTTGTTGTAATGGGCAGGCTCAAATTTATGTTTTTAAGTTGGTTAATTAAATCCCTAAATGAAAAAAATTGGATTGCTGTCAGACTCTCATGGATATTTGGATAACGGCATACTGGAGGCTTTAAAAGATTGTCATGAAATTTGGCATGCTGGTGATTTTGGAAGCATGGAAGTGATAGTTCAACTACAAGAAATTGCCCCAGTAAAGGGTGTATACGGTAATATTGATGGGCTTGATATTAGAGCTGTTCAAAGTGAATACTTGGTATTAGACAACTTTGGGTTCAGGGCCTTAATCATACATATTGGTGGTTATCCAGGGAGATATACCCCCAGGGCAAAGGAACTTCTTAGTATCTACCAACCTAACCTATTTATTTCAGGGCACTCTCACATTCTTAAAATCATTAGGGACCATAAAAACAACCTAATACACTTTAACCCAGGTGCTTGTGGACAGCACGGATTTCATAATATGAGAACCCTCATTTTATTTTCTTTGGATGTTAATGGAATACAAGATGTCCAAGTAGTTGAATTAGGAAAAAGAGGCAAATTCCAGTAATTAGTATCCCGCTGCATGATCATCTCCTCTAGGATCTGCCCCACCTTCTAAAGTGCCATCAGGTAAAACCAAAATACCATCTACTCTTCCAATTGCATTTCTTGAAACAAATTCGTGGCCCATTGCTCTAAGTTTTGAAAAATGAGTAGAATCCATAAATGATTCTGTTATAACTACCTCTGGTAGCCATTGGTGATGAAATCTAGGGGCAGCTACCGCTTCTGCCATCCCCATTTCAAATTCTAATACATTGAGAATAGTCTGAAAGACGGAGGTAATAATGGTTGATCCTCCTGGTGTTCCAACAACCATTTTCAACTGGTTATTCTTTGTAATAATTGTTGGAGTCATTGAACTGAGCATTCTTTTACCCGGTTCGATTTTATTGGCCTCTGCACCGATTAAGCCAAACATATTGGCTACTCCAGGCTTGGCACTAAAATCATCCATTTCATTATTTAATAAAAATCCAGCACCACCAACTGCTACGTGACAACCATATCCTCCATTTATGGTAGTAGTCACTGATACCGCATTACCTTCCTTATCAACTATGGAAAAATGGGTAGTTTCTTCTTTTTCAGATGGTGGAGTAGGAACCCCTGCTGCCACATCCAAACTAGCGGTAGCCTGAGAATCATTAAAATCCGACATCCTTTGTTTTAGGTATCTTTCTTCTAAAAGTCCATCAATCGGAACGGGATAAAAATCTGAATCTCCTAAATGTTTTGCCCGGTCTGCATACACTCTTCTTTCAGCTTCTACCATTAAGTGTAAAGTTCTTAAATCTTGGAAACCCCATTTAGATAAAGGGTAGTCCTCAACCATTTTTAATAATTGTGCCAATGCAATCCCTCCACTGGATGGGGGTGGCATTCCTATAATTTGATAATCTTTATAAGATACAGTAATAGGGGCTCTCCATTTAGCAGAATAAGAAGCTAAATCTTGATGTGATATTATCCCATTACTTCTTTTCATTTCAGCAACAATTAAGTCGGCAACTTTACCCTCATAAAATCCTGCTCTACCTTTTTCTTTGATTAACTCCAAGGTTTGTGCTAATTCGGATTGAACCAAAATATCACCTGGTTCCCAATTATTTTCATTCTTAATAAATGCCGTAGGCGCTGTATTATAGGTAGCAAAGTTTTCTTTATTTCTATTTAAACCTGCAGCTTGATTTTCAGTCAATTTGAAACCTTCCTTAGCGAGCTGAATAGCAGGATCAATTAATTTAGAAAAAGGCTGCAAACTTCCATATTGATGGTGGGCTTTTATCATGCCATCAACTACTCCAGGAACCCCAGCTGCCAAATGACCCTTTCTACTCAAATCAGCTATTACTTTTCCTTCATCATCTTGATACATGGTTTCATAAGCAGCACTTGGAGCCGCTTCTCTGAAATCTAAAGTTTGTGTAGTACCATCTTTCATTCTAATCACCATAAATCCTCCACCACCAATATTACCTGCTACCGGATAAGTGACAGCCAAGGCAAACTGAACAGCAATAGCTGCATCAACTGCGTTGCCACCTGAGGCTAAAATTTCTTTTCCGACCTTAGTTGCCAAAGGATGCGCTGAAACAACCATGGCATTCGACCCAAATGCCTGTTTATCAATCTTATAAATAGGAGCTTCTGAACAACCAAAAGCCATAATCAGGGAAAAATAAAAGAATCTTTTCATGTTAAAAAAGGGATTTAAAGGTTTGGCACAGTATTTGAAATCACTTCAGTAATTCCAAAAATAAACTAACATTTACATTTTGCTTTATACCATTAATGCCCGTTTTCTACGGGCATTTTTTTCCAACCAAAGGCTTGTCTCATTTTTTCATATATAGCAGTATTTTCATATACGCCTCTAAAGAGTTCTGCTGATGGCCCGTAGGCAAACACTGGAATTAATGTGGCAGTATGACCGTTGGTATTAAATTCCGAAATTATTTTTTTAAAGGTTGAACCCTCTTGAATAGCCATTCCTCCGGTTTCGTGATCTGCAGTTACAATAACTAGTGTATTTCCATCTTGCTTAGCAAAACTTAAAGCTTCTTGAATGGCATTTCCAAAGTCTATTGTTTCCTTGATGGTTAATTTTCCATCATTGCTATGACCAGCCCAGTCAATTTGAGACCCCTCAATCATAACGAAAAAACCATTTTCATTGCCACGACGACTCAAATATCGAACGGCTAACTTAGAAGCGAAAGGCAAGTAGTTTCTGCCAGTTGCAACAGTACCTGGATGTTTGCTTTCAGTAAAGTAAACGAAATTTTTTTTAGGATTGATGGTTAATTCATTAATGGTTCGATGGTGAAAACTTTCTACTTGATAACCCTTTTGTATCATTTCATCAATCAAATTTCGATTGTCAATACTTCTCTCTTCAAAATACTGTTGCCCACCTCCAATCAATAAATCCACATTAGATCCAGCCAAATCAGTGGCAATCTCCTCATGTAGAATCCGATACATTTGATGGGCAGCAAAGGAGGCGGGGGTAGCATGTACGATAGTTGAAGTGGCGACTAATCCCGTTGCTAATCCTTTAGTTTCCGCTTCCTCAATTATAGTGAAACAAGGAGTAGTATCTTTCTTCAGTCCAATAGCACTATTATAAGTCTTTACTCCACAAGCAAATGCAGTGGCACCAGCAGCTGAGTCGGTAATTAAATCACTGGAGGAATAAGATTTATGCAAGCCAACTACGGGAAACTCCTCAAGGACAAAAGAATTATTATTAGCATATAGAGCCGCAGAAATTTGAGTTAACCCCATACCGTCTCCAATCATTAAAATGATATTCTTAGCTTTGGAACCAGGTGTGAAGTCGTGCTTGACCATTTTTGGTGTTGCACAACTGAAAGAAGAAAAAATTAAGACTACTGCTATATGCCAAAATCGCATTTAATTTCGTTTGTTCACAAAATAAAAAATAATAATAATGGATTATAAAAAGCTTTTTCTTGCACCACTTGGCCTTTTATTTTTCTTTCCTTTTTTTATTGTCCATGGACAAGTTACTACTAAAAGTTTATTCGCTGAAATGCTGAATCAACCAGAAGCATCTTTATATCTACTTACTGATTTCAATGCCCTTCATGAAGATAGAAATCAAGATATAGATTTTGATGGGTATGTGATATTGAGCAGTAAATTAGGTGTTCATTATACTGGTAATGCTTCGATTAATGTTAGAGGAAAATTTAGAAGAAAAATTTGCGAATTTCCTCCCCTTAAACTCAAATTTTCTAACAGGCATCTTCAGGAGTTGGGCTATGACAAACTCAATGAAATAAAATTA
>JBEAPR010000126.1:0-11892 GCA_041164265.1 Bacteroidota bacterium | reverse complement strand
GTTTTTCGTCGTAAAGTAAGGCATCATCCCCCGGACCACCTATATCGGGATTTTGGATTTTGTAGGGAAGATTTTCTTTGTGAAAACCTTCCAGAAGAATCGTTCCACCTGGCTTCAATGCCGCTATTAATTTTTGGTGAACCGCTGCTCGGAAAGAAGGGGGCCAATGGGAATAGATCAGTACAATCACATCGTATTTCGCTTCACCAAAGTCGTAATCTGCTACGCTGGCTATTTGATAATCCAGTGTGACCTCTTTTTTTTCAGCTAATTGCAACGCTTTTTGTTGGCCAGCTTCACTCAAATCTACTGCGGTAACCTTCCAACCGAGTTGAGCAGCATACACTGCATTTCGACCTTCGCCTTCTGCGGGAAATAAAGCTGTATTACCGATAGGTATTTTCCTTATTTGTTCTGCATACCATACGTTAGGTGCTTCACCGTACGCATATTCTTTCATAGAGAAACGCTCCTCCCAAAATGCTTTCATATCTATTATTTTTTTCTGTTATGGTTGGCTCCTTTCCTCGGAGGTCGGTTGGAGGGTATGTTTATCATTTGGTTCGCTTCAAAAACAGGGCAACTACAGCTGAAGTCAAAAAGCCCATTGCTGAGGCACCGAGAACTCCTTGGGCCATATAGCTTTTGAGGTTAAAGAAATCCTTTGCTTGTTCTTGGCTTAGTTTTCCTGTGGACACCGCATGAGCGATGGCATTAGTAAAATAGTCTGGGGTGATTACAGCAGATACTATCCATTGGGTGAGTGGACTCATAATTGCGACTACCAGGGAAATGAAAATACCGCTAACCAAACCTTGGCTGTAGGTCATGGTTCCCCCATAGAACTGATTTCTTTTTTGCCGTAAGGCCAATACATAAATGACGATGGAGGGAATGGCAATGAGATTGGTGTAGATGGCATGTTGGTCAATATGCGTGTCGTGGAGTCCAACTAACCGTTCTAAAGCGACCCATATCAAGGACATGAGCACGTAGATCAATCCCCATTTGATTTCTAGTTTGAATTGGTTCATTTTCGTTTTGTTGATCAGTGAATGGTTTTCGATTTAAAAATATATTAAATCCCTGTTTTCATATCTTCTTTTTGATAATTCAGAAAGACGGAAAGAATGGCCAAACCAAAAAATGCACCGGTAATGACGAACACTACGTTCAATAGGCCTGTGGCTCCAAAAGACAATCTCAGCAATATGGTGGCAATCACAAATCCTGTATTCCTTAGGAGCCTAAAGTAATCCTGGGAAAAACCATAGGAAATAAGGAGTATAAGGACATCAGTCAAAATCAGAGCAGTGAAAAAATCTTTGTAAAAAATAGAGTTTAAATCATTTTTCATGGTTGGAAAAGCGTGATTGCCGGTAAACTGTAAAAAAGAGAAATCAAAAATGTGAATTCCGCTAATAATCACTAATAATAGGATGAGTGCAGCCGCTATTGTTTTTTTAATTTTTCCAAATAACAGATCAGATGGCAGGACCTCTTTATTGGCATTCTGTTGGGTGAGGCGTTCTTTCATTTTATTAAAATAAAGGATGGTAACAGCTAAAATCAATACCGCGGCTAAGTCAATAAATAGATTAACCAAACTTGTATTAGAAAAACTTACAATGGTAAAGTCAATTTTGGTAATATCTCCAAATACCCGCCTGATAAGGATAAGGGAAATGATTTCAAATTGCTTTAATAGGGTAGTGGTAAAGGATCTCGGCAAGAAATAAACCAAGAGATATATTTCGTAAATAAGAATAAAACTAAAAGGGGTGTAAATGGAGTTGATGGGGTTTTGAAGTAAGTCGGAATCAAGTATTTTTATATACGTTAACTTATTTAAGGCTATTAATGCAAGGTGAACAAAAAATCCTATGATGGCGACAAAGACCGTAACCAGCTCGAGGCGGTGCCTCATTGAATCGGAAAATAAATAGTCATAAAGTTTATTCATGGTTATGTCTTTGGAATAAAGTTACCATTAACCTTTGATTCTAGGGCAATAACTAGTTATTGAAATTAACTTCTTACCTGACGTGTTGGTAAAGAATTCTAGGTAGATCAGCTTGAACAGCAGGGTGATCCCTCCAACTCCAAGCCAGTTGGCGATGCAGCTTGATTTGTTGTTCTACATCAATTATGGGAGGTATAGAGTAGTCATTTCCAAGCCATTGTTGCGTAAATAAGCCGTCGGGATCGTGCTCCTTTTGTTGTTTGATCGGGTTATAAATTCTAATGGTATTGTACCCAGTAGTTCCTGCTTGCATTTGTATTTGAGGATAATGGATGCCGGGCTCGTAATCTAAGAAAAGCTGTGCCAAGTGAGCACTGGCATTCCTCCAGTCCATCAACAGATGGTGCGTTAGAAAGCTAACCAGCATGGCGCGCATCCGGAAATTGATCCATCCAGTTGTTTGAAGACACCGCATGCAAGCATCAACCAAGGGAATACCAGTTTGACCCGATTTCCAAGCTTCTAATTGAGATAGATTTTCTTTAAACGGAAAATCTCGATAGCCTCGATTGAGATGTTCTTTAGCCATCTGGCATTCATTTTCAAATTTCTGGATGAAGTGATCCCTCCATTGAAGCCGAGTCATAGCACCTGAAATTCCTCGTTTGTGAGGACTGGCCGATTTGGCATTTTTCAGAAATTGCCAAACTTGTCTATTGCTGAGATTCCCCCAAGCGAGATAAGGGGAAATTCTAGCACAGGAGGTTCTACTTTCCAGCGGTTTAGAAATATGCCGAGAGTAAAGTTCCGCTCTTTTTTCCACAAATGATTGCAAGTATCTATAACCTTTTTCTGAACCCGGGGGTTGGTATTGGTCGGGATATAATTTTAACTGATTTATCCAGTTGATGGACAGGGGATAGGGATTTTGGAGGGTGAATGATTGGGTACTAAATTGATTATTGATTAAGGGCTCTGACATGGATGACTTCCATTTTTTATCCCATCCCTTTCGATTGCGAATACCGCGAATGACCCCATCTTTTTGAAATTCTATCCACTGAATACCTCCGGATTGAAAATAGGACTTAAGCTGCTGGTCTCTTTGATAGGTCTCAGGTACCCCTGATTCCTGATAACTGAAAACCTTATTTATATGGTGAGTATGATGTAGTTGTTGAAATACCGCTTTAGCAGATTCTTGACAAATGATAATCTTTCTGTTCCATTGAGCCAAAGTTTCGTTCATCAGCAGCAAGGAGTGATATTGAAATTGGAGGTGTCGTATTGAAGTAGTAGGATGGTGGAGAAATTCTGGTTCGAATAGGAATAGAATGAAATAGGGAATTCCTTCTTTTTCTGCTGCGTCTAGAGGACGGTGATCGCTCAGCCTAAGGTCTCTTTTTAGCCAAACTATATTAATAGTGGTCCTACTCATGTCAGTTATCCATAGAAATTGTACGTCTGTATATTATCCACCATACATTTAAAACAGTACCATGTTTTTTTGTTTATTTTGCAGTCCATTCAAATCATTATAAATATGAATAATAAAATTTTAACCTTAGGATGGTTGCTTTGTGCTTCGATCATGTTTGCACAAAATCCTAATTTGAACTACAACAAGTTCCGACAATTGTATCAGGAACTACCGACGCCAAATAGTTATAGAACGGCTTCAGGAGCTCCTGGTCATGAATACTATCAGCAGAAAGCCGATTACCTCATTAAGGTATCTTTAGATGAGGAGAAAAATAGACTAAGTGGCACAGAGACGGTTACCTATCATAATAATTCTCCAGATCCCTTGACTTATTTATGGGTTCAATTGGACCAGAATGTGAGATCAAAGGATTCCGATACCCATAAAATTGAGACTCAGGAATTGGGTTCCAGGATGTCTTTCCAACAGTTGGGAAAATTATACGATCGGTTTGATGGCGGTTTTAATATCGCTTATGTTAAAAACGAAGCTGGTCAACCAATGAAATATACCATCAATAAAACCATGATGCGTATTGAACTGGAAAAACCTTTACTAAATGGAGAATCCGTAACTTTTAGTTTGGAGTGGTGGTACAATATTAATGACCGCTTAAGATATGGGGGTAGATCAGGATATGAATACTTTCCAGAAGATGATAATTCACTCTATACCATAGCGCAGTTTTACCCCAGAATGGCCGTATATAATGAGGTAGAGGGATGGCAAAACAAGCAATTCCTAGGTCAGGGGGAATTTGCATTAACTTTCGGTGATTTTGAGGTACATATCGATGTGCCTGCCGATCATATCGTAGCTGCTACGGGAGAGGTTCAAAATCCAAAGGAAGTACTTAGCAGTGAACAGAGAAAGCGTTTGGCTGACGCCAAAAAATCTACGAAAGATCCTGTATTTATAGTGACGGAAGAGGAAGCAAGAGAAAATGAAAAGGAGAAAACAGCGGAGCGGAAAACATGGATTTTTAAGGCGGAAAATGTAAGAGATTTTGGTTTCGCTACCTCAAGAAAATTCATTTGGGATGCCATGGCTGTGCAACAAAACGGCAAGACCATTATGGCCATGTCAGCCTATCCAAAGGAAGGTAATCCCCTATGGGAACAGTATTCCACCAGAGTAGTAGCCCACACCATCAATACTTATTCTAAGTTTACCTTCGATTATCCTTATCCTTTAGCTTGGTCAATTCACGCAGACCGAATAGGAATGGAGTATCCTATGATCTGTTTCAATTTTGGAAGACCAGATAAGGACGGAACTTATTCAGATAGAATTAAATATGGAATGATCATGGTAATTATCCATGAGGTGGGACATAATTATTTTCCCATGATTGTTAATTCTGATGAACGCCAGTGGACTTGGATGGATGAAGGTTTGAATAGTTTCCTACAATTTCTTGCAGAACAAGAATGGGAACACGATTACCCTTCTGGAGCTGGACAGCCTTCTAAAATTGTCGACTATATGAAGGGTGATAAATCTGGCATAGTACCTATTATGACCAATTCTGAATCTGTTCTACAGTTTGGTAATAATGCTTACGACAAACCAGCAACAGCGTTGAATATTTTGCGGGAAACCATTATGGGGCGAGAGTTATTTGATTACGCCTTTAAAGAATATGCTCAAAGGTGGAAATTTAAGCACCCCACACCTGCTGATTTTTTCAGAACTATGGAAGATGCTAGTGCAGTAGATCTGGACTGGTTTTGGAGGGGTTGGTTCTATTCTACAGATCATGTTGATATTGCTATTGATCAGGTAGAATGGTTCCAGGTCAACACCCAAAATCCAGTAGTTGAAAAGGGATTGGCTAAAGAGGAAAGGGACGCTGCTCCTAAGTACATTGGAGATGTCCGTAATGAATCCATGGAAACGGCAGTAGATAAGGACCCAAGACTGAAAGACTTTTATAACGATTACGATCCTTTGAATGTCACCGCTCTAGATCAAGCAGAATATCAACAGTTTCTCAATAGCTTGGCACCCTGGGAAAAGGAGTTGATTGATAAGGGACACCATTATTACAGCATTGATTTTTCCAATGTGGGTGGTCTGGTTATGCCTATCATTCTTTCCTTTAATTTTACCGATGGAACCAGCGAAGAAGTAAGGATTCCCGCAGAAATTTGGGCTAAGAATTCTGGTCAGGTAAGTAAGGTTTTCTTCTTTGAGAAAGAAGTAGCAGAGATTGTTTTAGACCCTAACTTGGAAACCGCAGATACCGATAGAAATAATAACTATTGGCCTTCTCGTCGCCTACCCAATCGCTTTGAACTCTTCAAAGGAAGACAGTGGGGAATGGGAGAAAATCCTATGCAACGCATGCAGAGAAGTGAACAATTAGAAGAGGGGAACTAATTCCTTTCTCTGGATACAATAGTATCTATGATTATTTGAGCATGGTCTCGGGTGTTTTCTATGAAAAGTTTGCTGGTTTGTGTTCCTGCACAGACCACCCCTGCTAAGAAAACACCCGGGAGATTGCTTTCCAATGTTTCTTTTTTATAATCTGGAATTCTTATTGCATCCTCGCTGCAGGCAATACCCAGCTTATCTAATAAGGCATAGTTAGGTTCATAACCCGTCATAGCCAACACAAAATCATTGTCAATTTCAAAGGTTCCTTTTTCCTCGTTTTCTAAAACGACTTTTTCTTCCTGAATCGAAACCACATGGGTGTTAAAATAGCCCTTAATACTATCTGCTTTGATCCGATTGATGATATTAGGTCGAATCCAATATTTGACGTTGGGATGGATTTCGGATCCTCTTATGGCCATAGTGACCTTCGCTCCTTTGTAATAGCATTCCAGAGCGGCATCACAAGCCGAGTTTCTCGCTCCAATAACCAACACCTCTTTTTGGAAGAAGGGATGGGGGTCGTTGTAATAATGAGAAACCTTGGGTAAATGCTCTCCGGGTATTTGAAGTCGTCGAGGAGTATCGTAGAATCCTGTAGCAATAATTACATTGGCTGTTGAATATTTTGCTTTTGCAGTTTGAATTTCATATCCACTCTGATTAACGGGCTTCATAGATAAAACCTCCTCGTACAGCTTGACTTTCAGATGGTAATGTTGAACCAATCTTCTGTAATACTCTAAGGCCTCTCTTCTAGTAGGTTTTTCCCCATGTGAAATAAATGGAACCTGACCAATTTCTAGAAGTTTGGACGTCGAAAAAAAAGTCATATCAGCTGGAAAATGGTAAAGAGCATGAACTAACATGCCTTTTTCTAGTATGCAATACTTCAAACCAGCCAGATGAGCTGCAATAGCGCAATTGATTCCAGAAGGCCCGCCACCGATGATTACCACATCTAATCGTTCCATAATTTTCATTTTGTGAGGTAGTAAAATTAATTAATTGAATTTGTAGGGGTATATTTAGGAACCAATTTATCCTTATGCATACTCTGAAAACTCTTCAAGACCTTTTTCTGGAGGCCTTAAATAAGCAATCATTTACTGGTTACCCGCCTTCCTTGTACGAACCAGTTGACTATATCATGCACTTAGGGGGAAAAAGAGTTCGACCCGTTTTAGCCTTGATAGCGTGTGATTTATTTGGGAAGAATCCCATCAAAGCACTACCAGCTGCTATGGCCGTTGAAATTTTCCATAATTTTAGTTTGGTTCACGACGACATTATGGACGATGCCCCTTTAAGGCGTGGTCAACCTACTGTTCACGAGAAGTATTCTGCCAACACCGCTATTCTTTCTGGAGATGTCATGCTGGTAAAAGCCTATCAAGCGCTGGAACAGGTTGCGGATCCTCGGCAAAAATCTGATTTATTTAAAATATTTAGCCAGGTAGCCGTTGAAGTTTGCGAAGGCCAACAGATGGATATGGATTTTGAAAAAAGAGAAGCTGTAGCCATTCAGGAGTACATAAAAATGATTGAGCTGAAGACCGCTGCTTTGCTGGCTGGTAGTTTGCAAATGGGGGCTATACTAGCTGATGCTTCTCCAAAAGAGGTAGATACCCTAGGTCAAGTAGGACGTAATATTGGCATTGCTTTTCAATTACAGGATGACTACCTAGATACATTTGGAGACCCCGCTTTTTTCGGCAAAAAAGTTGGCGGAGATATCGTTCAAAATAAAAAGACCTATTTGTTTTTAAAAGCGCTGGAAGTCGCTGATGAAGATCAAAAAAGGGAATTGCAGCACTGCTATTTCGAGTATCAAGGTTCAGAAAATGATAAAATCAATAAAGTCAAAGGTATTTTTGAATCCTTAGATATCCCATCTGTTTCAAAAGAATTGATGCAAACCTATCAATCTCGTGCTTTAAAGCTACTTGAAAGCTTGTCTCCTACTCGCAAGGAATTATTGCTAGGATTAATTGACGATTTGATGGTAAGGGAAATTTAAAAAAAAGGAGCAACCACGAAAGCGGTTACCCCTCACACTATGAAACACTATTATCTTTAACGCTTGAAGCGAATAGTTTCTTGTTTAAGGTTATTTGAGCCCTCGTTGGATCATTTATGGACTCAAATATACTATTTATTTCAATATGTTTTATTTTTTAACATTTTTTTTAATATTTAAGTTCCTTAAAAGTTATTATTTACGTATTATATTATCAACAAATACGATTGCGCTCCGCTGAGTTCCTCCTTTAGTAAATGCTGCGATTTGCATTCCTTTTTGAAAGTTTATAGTCTCATTGGTCATCATATCGCTATTGGAATTGGGCGCGCTGTCAATAGCATATCTAACGATTAAGCCCGGGAATGCTGTATTGACCTTGACAGTATTACCTTCGAGGGTGACTCCTGGAGGGGGTATGCGGTAGTTAATGTTTTCAAAGGCCGCATCTATATAATCCAATTGACCTTTACCGATAGTATTGGCAAATATATTCCAGTGTTGTTCTAATAATTCATCATCTTTTTGCACTTCCCATTTGGGTTTAGCTGCCCATGCTCTTTCGGCTAATCCCAGTAATTTTGGAAAATAAAAATAGGACAAGCGATCGGGATACATTAAGGTTTCACTCCAAAGTTGCCCTTGGATTCCTAATATATTTTTTCTCGCAGAGACTTCTAGTGCCTCCATTTCGGAATAAAAAGAAGCGCGATCAAATGAATTACCCATTGGATCTTGGGTGGTGGAGAAGAAGACCTCTTCTGGGGCAAAGGAGAAAACACGTTGGGTATTTACAAATCCCCCCCAAGTTAGACCAGGTTCCTTAGGATCTTTATTATAAGCCATATCGAGGTAGAGATTCGTAACTCCGCATAACACCACGGGATAGCCAGCGTTCGCCAATCGATTACCCAAATCCTGATTACCCCAGAGGTTATTCCATACATACGGAATGACTGATCCTCCTTTAAAATCTGGATGTGGATTATAGGACATTCCTCCATTTTCATTAGGGATTCGCTCTAAGGCTACTTCTTCCCAGCCAGCTGTATTTAACCCATAACGATTTAGCATTTCTCTCATTCTACTTACAAAATAATAGTTGAGATCAATCACATTTTTTACCGAAGGTGAAGCCGCAATAAGCCGTTTACATGCTGGGGATTTTTCCCAAACGCCACCGGGTACTTCATCTCCTCCAATATGAATGGCACTTAATGGAACGCTTACTGATTTGTATATCCCTAGAATATTCCTGACTACAGTTTCGATAAAAGCGTAAGTTGATTCCTGACAAGGACAGATGACGTTATCCGTATAGTTTTGGACAGAAATATACTCAGAAGCATCATCTGGATCGTGAAGCAAATAGGAGGGGTCACCGGTTTGTTCCGCTCTTCTTTTCATCGCTACAATAGCGGCGCGGGCATGGCCAGGAAGGTCAATTTCAGGAATGACTTCTATGCCCAATTTTTCCGCATGGACAAGAATATCGGCATATTCTGCTTGCGTGTAAAAGCCATTTCCAGCGGAGTTGGGATTGCGAGGATCCGGTCCTGAACCGTAAGCTGGAAATAAGTGGTCGCTCTCGTCTAGGGTATGTCCTCTAAAAGCCCCTATGCTGGTCAGTTCAGGTAATTCTGGAATTTCAATCCGCCATCCTTCATCGTCTGTTAAGTGAAAGTGTAATTTATTGAGTTTGTAAGCTCCCATCACTGAAAGCAACATCTTAACCTGGTCAGCTGATTGGAAGTTTCTCGCCACATCCAAGTGTACCCCCCGATATTCGTACCGTGGAAAGTCCTGGATAGAAAGGGCTGTTAGCGGCCAATGATTGGTTTGTGAAATCGTCAGGTATTGAACCAGGGTTTGCGCCCCATAAAGCAGTCCTTGTTGGTCGGACCCTTTGATGATCATCGTTCCATCCGGTTGTATGGTCAAATCATAAGCATGGCTACCGGAAGTTTGGTTTACCCCGTCTATTTGAATAGGCTCAACCAAAAGAGTAAGATTCGCCTCGGTTTCTTGGGTAAATTCCGAATCCATCTTCAGGGTTTTTGCTAGGTTTTCTTTTAACCATTCCGCAGCTCTTCCCTCACCGTTTATTAGAAGAATCCCTTCGGGAAAAGGTACCTGCCCGTCTTTATATTCCCAATAAACAGGCGTGGGTACTACGGGAGGTAATGAAAGGCGGTCTAAATGACTCAATGGGGCATACGCTTCAAAATCTCCGGTGGGAGTGGGGATTGGCACCAGGTCATTGGACCCTCTATTGATTTGAGTGGGTTCATCAAAAGGAAGAATTTCTAATTTTATGGGAATGATTTTTTCATCCGCTCCTGTTTGGAGCACTAAATAAGGAGTTAGGGGACCCCAGGCTTCTTTATTGATCACTCCTGAGCCCGAGTAGGGTATGGACCAGGTCGTGTTGGCTGGTAATGCGGAAAAGCTTTCGATTGGGGCTATTCGCCAAAAATCTCCATTTATCCTTTCAATAGCTACCTCGCCTCCAATAGTAGCGGGAATAGGAGTGCCTACAATTTGATTATAGTAAATGGCCCAATTACTAGCATTTAGTGTTTCTTCCAATTGATGGGTCAAATGGAATTCAGCAGCAAAAGTTCCATCATCTTTATTCTCGTGTAATTTCCAAGTTAGGGTAATAGGAGCTTTGGAAGAAGTCTCCGAAGTGGTCGAGCAAGCTGAAACAATAAAAGCCATAAAACTTAGATAGAAAAGGATTCGCATTTTGTGTTTTTTTATCAAATAAACAATATTTATTAATTTTATTAGCTGCTGCACCTCTTGTATGAAGCCATTTTTTTTTAAAAGCTTCTAAAATTATCGAAATGATTGTCATTGAGTTGCTGGTAGCCCTGGTTTTTACCCTCCTAATCATGAGTTTGCTGACCTCTTCCATTTTGGAAGTCTTGGCCCTGATTTTTGGATTCCGCAATAAAAAATTATTAAAAGCCCTCGAATTGATTTTAGGTAAAGGGCCATTATATCAAGAATTTATCCAACATCCGGGGTTCACGCAGCTTGGAATTGCTGAATCGGGATGGCACAAGACTCCAACCTATCTGAGTGGTGAGCAATTTACCGCTTTACTTAACCGATTTATCCCTTTTACCCAGCTCAAGTCTCAAGGAACTCAAGAATACCCTGTTCAAATTCCTGAGGAGTTGGCGGAAAATTTAAGCATGTATTGGGAGGACGCTGGTCAAAATGAAGAGGTGTTTCGCGGTAAACTAAAACATTGGTATCAGGCGATGATGGAAAGGCACTCCGAAGCTTATAAGAATTTTTCAAAGAAAATGCTCTTCGTCATTGGTCTGATTTTAACCATCTCCTGCAATATTGAAGTGATTGAACTTGGAAAAGTGTTGGTTCATCAAGCGGAGGTGCGGCAAATTTTTGAATTGGCAGCTGAGCAATTAGCAGTGGACCATGCGGAGCAATCCCCAACACCCAATGATATTGAAGCTGCATTAAAAATGGTAGTACAATACGGTTCTGCACCCTTGTCTTCTATTCCGTGGGGCTGGAAAAACAATCCTTTCGCCTCTTGGGAGGCCTCCCAGTGGATATGGAAGGGATTAGGATGGCTGATAACGGCTTGTGCCATTGCAATGGGTGCTCCTTTTTGGTACGATTTATTGAGGAAAATACTAGCAATCAAGAACTAATAATCTGTAATCAATCATTAACAATCGATCATCAACTATTCAGTAAACTACAACCAGCCATCAATCATTAACAATCAATCATCACCAAACAACTATCAATAATCAGAATAAGCCGTAGGTGCCATAAAAATGATGTCAGCCTTGGACACATTTCCTTTGTAAAAGTCATTGTTTTTCAGCTCTTCCCATTTTGCAGAGCTGAAAAATAAATCCCAAAGTTGGTCTCTTTTTTCCTTGTTTTCAAAAGTCGTCATATACATTAAATTAGGCATTTGGCTGCCAGCAAGTACCTCCCCGTAGAAAACGGCATTGAATCCCAATTCCTCAAAAAGAATGATTTCTCCACCGGCGTTAA
>JBEAPR010000125.1:0-9543 GCA_041164265.1 Bacteroidota bacterium | reverse complement strand
GGTATTCCTAAGGGGATGGCTGCGGAACTTTTCAAGCCCTTCATCATTAGGAAATTAATTGAAAGGGGAATTGTAAAAACAGTAAAATCTGCTAAGAAATTAGTTGATAAAAAGGACTCGGTTATTTGGGAAATTTTAGAGAACGTGATGAAAGGGCACCCGGTATTATTAAACAGGGCTCCTACTTTGCACCGTTTATCTATTCAATCTTTCCAACCAAGGCTTATAGAGGGAAAAGCGATTCAATTACACCCCCTCGTTTGCGGTGCTTTCAATGCGGATTTTGATGGAGATCAAATGGCTGTTCACGTACCTTTGAGTCAAGCTGCTATTTTGGAAGCTCAGATGTTGATGTTATCAGCACATAATATGTTGAATCCCCAAAACGGGTCTCCTGTTACTTTGCCTTCCCAGGATATGGTATTAGGCTTATACTACATAACTAAAGAAAAAAAATCTACCAAAGACGTAGTAGTTAAAGGAGAAGGAAGAAGATTTTACTCCCCAGAAGAGGTCATTATTGCTTTCAATGAAGGTCAGGTGGATTTGCACGCAGGTATCGAAGTTAGACTTAGAGAGAATACAGCGGATCCAACTTCTAATTTAATTAGAATTCAGACCACAGTTGGTAGGGTATTATTGAATGAAGTGGCTCCTAAGGGAATTCCATTTATCAATCAATTGCTGACCAAAAAAGCACTAAAAAATGTCATTGCTGATGTGCTTAAGAGGACAAGTTTTAGTGTAACTGCCGATTTCTTGGATGCCATAAAGAATCTTGGATTCATGTGGGCTTTCAAGGGGGGATTGTCATTCAACTTAGGAGACTTAATTACGCCAAGTATTAAAGTTAAAACCCTGAATGAAGCGCAACAAGAAGTTGATGAGGTTTGGGATAACTACAATATGGGGCTAATCACCAACAACGAACGATATAATCAAATTATCGATAAGTGGACTTATGCGGATAATAGGATCACCGATACATTGATGAAAGAATTAGCTACCCACAAGCAAGGATTTAACTCAGTTTATATGATGTTGGATTCCGGGGCTAGGGGTTCCAAACAACAGATTAAGCAGTTATGTGGTTTAAGGGGGCTGATGGCAAAACCAAGAAAATCAGGGGATACCGGTGGTGCGGTTATTGAAAACCCTATCCTATCTAATTTTGTCGATGGATTATCCGTATTAGAATACTTTATCTCTACTCACGGTGCAAGAAAAGGTCTGGCAGATACTGCCTTAAAGACTGCAGATGCGGGATATTTGACTCGTAGATTAGTGGATGTCGCACAAGATGTGGTAATCATGGAAGAGGATTGTAATACATTAAGGGGAATAGAAACCGAGGCCCTAAAGGATAATGACAAAGTGATTGAACCGCTATCTTCAAGAATTGATGGAAGGTATACTTTATACGATGTATACCATCCCGTAACGGATGAATTGATGGTCAAGTCCGGTGATTTTATCGATAGTGATATGGCTAAATTAATTGAATCCGAAGGGGTTGAGAAGGTGACGATTAGATCTGTATTAACTTGTGAAACCAAGAGAGGCGTATGTTCTAAATGCTATGGTATGAACCTGGCTACTGGTAGAATCGCAGAGCGAGGCGATGCAGTTGGAATTATTGCAGCCCAATCTATTGGTGAACCTGGTACGCAGTTGACCTTAAGAACTTTCCACGTAGGTGGTATTGCATCTGTTTCAAAAACAGAATCAGAAATTACTTCAAAGTTTGATGGTAAATTAGAGTTTGACAGTATTCGAACTACTGAAAGTTTAGATCCTGCTGAAGGAAATACTCAAATCGTTCTTTCGAGGACTGGAGAAATTAGAATTGTAGATGAGAAGACAGGTAAATTATTTGTCTCCAACCACATTCCTTATGGCGCATCTCTATTTGTCAAGGATGGCCAAAAAATTAAAAAGGGAGATTTAATCTGTGAATGGGATCCATTTAACGCAGTTATTGTTTCTGAATTCTCTGGTAAAGCAGTATTTGAATCCATTGAGGAAGGAGGTACCTATCGTGTGGAACGAGATGATCAAACTGGTTATGTAGAAAAAGTAATCATAGAATCTAAGAACAAGAAAAAAATACCAACCATTCGGATCATGAGTTCTGATGGTAAGGAAGAATTAAAACACTATAATCTTCCTGTAGGATCTTATATTTCCATAGACGATAATGAATCTATTAAAGCGGGACAAAAGATTGCTAAAATACCTAGATCTTTAGGTAAAATCCAGGATATCACAGGTGGTCTTCCAAGAGTTACAGAGCTTTTTGAAGCAAGGAATCCTTCTAACCCAGCTACTGTATCTGAAATTGATGGAGTAATTAGTTTCGGTAAAATTAAGAGGGGTAACAGGGAAGTAATTGTAGAAGCTAAAGACGGACAAAAGCGAAAGTACCTGATTGGTTTATCGAGACATGTATTGGTTCAGGATGGAGACTTTGTTAGAGCGGGAACACCATTATCAGATGGAGCCATAGCCCCTAAGGATATCTTAAATATTAAAGGTCCTTTTGCCGTCCAGTCTTATTTAGTTAATGGAGTTCAGGAAGTTTATCGCTCCCAAGGTATTACTATTAACAATAAGCATATTGAGGTAATTACTCGTCAAATGATGAGGAGGGTACAAATCGAAGATCCTGGTAATACTACTTTCCTAGAAGGAGAAGCAGTAGAGAAGTATGATTTCTTAGAACAAAATGACTGGATTTTTGATAAAAAGTTAATTACTGATGCCGGGGATTCTACCCATCTGAAAGAAGGACAGTTGGTTACTTTAAGGCAATTAAGAGAAGAGAACTCTTTACTTAAGAGAAATGATAAGAACTTGGTTCAATTTGAGGATGCCATGGCAGCTACCTCTTCTCCATTGTTACAAGGTATCACCAAATCTTCGTTGGGTACTACCAGTTGGATTTCAGCTGCTTCTTTCCAAGAAACCACCAAGGTTCTTAGTACAGCAGCCATAGGTGCTAAGCAAGATCATTTGTTAGGTCTTAAGGAAAATGTAATTGTAGGTAAAAGAATTCCTGCAGGTACCGGATCTAGAAAATATGATAGAATGATTGTTACTACCTCTGAGGCACAAGCAGAAATTGAGGCTAAAAGAGCCGAAATGGAGCAAATGATAGAAGAGGACTAAAATAATCCAATCGTAAATATGAATTAGGGGTATTCATTTACTAATGAATATCCCTAATTTTTTCCATATATCTAGAAATATATTTTCCCAGGATATCAAATTCAATATTAACACTATCTCCTTTTTTAAGAGAATTGAAATTGGTGTGTTCAAATGTATAGGGAATAATAGCCACTTGAAATTGGTTTTGGTAAGGGTTGATGACTGTCAAGCTTACTCCATTGATACATACGGAACCTTTATCAACTAATAAATGGTGATGGTCTGCTTGATACTCAAAAGAAAAGTACCAGCTGCCATCTCTTTGCTCTACTCCTTTACAAATACAAGTCGTATCTACATGGCCCTGCACCAAATGCCCATCTAATCGACTATTGGCCTTCATAGCGCGTTCCAGATTTAAATAATCTCCTATTTTTCTATCCCCTAAATTAGACCTGATTAGGGTTTCCTCAATAACTGTCACTTTATAAGTTTGATCTTCAATTTCTACTACAGTAAGACATACTCCATTATGGCTGATGCTTTGGTCAATTTGAACTTCCTCAGCTATTTCAGATGAAATAGTTAATGTTCGATTAGTACCACTAGTTTCGATCTTTATTATTTTACCTTTAGATTCAATGATTCCTGTAAACATATTAGGGGATTTATTTTTGCCTGATCAATTCAATGAAACCATTTAATTGAATGGTATTCTTTTCCTTTGTCGATGGCCTATTTATTTAATAATTTTTTAATAGTCTACAGATTCAATGATTCCTGTAAACCTATTAGGGGATTTATTTTCGCCTGATTAATTCAATGAAACCATTTAATTGAATGGCTTCCCTATTTTCTTTATTATTCAACGATTCAATAACATTGCACTGATAATAGTAAGTAGCATCAGGCAAATCTGCTCCATTCATGTTTTTTCCATCCCAGTTTAGTTGCGGATCATTCGTCTTGAATACCATCTGTCCCCAACGATTGTACACTGTGAAGTTTACCTCTTCAATAAAACAAAAAGGATAGGGGGTAAATAAGTCATTTTGGCCGTCTCCATTGGGAGTAAAGGTATTAGGTAATTGGTAATTGGGGCAATTATCAATGCAGACTTTTGAAGAAGGCAAACTCTCATTGCCGTTAAAGTCAAAAGCGGAGATAGCATAACATCCAGCAAGATTATCTTGTTGTTCGTGCACGAAGCTAGTGCTTTTGGGATTATTGATGGTTGCTATCCGTTCAAAGGGTAATGAATCGTGTAAACTAAAATAAACGTGAAATCCTGCTACATCAGTTTCTCCACAAGTTTCTGGTTGTGTCCAAGTTATGGTATTGTATGTTGGTTCTCGATTGTCACAATCTAAAGGCTCTATCCCTTGATTACACAAATTACTAATAGTGATTTCACTAGGGATGCAAGGGGGAACATTATCATAAGGGACAGCACATACCCTTTGACTATTATTATATATGGTATCTGGAAGATTGGAAGTCCCATAATTACCTATGGTTTCTACATAATAACAGTATTCTGTTCCATTAATCAAATTGATATCTTTCCAGGATGGGTTTTGAACAGTGGTTATGGGCTCATAGAGACCGTCAAATGATGAAGAACGGTAAACTATATATCTAAAATTGGACCAAGGTACATTGAATGCCCAATTGAGCGAAACCGCTTTATCTGTTGGGTCAGTTGTTAAATAAACAGTGGTTGCCGGGCTAGAAGCTCCAAAAGGGGTGGTAATTCCCGAGACATAGAAATTCATTTTGTAGTTAGGTTGATCCAATACGGTATTGATATTTTGATCTTCAAAACAGGTATCCAAGGGGCTATTAAACCTAGGAATTGTTTGAATAGCACCAGGAATAGGTACAAAATTATTAGGTCCCATTTCTTTAAGCAATTCGTAGGTATATGGCCCTGGGTGGAGCGTAGTATCCAAGTCCTCTGGTATGGGTTTGACCCAACAGACTTCAACTGTACCTTCCATCAAATCGGTGCGTAGCACATCACTTTTAACCAATAAAGGCACATCTTGTTTGAGTTGAATACAAAACTCATTGGAAGGCAAACTTTGTACTGGGTTAAAGGTGTAGAGCCCTCCAGGAGTCGTTTTCGCAAAATTAGCTACTATTCTATAGCAATATGTTCGGCCTCTTTCCAGTGTGGAATCTATAAAAAAATAAGAGGTGTCATTAAAATTCGAAATGGGAACCGGAGTTAATAATTCGTAATTTCTGCCTTCCATACCTGGATTACAAGTATCTAAAGCAATAGGCTCTGAGCCGATTTTTCGCCAAACTGAAAAGCCTCTAAAGAAATCATCAGCGACCATATCACAGGCATAAGGTTGGTCCCAAGTTAGGGTAATTATACCTGTTTCACTTACAGCAGCTAGATTTTGTGGGGAAGGACCTACTACTTTTATTCTTACGGTTTTGAGGGTGGCTATCCCGGAAACACCTCCAAAATAGTCATCAGTAGCTTTAAAAACTACGGTATAATATTGGTCGCTGATATGTTCGCAGGTGGTTTCCCAAACGAGTTTTTTCGTGAGTGGGTCAGGTTGGTAACCCTCGGTAACGGGAAGGAACTCAGCAGGACTGAATCCTACTTCGAAAGGCCCTCCTAAAGCAGTAAGAGTAACTCTTTGTGCTGGTTCATCTAAGGGTGCAGTGGCAGTCACTGTTATTTCAACAGTTTCCCCAGCCACCACACAAATTTCTTCAACAGAAGTTTCCACTTCGGGTGCCAGATTGCTGCAATTTTCTACTAAAATTTGCATATCTCTAGTCATCGTATCGATAGCAATCCCATCTCTAAATTCAATAATCTGAATAGTCACATTATACTCACCTGCTCTTTGCGGGGCATTCCAGATTAAATCCCCTGTAGTTTCATTAATGGTAAGCTGATTGTCCGGACCTGGACTGATTTGATCGGGAAATCTATAGTTGGGTACCGCTAACCCCGCATCTTGTTGAGGAATGGTTAAACGATACGCCAAACTGTCTCCATCTTCATCAAAGGCATTGGGATTGTGAATAAACTTTTGCCCGACACAAGCGATATCTAATGGAGGTTGAAGCAAAACTGGGGTGTTGTTGCATCCTTGAAATTGAGGATTTGGAAAGGTATAAACCGTTTCTATATGAAATTTAATTTGTTCGGAATTGGGATAGTTGAGATTCAAAATTCCTCCATTTCTATTGGGATCGGTCATAGAAATGGTGTAAGTGCCCCTTGCGGGAAAAGTATGGGTTCCAACGTAAATGTTTTTTTTAACGTCATTTTCCAGTAATTCCCCCTGAGGTATGCCACCTGGCCCATTAATTCTATAGACCACCGTACAAGTCCCATCTCCCCAACAAATGGTTAATGAATCTCTATCAGCTGGTCTACTGCTCGCTTTAGTATAGGTAACTAAAGTAGCCCTGATGCTAAGACTTTCATTACAATTTCCGATTTGTTCGATAGAGATTTCTCCTGCCCTATTATGAGTAGCCCATAAAGAAGAGGTAAAGGAAAAGCTAAAAAAGAGGATAATAAAAAAAAGGTGAATGGACTTAGGCATGTCGGGAATCTTTATTCAAAAATAACCATTCTACCTATAAATGGTTGATTTTAATTCATAGCCTTTAGACAATGGAGCAACCCCTCATCCCAATGTTTTAACTTAAGTCCAAAGGCAGATTTGATTTTCTGGGTATTCATTACGCTAAAGGGAGGCCTACTGACTGGAGTGGGATAGGCTTCACTGGGTATTGCGATCAGTTCAGTGGAAACCTTCAGGTATTTGAAAATGAAATAGGCAAAATCATACCAGCTGCATACTCCTTCAGGGCAATAATTATAGATACCTGCTAAAGATTTGAATTTGTTGGGGTTCGCATATATTTGCTGTGCCAGTTGCAAAACGTCTTTGGCCATAAAGGGTGCATAAGTCGGTGCACCTATTTGGTCGGAAACAACTCTTATGACTTTTTTTTGGCTAGCCAGACGATGCATAGATTTTAAAAAATTTTTCCCGAAGGGAGAAAAAACCCAAGAGGTCCTCAAAATATAGCTATGAGGTTGATGGTGAAGAAGTTGTTTCTCTCCTGCCAACTTGGTTTGAGCGTAGATACCTACTGGATTAGTGGGATCGCCTTCCTTTAAGGGCTTATTAGAGTGATTGTGATAAACGTAATCACTAGAAAAATGGATGACCGGGATGTTAAGGTCAGCTGCTATTTTACCCAAGTGAGCTGGGCCTTCTTCATTTATTTTTTGTGCGAGAAATATATTATTCTCTGCCTCATCAACAGCGGTATAGGCTGCACAATTGATAATAAAATCAGGCTTTACCTCGGAAACTACTTTTCTAATTTGCATTGGTTTGCAAATATCCAGCATGGCTTTATCAAAAAACACAGCTGAGCAAATAGGAAAGTTGGTTATTTCTTGTTGAAAAGATTGGCCTAATTGACCGTTGGACCCGGTAATCAACAACTTTAGCATGGATTAATGTTTAAAGGCCTCAAAAAACGGTAGCTGAAGATCTTTGGGAGAAAGAAGTAGCTGAGGGGTGGGAAATTTCCAATCAATATTCAGCTCTGGGTCGTCATATCTGATTCCCCCTTCAGCTTTTTGATTGTAGAAGTTATCACATTTATAAAAAAATTCGGCACTTTCACTACAGACTAAGTATCCATGAGCAAACCCCCTTGGGACGTACAATTGCCTTTTATTAGATTCGGAAAGGACTATGGAAAAACTTTTTCCATAGGTGGGAGAATTTTTTCTCAAGTCTACGACCACATCTAACACTTCTCCTTGTAATACACGCACCAATTTTGCTTGTGCATATTCTCCAGTTTGAAAATGCAATCCCCTCAGCACACCCTTAGTCGAAAAAGCCTGATTGTCTTGAACGAAGGGTCTTGAAATTCCGGTTTCACTTGCGAAGGTTTGACTATTAAAGGCTTCAAAAAAATATCCTCTATCGTCTTTAAAGATATTGGGTTCAAAAACATATAAGTCTTCAAATGAGGTTTTTAGAAAAGGCATTATGGTTTATTTACTTCTAAAAAATACGCCTACTGGAACGCCGGTAAAATTAAAGTTTTTCCTCAATTGGTTTTCTAGATATTGTTTGTAATTGTCTTTAAGGTGTTTGGGATTACTACAAAAGAAAGCAAAAGCGGGATAGTAGGTTGGAAGTTGGGTGACGTATTTAATTTTAACAAATTTTCCTCGGTGAGTGGGTGGGGGATAGTGTTCTATGGCCTTTAGCATAATATCGTTTAATTCATTGGTCTTAATTTTTTTGGTCCTATTTTGGTAGACCTCTAATGCAGCATCAATAGCTTTGAATATTCGTTGCTTTTCCAAAGCAGATATAAAGACGATGGGGACATCTTGAAACGGAGCTAATTTGTTGCGCAATTCCTTTTCGAAATCTCGGGCAGTATTGGTTTCTTTTTCGACTAAATCCCATTTATTGACTAGAATAACTATGCCTTTATTTCTTTTTTGTGCCAGTCTAAAAATGCTCATATCCTGGGCTTCAATACCTGTTTGGGCATCAATTAAAAGCAAGCATACATCGGCTTCCTCCAGTGCTTTAATGGCTCTCATTACAGAGTAGAATTCCAAATTTTCATGGACTTTGGCTTTCTTTCTAATCCCGGCGGTATCGATTAGATAAAACTCTTTATCGAATTTGTTGTATTTGCTGTGAATGGAATCTCGAGTCGTTCCTGCTATATCGGTGACAATATTCCGCTCTTCTCCAAGAAGGGCATTGGTGAAGGAGGATTTTCCAACATTGGGTTGTCCCAGAATGGCAAATTTTGGAATATGGTCGAGAATTTCTTCCTCTTCGTGAAGATCCTTAACAGCCTCATCCAGTACCTCTCCCGTGCCACTCCCAGTTAAGGAACTGATGAAAAAAGTATTTTCAAATCCAAGAGACCAAAATTCATTAGCATCTAATAACCGTTGATGGTTATCCACTTTATTGACTACCAATAGAACTTTTTTCTTGGTTTTTCTAAGCATATTGGCAACCTCCATATCTAAGTCGGTGATTCCTGTTGTCACATCGACCAAAAAAATCAACACTTCAGCTTCGGAAATGGCTATATTCACTTGATCTCGGATGGCCTTTTCAAATATATCATCTGAATGTTCTACAAATCCACCGGTATCTACTACGGTAAAATTCTTACCATTCCAATGGCTTGAACCGTATTGTCTATCTCGAGTCACTCCGCTGACGTCGTCAATGATGGCTTGCCTTTCCCCTATCAATCTATTGTATAGGGTTGACTTGCCCACATTGGGTCTTCCCACAATAGCTATTATATTGCCCATATTAATTATTATATCCGAAGTTTTTC
>JBEAPR010000124.1:0-3730 GCA_041164265.1 Bacteroidota bacterium | reverse complement strand
ATGTAACAGGTAGAGTATTGAAAGTAGTAAGAGGAGACTTTGCTAAAGGTGCTAACCAAGTTAGCATAGACAGCAAGGAATTACCAGCTGCTGGAGTACTATACTACACATTGACTGCTGGTGAATATACAGCTACTAAGAAGATGATTATCATTGAATAATCAAATTCTTAAGAGTTAAAGAATAACTTTAGAGGGGCAGTTCTGCAAGGAATTGCCCCTCTTTTTTTTGTTTATTTTTAAATGCCTCTTAAAATATTTTTGGATAGGATTTATTTTGATTCACTATGTGGAACTAAGGAATCGCGTTGAATTGTAATAATATTGTAGAATTAAAAACTAACTTAAAGGCTTATATCTCATTTGTTTAAAAATTTAATAATAGATGAGGTTTAGGTAAAGAAATAACTTATAAAGGGACGTAGTCAATAATGAATAATCTAAAAGAATCTACCTCAAATATTTGAGTTATCTAAGCCGTACTTCGGTTGCTCCCCATCCATATTTCGGGTGGTATTCGTTGAGGAAACCCTGGACCGCAGGATGAAATTTTAGTTTGGATTCAAGTGCTTTTTTTAAAACTCCTTCCCCGACCCCGTGAATGATGAATACTTTATCCATCGCCAAGTTATGCGCCTTCCATAAATAGTTATCAAAGATAAATAATTGGTATTCTAAGATAGTCTGGTGTGCTTTTTTAGAAGGTATATCTTTTCGTTGACAAAGGGTGTCGTAGTGTAGGTCTAATTCTACTGAAAATTCAGCTTTTTCAAGAACCATGTCTGCTGTATTTGACCATTTGGTTCGCTTATTGGTCTTACTAGTAAGTTCCTTGGCAGCTTTGATGAGCTCCTTTGGAGGGTTTGGTGTTTTTTTGATTTTGAATTCAAAATAAATCCCAGGTTGATTGATTAAAGGAATGACTCTGGTGGGTTTAAAAAAATTAGAAGGTTTAGTTCGTATTTCATAATCTGCTTTCGCCCCCGATCCAGTTTCGTTTTTAATCCAGGTAGTTAAGTTAAAACTGGGACAATCGCTCAATGAGCTAAAGTCTAGATAACCAATTTGTTGAAAAGAACTAGGTACAATTTGCCCATTTACAGTTTGTATAGATTGCCCCTTATGTGTTTTTTTCAAGGTAAAGACATAGGAAAGATGGTCATCGTTGATAAGATAAATCCGATATTGATTTTTATCTGGCTCAAAAACAAAACCCAATTGAAACCCATTCTTGTGAATTGTTGCATACTGACTATGTTCTGGCGTTGGGTTTAAGGCATGATTAATTTCAGAGGTTTGAAATGGAGTGTATTTTATATGTTGATTATAATCTCCTGGGCGTTCTAGATCTTCGATGAATATTGGAATTTCCAAACCATCCTTATCTAGCCTGACTTGGACGATGTCTGCATCCAAAATAGAAGTAACCCGAGCCAATTCCCCAGAACTTTTTAACTTAACCTTGCTCCCTTTGGCCAGTAGCATTTTTTAATGGTTTAAAAAAAAATCAGATATTCTACGGAATAAAGTAATTTTTGTAGGAAAAGTTCCAATTTGATACTTAATCAGTGAAAATTGTTGAAATTAAACCCAATCTTGCAGGTTATACGCTGCTTTCAATTCATTTTCAGCATGATGGTCCTGAAGCCTCTTCGCTATGGCTATACCTTCTTCATAAACCATTTTTGCCTCCGTTTTGCGTGATAACTGATAGAGCAGAGCCGCTAGATGGTAGTATAATCCAACGTAATTGGAGTCTATTTTTTTTAGTTTTTGGTACCACACCAAACTCTCCTCAAATTGTTCAGCTCTCTCGTATTCTTTAGCTAAGGCAAACAAAACAAAAGAATCATTTGGAGTGTCTTTTAGATAGGCTAAAAGTTGTTCTATTCTATTTTTTTTCATAATATCAATAAATTAGCGAAAATTCGCTAAATAGTTTAATTTTACAAGAAAGTTTGACGACATGAATATTTTAGTTGCTATAAGCAAGACTCCTGATACCACTGCAAAGATAACACTTAATAACGGTGGAAATTCAGTTGATGAAAGTGGAATGTCTTTCATTATGAATCCTTACGATGAGTGGTATGCTTTGGTAAAAGCAATTGAGTTGCAAGAGCAATTTGGTGGTGCAGTAACTCTAGTTCATGTAGGTTTGAGCGATAGTGATACCATTATTCGCAAAGGCCTTGCCATAGGTGCCCAGGAAGCTATCCGGGTCGATGCGTCCCCTGAATCGGCAATTTTTGTGGCCTATCAAATTGCTGCTATTGCTGAATCAGGATCTTATGATTTAGTTTTACTAGGTAAAGAAAGTATTGATTACAATGGTTCTTCAGTAGGTGCTATGGTTGCTGAGTTATTGGACCTTCCTTTCGTAAGCTATGCCAATCATTTGGAAATGGAAGGGGAGGAGATGGTATTGAATAGAGAAATTGAAGGAGGAACAGAAAAATGTAAATCCTCTTTACCTCTTGTAGTCAGTGCGGCTAAGGGACTTGCTGAGCAGAGAATTCCCAATATGAGGGGAATTATGCAGGCTAAATCCAAACCGCTTCAGGTCGTGGATCCGGTACCAGTGAATCATGGGGCTCAAACTATTCATTATGAATTACCTACTGAAAAATCTGGCGTTCACTTAGTGCCACCTGATAATATGAAAGAATTGGTTCGTCTTTTACATGAAGAATCCAAAGTGATATAATCTCAATAAACCAATAAAGAAATGATACTTGTTTTCGCTGAACATCAGAATGGAATTTTCAAGAAAAACACTTTAGAAGCTGTTACTTATGCCAGGAAGGTGGGTGACCTAATGAATCTTCCGTGTGGTGCTCTTATTTTAGGTAATGCTGAATCTCCAAAATCATTAGGATTATACGGAGCTCATAAAGTTTGGCAGTTTGACGCCATCCAATTTTCCAACTTTGATTCGCGCTTATTTGCCAGAGCAATTGCTGATATTGCATTACAACAACAAGCTTCGGTTTTGGTATTGCCCGACAGCACAGCTGGGAAATCATTATTGGGAAGGGTGGCCATCCGGTTAAAAGCAGATGCGGTATCTGGGGTTCATACTTTGCCAGATTGTTCTAATGGCTTTGAGGTAAAGAAAAAGATTTATTCAGGGAAGGCAATTGTTACGCTATCCCTCCGCACCGATATCAAAGTTCTGAGTTTAACTGGTAATAGTATTCCTTCGGAAAAAATGGGAACTGAAGTGGAAGTTACTTCTGTAAGTTGTTCGCTTCCTGAATCGCAAATTACCGTATTGGAGACCAATAGGGTAGTTGGAACGGTACCTTTACCGGAGGCAGAAAAGGTCGTGAGTGCTGGAAGAGGCATGAAAGGGCCGGAAAATTGGGGGATGATAGAAAAGTTGGCTCAAACCTTAGGCGCTACAACGGCTTGCTCTCGTCCGGTGGCTGATACAGGTTGGAGACCCCATCATGAGCATGTGGGGCAAACTGGCATTGCCATAAGACCTAATTTATACATTGCTATTGGAATTTCTGGGGCCATTCAGCATTTGGCAGGGGTTAATAATAGCAAAACTATAGTAGTCATCAATAAAGATCCAGAAGCACCTTTTTTTAAAGCTGCTGATTACGGTGTGGTAGGGGATTTATTCGAAGTAGTGCCAAGGTTGCAACAAGCACTGGAAGAGTATTATAGTAGTTAAAAATTAATTGCTTTACTTGACATATTTTTACTTGAAATGGTCCATT
>JBEAPR010000123.1:0-3695 GCA_041164265.1 Bacteroidota bacterium | reverse complement strand
TACCACTACCATTAGGTCCAGTAATGAGTACTCGGGCTTCAGTGGGTGCAACTTTATCAACTGTCTCTAATATTTTTTTTATGACTGCTGAATCACCTATAATTTCTTTTAACTTTCCACCTGTTATCTTCCTTTTAAGACTTTTGGTTTCGGTAATCAAACTGCTTTTATCCATTGCATTACGAATAGTAATCAACAATCGATTCAGGTCCGGTGGCTTGGATATAAAATCAAAAGCACCCATTTTTACGGCTTCTACCGCCGTATCTATAGTACCATGGCCGGAAATCATAATAACAGAGGAATCTGGAGAGAGTACCATTAATCTTTCTAAAACCTCCATTCCATCCATTTTAGGCATCTTAATATCCAATAAAACTACATCAAAAAAAGTTCGCTTTACTTTCACCAAACCCTCCATACCATCGGTGGCTTCAGTCACCTCGTATTTTTCAAATTCTAAAATTTCACGCAAAGTCCTTCGAATACTGGACTCATCGTCAATTATTAATACTTTAGGCATAACCTATTATTAGATTAAAAAAATATTTAATACGATGTAAAATTGAACAAATTTATTGAAAAAAGGAATTACTGCTCCTTCAATGCGCAAATGGCTAACCAAGCCATCAGTCCTGCACCAGTTTGAAGTGCCTCTTCATCGATATTAAATTGTCCGGAATGAACTTGATGACTAAAGTTACCTTCCTTATTATCTGTACCTAAACGGTAAAAACAACCTGGAATGATATGGGTGTAAAAAGCAAAATCTTCGGAAGTTAAGCGCATGGGTAGTTCTTTGACATTTTCAATGCCCAAAAAGTCTTGGGCATATTTTCTACATTTTTCGGTTAACCCCTCCTCATTTACCAAGAAAGGATAGCCTTTTCGAATGGTAATCTCCGCATCCCCTCCCATACTCTTTGCCATTCCTTCTATTAATGTTTTTACTCTTTTCAACCCTTCCTTCCTCCAATCTTCATCAAATGTTCGAAAAGTACCTTTTAATTGGACCTCATTGGGAATTACATTATAGGTTCCACCAACTGATTGAATACTGCCGATATTAAGCACAGTTGGAATAGCGGGATTACCAATTCTACTAACGATTTGTTGGCAAGCAGTTATCACATGTGATGCAATAAGAATAGGGTCAACTGCATGGTGAGGAACCGCTCCATGGCCACCTTTACCACATATTTTAATTTCCAATTCGTCTGAGGATGCCATCATCATTCCCGATCTAAATCCTACTTGTCCAGCTTTTAGTGTAGGATATACATGTTGTCCAATTATGCCAATAGGTTGTGGGTTCTCTAAAACTCCCTCCTTAATCATCAAAGAAGCACCTCCAGGAGATAACTCTTCTCCAGGTTGGAAGATACATCTGACCTTTCCAGAAAATTTAGATTTAAAATCGTTTAGAATAAAAAGTGCCCCCAATAAAGAGGTCATATGAACGTCGTGGCCACAAGCGTGCATAATACCAGGGTGCTTGGATGTATAAGATACCTGATTCTGCTCATCAATGGGTAATGCATCCATATCAGCTCTAAGCGCTATGGTTTTCTCCATCCCCTTCTTTTTTCCATTTATAGTGGCCACAATACCTGTTCCTCCCACCCCAGCATCAAATGGAACACCATTTTCTTCTAATAATTTTTGTATGTACAGCGCAGTATTTATTTCTTTGAAGGAAAGTTCAGGATATTGATGAAGATGTCTTCTAATAGTCAATAACCTAGGATACAACTCCTTCGTTTTTTGTTTGATTTCTTCAATCATCCCATCAATATTTTTTCCTGTACAACTTAACCCTCCTCATTTACCCTTTTGCCGTAAGGCGTATAAAATCAGCTAATATTATCCATTGGCTTGAAAGAGCCAAAGTACCAATGTTTCATTAAAAAGTGCAATTAATAAAATGGCTATTATATTTATAAGTAAACCTGCTTTAGCCATTTGAGTAACCGATAAATGGCCGCTTGCAAAAACGATGGCATTCGGGGGAGTTGACATGGGTAACATAAAGGCACAACTCGCAGCAAGGGTAACTGGAATACAAATCAGTAAAGGGGAAATTCCCAATCCAATAGCAATACCGCCAACTACAGGTAAAAAAATGGTTACCAATGCTACATTCGATATCACTTCTGTTAGAAATAAGGATACCGCCGTTAATCCAATGGCAATTAGGAAACCAAAATTGTCTTTCCCCTCAAAGAATGATCCAACATAATCTACTAAGCCTACCTCGTATAAAGCTCCCGCTAAACTCAACCCTCCCCCAAAAAGTAATAAAATTCCCCATGGTAATTTCTCCGTTGCTTTCCAATCCAAGACAAAAAGATTTTCTTTAAAATTAACGGGCACCATAAACAATGCTAAGGTGGAAAGTAGGGCAATCGAAGTATCTGATAACTCCAACCAATCTACCCAAATATTTATCTTGGACCGGAATACCCAGCTAAATGCAGTTAATAAAAATATAATCAAAGTTCGCTTTTCTCCCAACGACATTTTACCTAGCGCTTTAATCTGGCCCTCGATTAAAGGGCCCGCTTCTTCAAAATTTCCTAGTCTATTGGGGAAAATAACCTTAACAATTAAAAAATAAGCTATGGAAATTAAAATTATTGCAAAGGGCAAGCCTAAAATAATCCACTTTGCAAAGGTTATCTCTATTTGATAAGTTTCCAGCATAAAGGCAGCAAAAACGACATTAGGTGGGGTGCCAATAATGGTGGCTGTCCCTCCAATATTGGCAGCATATGCGATTCCCAGCATAATACTTAGGGAAAAATAACGAATTCCCTTGGGGGATGAGCCGCTTGATTGGGAAGTTAACAAATCAATCACCGATAAAGCAATGGGTAACATCATTATGGTTGTTGCAGTATTACTGATCCACATACTCATAAAACCCGTAGCTACCATAAAACCTAATATTATACCGTTGGCATTGGTTCCAGTTATTTTAACTATGTTTAAAGCTATTCTTCGGTGTAAATTCCATTTTTCCATAGCTAGAGCTAACATAAATCCCCCCATGAATAAATAGACGATGGGATTTGCATAGGGAGCTGCAGCAGTTTTTAAATCATAAATCCCTAAAATAGGAAGAAAAATCATAGGCAACATGGCTGTTACTGGAATAGGAACGGCTTCTGTAATCCACCAGATTAACATCAATACCCCTAATGCAAGTACCTTCCATGCATCAGCTGTAATAACAGTTGGGCCGGGGATAAGTCTGAAAGCTATAAACAATATAGGACCTAAAAAAAAGCCAATTTGCTTTAACTTCATTCTTATTGGACTATTTCTTTAGTTTGAATATTCGATAAAATCCATTTCCCTACTTGTTCCCCTTGGGCCACCCCATATTTGATGGCTGGCATATAGTGAATTCCACCGTATAGTCTACTCATAGCAGCTTCTTCAGATGCCTCTAAAAAAGAATTATAGGTTCTCGCAGGCAGTCCAAATTCCAGTTCTACTGTATCCTCATAAGGAAACTCTTCCCCGAATAAATGAGTCAAAACAATAGCTGAGGCTCTAGATATCACGCTGTGTCCACTAGTGTATTCGGGAAACGGTGGGGTCTGTAATCCAGGTACCCAATTTTCATCTATATATTTATTGATGACTGTCTCTGGTCGAATTAAATTACTTCTATATTTTTCATCCCAACA
>JBEAPR010000122.1:0-4038 GCA_041164265.1 Bacteroidota bacterium | reverse complement strand
GGTTAAAGACAATAATAGAGTAGCGACTAGGGTTTTGAGCATGGGAATTCTATTTATTGGTTCTAATGTTTTAAATCAATTCTTTCCGAAATAATGTCTAATATCCAAAAGTAGTAGTTATATAAGTTTTACATCGGATTAATAATGTTTTATGGTGATAATAATTGATTATTCAATTAAGTTTTTTTCCAAAAATTGGGGGTAAGATAGGAAAGAAACTAAAATTTTTGGATTGGTTTTAAGAGAGGTTGAACAGGTTGATGGACAATTAAAATTCCCTGATTGGAATAATAGAGATGATATCAATCAGCATTGATGGCCAACCTGATTCTATTAATTGTCGAGTTCGGTTGACATAGACTCAATCCACTCTCGAATCACTTCAATGCCTTCTTGGTGAATGACCGACCGACCCAACTCTGGCATCATTTCCCCGGGTTCATTAGTAGTCATCCTATACAAAAGAATAGAGTTTTCCGGATGTCCAGGTTCAATACTGTATTTTCTATTGCCACTACCCTTACCCGCAGCAACAGGAGGTTTCAGAATCCCCAATCGCCGCGGATCTTTTTGATCCAATTGAAGAAATAAGCCAGAAGTATGAGCTGAACCTTCTGGATGGTGGCAATGTCCACAATTCGCTTCTAAATAAGCCAATGCTCTTTCATGGATGGCTCCTGTAGAAGAGTCATTCCAAAGTACCGGGGAAGATAGATGGGAAAACCCAGATTCTGGACGTTCTAAAATCCCTAATTCCACCCAACGCTCCAACTGACTGATGCCTGAATCTTTCCAAGAATATTGTAAATGTTCAGGTGTAGGCCCTAATGGTACCATTTCATTACTGCGCTGATGGCAATTTTTACATTCATTTTTGTTGGGCACCACATAGGCAATATCCATTTTCTTCCCATCAAAATGGGTATAATTAACGGACTTAAAATCGCCCAATTGATTCAAGAAGGCTTCGGTGCCTTTGTCATTCCAAACATAGGTATAAGCTTTCCAGCCATCATTGGAAAGGTGCAAAATCCTGGATTCCATCATTTGAACAGGACCTTTCAATAGTTGAGCTGCATCGGGATAAAGGAAATGTTTGATAAGCAGCGTATGCAAAGGAAATTCAAAATTACCAGATTCGTCCCAAGTTATCCTCTCCCCTTCTGGCACTTTAATAAACCTTAGTTTGGAGGCGTAATCGGAAAATAACTCATTGGCAGGGCGATACAGTTGAACGCCTTTACTAGGCTGGAAGCCTGCAATGGGGCCTTCAAACAAATCATAGTCTGAAAATTTAGAATAGGGGATCAATTGTGGATCAAATGAAGGTGCTTTCTGAGAAGGAGGTTGTACTCTTTCCAATATCAAATTGGCATTGGCTTCATAAGAAAGGTCCACCTTCGGTAGTGCCGTACAGGCTAATACACCTAGTAAAATAAGATATAAGAACCTTCTATTTACAAGCAAAATCACTAATGTTTTGGTTTACGTGTTCAAATTCGTGGGCAAAGTCAACCGAGGCAAATCTTAAGTCATCCTGTTTTTCATTTATACAAATCTTCATAGGATTGACCCCCTCAGTGCCCTCGGGAAAAATGCCATCATAAATAATATCTTGAGGTTTTCCAGGAAATAAAAAATTAATCATACGGCCAAAATCACTGGTGAAATCCGGAAGCGTTTTTTTCCGCTGATAAGTATTGTTAAATAGCGTTACAGATTTGGTAAAGGGATCAAATTCCTGGTCCTCCCAAGGAAGGTCAAAAATGGAATAGCTCGCAATAGAAACCCCCATTGTTTTGTGATCAATTATTTCATTATTAAATATCTCTACTTCCTCGGCTGCTAATAAGATAATGCCCGTTCCAGGGGGTACACTCGCCACAATATTTCCCGCAGGGGCAAAATTTTTGAGGTTATTTCCTCTTATAATATTCTGAAAAATCTTGGCTTCTTTCCCATTTCCAGCTGGCAAATCAGGCAGGTTGAAAATCAAAATGCCCCCAGTATTCCCTTCAGCTGTGTTTTGGTAAACTGTAGAGCGGATACAATTTTCTATTTCAATTCCTGCAACATTGCCACTGGCCAAATTATTTCTTACAATGACATCTTCACATTGGCCTACATAAATCCCAGCATCTGAGGCAAACCACGCCTCACATTTCTCAATTAATACATTTTTGGAAGATACCGGATAAAGGCCGTAACCCCCATTAGATTCTAAGCTACCCCCACTCCAAGTCGTTTTAACTGATCGAATGGTTATGCCGTCACAATCAATCAATTTGATGGCGTCTCCTTTGGAATCCACTACCGTAAAATCTTGCAGTACGACTTGGTCAGCAGTGATTCTGAGTCCCTCAGCTCCTGTTTTCTGGCCTTTAAAAGATAAAATAGTGGCGTCCATGCCCGCACCTAAAAGGGTTACATTTTCAACTCCTTCCAGAGAAAGAGGTCTATCGAATTCGAATTTCCCCTTCGGAAAAAAGACCGTATCTCCTGGCTCAGCGTCAAGAAGCGCTTGTTGAATTTCAGCGTATATATCGGTATCTATTTTTACTGGAGATTCTTTAGGTGATTGGCAACTCTGAAAGACCCACCCAAATAAGAAAAGGATAGCAAAAAGACGCATAAGTAATTGGTTTATTCTTTACCAATATAAGCATTGAATACGGGTAGCACTGAATTTCAAATAAAAATTTGTGTCTAACCAATCAGATTGCTGACTTTTCACTATTTTGATAGGGAAATTAGATAAGTAAAGCAATATGAAACAAGCATTTCAACCCTTAATTTATGTGATATTGATGGGATTTACCTTTTTGGGGTGTCAACAAACTCCAGTTGTTAAAGAGGATTTGGACCCTAAGGTTGGTAAGTTATCCCTTCCGGAGGATTTTGTTGTCGAACATTTGTACAGTCCGCAAGAAGCTGATCAAGGCTCTTGGGTGGGTATGACTTTTGACGATCAAGGAAGGATGATTGCTTCTGACCAATATGGAGCTTTATATAGAATAGTGCTTCCTGCTATAGGTTCTGGAGATTCTATTACCCAGGTAGAGAAGTTAATGGTGGGGGACAGTGCTTCCGGCTCCAAATTGGAAATGGGTTATGCACAAGGGTTGCTTTATGCGTTCAATAGTTTGTATGTGATGGTCAACCACAATGTCAATGAAGAGTTTGACAAAGGAACTGGGTTGTACCGTTTACAAGACACCGATGAAGACGACCAATTTGACCAAATAACTTTATTAAAATCGTTTGACGGATGGCCTGGAGAGCATGGGCCACACAGTATGGTGGTAGCCCCGGATAGTCAATCGATATATGTGGTGGTAGGTAATCATATTGACGTTCCCGAGATGGACACTTATCGGTTGCCTCGCACTTGGAACGAGGACAATATATTTCCATTAATCAAAGATCCAAGAGGTCATGCCAATTCTAGAATGGCACCGGGAGGTTGGATAGCTAAGATCGACCCTGAAGGCCAGCAATGGGAACTCATAAGTGCGGGTTTTAGAAATCCTTATGATATTGCGTTCAATGAAGCTGGGGATTTGTTTACTTACGATTCGGATATGGAGTGGGATTTTGGGATGCCGTGGTATCGACCCACTCGTATTTGCCATGTACCAAGCGGTAGTGAATTTGGTTGGAGAACGGGCAATCAAAAATGGAGTCCTTCTTGGCCGGATAATTTACCAGCACTCCTCAATATAGGACAAGGATCACCAACCAACGTGATGTTTGGAACCCGAGCTAATTTCCCAGAAAAATACCGCCGAGCCCTTTACGCTTTTGATTGGAGTTTTGGGATTATATACGCCATATTTCCAGAGCCCAAGGGTGGAAGTTACACGGCTACAGCAGAGGCTTTTCTTTCGGGCTCTCCGCTGCCATTGACAGATGGTGAAATTGGCCCAGATGGTGCGATGTATTTTATGACGGGTGGAAGAAGACTGGAATCGGATGTTTACCGAGTTTATTACGGAGGCCGACTAAAAAATAAGAAGGACAGGCAGATAGAAATACCTG
>JBEAPR010000121.1:0-27878 GCA_041164265.1 Bacteroidota bacterium | reverse complement strand
TTGTCTTCATCAATCAATTCAAGACCAAGTTGTTCATTGGTAAGCATAACAGGATTTTCCTTTCTCAAATGCTTGTCGCTCCAGATATTTATTTCAACGATTAACGGCAAAAGATCCAATCCTTTTTGAGTAAGAGTATAAATTTTTATTTTCTTCTGTTCGGCCAATCTTTTAAAGGTAATTATTTCATTCTCCAACAAGAACTTCAGTCTTGTAGAAAGAATGTTGGAGGCTATATTTTCGCTGGAGTCAAGAAATTCTTTGAATGTTTTTTTCTTTTGGAAAAACATTTGTTTGATGATTACCAAATTCCATCTATCCCCTATTATGTCTAAACCTGTGGTTATGGGACAATCACATCGATACTCTACTTTCATAACAATAAATTATTTTTTAACTTAATGTAAAATTTAGATTAAAAATAGATTAAAAATCAATAATGGACTAAGATTTTAACATTTAGATAAACAAAGATATTTGCTTAGGAATGAACAAGCAAAAAATTAATTGCAATCTGCCAAAAAATTCCTTATGTAGTTGAAAATTCCTTCTGGAGGACCGTGTTCTGCATTTCCTTTGATATGAATGACCTGACCATCTAAATAAGAGTATTCCTCATAACCGTAGGGTACTATAGGAAATGATTCAGCCAGAGGCGTACTGTGATCCAATCCTTGACTTACTGCCACTGCGAAAGCTGCATCTTGAGCATTGATAAAATTTATGCCGTAAAATTCTCCTCCATCATAAGGTATTACAGGATCATTTTGATTGCAAATACTCAAATAATATCGATTTTGAAGGGGGGTGGTTTCAGTATCGTAACCATTAAAGGGAAGTCCATTGCCTGTGGCCCCTGAAGGTTTGTAAAATTTATTATTTCTGTATTGAGCTTCTGAAAGTTGAGAAACCAATCCAATTATAAGGTCTATTGCAGGATTTTTGTTTTCAACTAAAATTCGATTAGCAAGGGCTGACCCATTAGAAAAGCCAAGGATTCTTATTTTGTTGGGATTTACATTTTGGAAATCAGTTAATTGCTCTGTTAATTCGGTAATCATTTCTAAGTCTGGCGCTTCGCTTTCTTCATTTGAAATATTCCAACTCTTTCTATAGCCAGAGATAGCAATCAATATATGACAGGCAATTTCAGATTTGATTTCATTTAGGATACCCTGTCCCGTTCCTCCATTTCCGTGAAGTAGGACCAAAACCGGATAACCATTAGCGGGTGGATCTCCTTCGGGAACCTCAATGAAAATAGGATAAGTCCAACCATTGGGTTCTTGAGGCCAAGATTTTTCAATATTTATTTCAGTATTTGAGTTTAGATTGTTAATCGAGCTCAACTCCCCTTGTTCTTTTGAACAACCGAATAAAATCATCAAAAAACATAACATTCTACCATCCATATTTTCAATATTTGACAAACAATTGAGTCCATTTTTTTGGAGAATCTGTATCTTCTAGAACCAGATAATATATGCCTTTACTCAGTTTGAAGACTCGATTTTCTTTATCGCTCGAATCAAAAACCAAATTAACTGAACGGTATTTAGACCAAATTTTTCAATATAAGATTGAAAATAATACTGCCCCATCATCCTATCCTTTATCTACTAAAGTAAAATAAAAATATAATATGTTTCGTTTTGAAAGTAAAAAAATAATGAGATTAACTTGTTTTATTTGTTTGCTATTTCTTTGGTCATGTAATCAAGAAATGGACGTTGTTCCTTTAGAGGTTTCTAGTTTAGAAATTTATTTACCAGAGTTTATTCTTGAGGAAATGGAGAATGAGGGGGAGAATAGTCAATGGAGCATGACTCGTAAAAAGGAATCTGAACATTTTGTAGTCTTTTGGGAAGAAGGTTTCGGGAATCAACCAAATTCAAGTAGTTTGCCAGAGGAAATGCGAGTAGATATTGATGATTTATTAGCTCAATCTGAAGCATTTTATACCAAAAATCTGGAACTTGGATTTGTTCAAACGGGTAACCAAAGTTCTTATCTAGATACTTACAAATTTTTAATTTTTCTTCATTACACAGATGAGTGGTTGGCTACTGGAGCGGGTTATGATGATATTATTGGAGCTTTATGGATTAGTCCACTAACTACTCAACCTGCTGGATCTGTAATTGCACATGAGATAGGACATGCCTTTCAATATATGGTATACTGTGATAATGGGGATGGCAGTGGTTATCGATATGGGTTTGGTCCGGACGGATCAGGTGGTAACGGTTTTTGGGAGCAAACCGCCAATTATCAAGCATATAAGTGTCTGCCGGAAAATACCTTTAATGAAGCAGATTGCTTTATGGAGCAATCTAATAAGCACTTTATGCACGAAGATATTAGATATTGCAGTTATTGGTTGCATTTCTATTGGGAAGAAAAGCATGGTATAGATTTTATTGGAAAATTATGGAGAGATTCGAGAAAACCAGAAGATCCAGTTCAAGCCTACATGAGAATAACTGGAATTAACCTTAACGAGTTTTATAAGGAAATGTACGATGCAGCATCCAGATTGATAACCTGGGATTTAAACTTGCTTAGAAATACTGGACAAAATTATTTGGATCTTTACTCCCCATCTTTCCAAAAATTAGGGGCTAATAGTTATCAGATATCAAAAGATAACGTTCCATCCACAACAGGCTTTAATGGAATTAAACTAAAAGTTCCTGAATCTGGGACTACTCTTAGCACTTCATTTAGTGGGTTACCCAATGCTGATGGTTATCATCAACTTGAAAATCCAGAAAATGCAGGGTGGAGAATGGGTTACGTAGCACTATTATCCAATAATGAGCGGGTTTATTCCCCTATGGAAGTGGTATCTGGAACTCAAACTAAATCTATTTCCTTTGTGGTTCCTAATAATTGTACTGACCTTTGGTTGGTTGTTTTAGGCGCTCATGAAAAGTATACCCCAAGAATATGGGTGGATCCACCGATTCCTGAAGAACACTTGCCCTATACTTTGTCTTTTACCAATACTGATTTGTATTGATTTTTTCAGCGCTTGCTTAGGAGTAAATATTCTAAAAATTGAAGAATATTGGAATCAGATAAGACATCCCTTCGGGAAAAATGAATTCCACCTGCTATCCAAGCAGTTTACCATACTAATTTAGTATTTTTATTGTAACAATATCAATCTATATGCAAGGCTCTTACCTTCCTATAAGAGATGGGGTGGAAATTTCCTGGTTTGCTCCCTTATGTGATGGAGATGACGATTATTTAGGACACCGTAACCCAAAGTATAAAAGTACCTGGGAGCATACTTCTAGAATAGTTCAAACAGCTGATCAATTGGGTTACAGAAATGTGTTGTGTCCTTCCTCCTATCAAGTAGGTCAGGATACCTTAAGTTTTGTAGCGGGTATGGCACCGTTAACCAGCCAGATAAATTTTTTGGCTGCTATACGAAGTGGAGAGGTGCATCCTCCCATGTTGGCTCGCGCAATTGCTACCCTAGACCACATGTTGAAAGGCCGGCTTACACTGAATATTATTTCTTCAGATTTGCCGGGAACTCAGTGGAATGCTCCAGAGCGATATGCACGTTCCCGAGAGGTGATAGAGATCCTCAAACAAGCTTGGAGTCAGGAGGAAATCAATTACCAGGGTAAATATTATCAACTCCAACTCCCCACCGGACCTGTTCGTCCCTATCAACAAAATGGAGGCCCTTTACTTTATTTTGGGGGATATTCTCCGGATGGAGTGGATTTATGCGCAGCCCATTGTGACGTTTATTTGATGTGGCCGGAAACTGAAGAAAAATTACGTGAGCTGATAGCTAATATGCAGAGCAAAGCTGCCCAATATCAAAGAACCGTTAAGTTTGGGCTAAGAGTCCATGTCATTGTGCGAGAGACGGAGGAAGAAGCCAGAAATTATGCAAAGCAGCTTATCTCCAAATTGGATATCAAACTGGGAACAGATATCCGTAACCGGGCCCAAGATGCAGCTTCCTATGGGGTGTCGAGGCAAACTCAATTGCGCTCGGAATCAGACGACCAATATTATGCCGAACCTCACCTCTGGACAGGTATAGGTCTAGCTCGTTCTGGCTGTGGTGCAGCTATTGTAGGGAATCCAGATCAAGTGGTGGAAAAGCTTCAAAAGTATATGAAAATGGGTATAGGGTCATTTATATTATCGGGATACCCTCATGAACAAGAATGTAAAATATTTGCTCAAAAAGTCCTGCCCCGATTAAAAACCATTTCTTTTCCAGATTTTTTTGGCCGCCGTCCCCAAGAGACGCCAATGACCCCTTTGGGAAAAGGAGCAAGAATATAATGATGATTGACTTTGTAATCGTTCTATCTTATTTTATAATTATTCTTTTGGTAGCCCTTACGGGAAAAACTAAAGCCGGAAGCTCTGCTGAAGCGTATTTTTTGAGTTCGAGAAACTTACCTTGGTATTCGGTGGCCCTTTCTACTATTGCTACCAATATACAGGGCTACCAGTTTTTGGGAATGATGGGCTCTGCCTATTTATATGGTCTGGCACAAGCCAATCTTGAAATTAATGCAGTTCAGGGGATTTTAATCGGGACATTTGTTTTTGTTCCATTATTTCTCAAGGAAAAAATAATGACTATAACAGAGTTTATAAGCGCTAGGCTAGGGGAGCGAATTGCTTTATTTTATTCTTTATCCAATATTGCATTATTTGCCACCGTAACCTTGGGAGCTGCTTTATTTTGGGGTGCTTACGCCGCTGATATGGTTTTTGGAGACCAACTTTCTTTTTTACACGAAGATCGCCTTATTAGAATAGCGCTATTGATTATTATTTTGGGCATATTCTCCGCTCTTTACACCTATTACGGAGGTCTCAGTGCAGTGGTGAAAACGGATATTATCCAATTCATTGTGCTCATCTTTGGTGGAGTAGTGGTTTGTTGGACAGCAGTGCACCACCTTGGAGGATGGGAGCAACTTTATGAGAAAACCCCTGAGAAAATGCATTTACATCTGCCGGCTAATCACCCTACTTTACCATGGACCCATCTCTTGGGTTTGTTTTTTCTTAATATAAATTATTGGTGTGCCAATCAAACGGTTATGCAACGGGCTCTGGCCGCTAAAAGTGTGAGGCATGCTCAAACAGGATTAATGGTAGGTGGCTTGATCAAATACTTTATGGCTATTATTATCATTATACCCGGTATTGCATTATTTGGAATTTTAGGTGATGGACTCGGTGAACCTGATTTAGCTTTTCCCTATTTAGTGAAAAATTTTTTGCCGACAGGCGTTAAGGGTATTATTCTTTGCGGACTATTTGCCTCTCTCATGAGCACAGTCGATTCTACCTTCAACTCTTTAGCCACGCTCTGGAGTACGGATATTTATGCTAAATATATTAGGCCAGGCGCCAGTGACTCTGAAAAAATTAATGCGGGCAGGAAAGCTATTTTATTCAGTTTGGTAAGTGCTTTATTAATGGGCATGATCTTATTGTATATAAAATTTGATCAGCCAAACGCCGCCTTTACGCATACCCTTAACAATCTCAGATATTATATTAACTGTGGAATTGTTGTCTTGATATTGAGTGCAGTTGGGCTGTGGAGACCTGCAATAAAAGGAGTTCTGCTCGCTTTCTTAGTTACCATTCCATTGAATATTACGCTGCAGGTATTATTTCCAACTATGAATTATTTTGTTCGGGCTTTCTGGGTCATTTTCAGTGGTTTATTAATTGCTGGGGCTAGTAGCAATGGACGCATAATCCATCCACTTAGCCTTTTTGAAGCCGCCGATAAAAGGACGAAATTTTGGGGTTGGATGTTAGCAGGAAGTCTGGTCCTCCTGCATATCGTTTTTCACTGATCTGGTCTTTATAAATCAATAAGTTAATTTCAATACGATTCTAAGTTGATTTAATTGGCGACAAACTATTTTAGTTTGAAGCCTAACCTCGTCAAACCATCAATAATTTCTTCATTACTCATAAATAAATTCCAAAGAAGAGAGGATCTATGGTTTTCTATCATAATGATAATGGGGCCTTGATCTATGGCGAGATAGCCATCACTTACCCAGTTTTCCGACACACTAAATGCATCGTAAAATCCTGCCTCTCCCCATAATTCTGGATGTTCAAAGAAAAAATGCCTAAGGGCGTCCATAGATTCTTTGGGGGTATAAGGCATGGACGAAATGGCTGCTGTAGGGGAAATCACCCCAATATCATTCGTAGGTGAATGAGCTTCATAGCCTCCAACGCTATAACTGGCGGTAAGGCCCCAGCAATTTTCTCCATAATGTGGAAATTCCAATGGATTATCTATACAATAGGCTCTGTTGATAAGGGTGTGATTTTTATTTTGGATATAGTAATCCGCATATTCATCATAGATTATATTTGGGTTCAATCCCAAAAATGAATAATGCGCAAAAAATAAGGGTCCCCCCATTTCAGGTCCTAAAGGCAGCTCAAAACTATAATATTGATTTCCATTTTTAAAATTAGTGCCTTGGGCCCAAACTTGATGATAAAGATTTGGGGATATTGAATGAGTGGGGGAGGATGAGGCAAGAACATAAGTAATAAGTGTTTCCATCCAACCCTTTAAGGAAAAGTTCATTTCGAAATGGTGCTTTGGGGACCAATGCCAGTAAAGTTGATTACGGTTATTGGTATACCAATCCCATTCAACCTCATGATAAAGCTTGGTTATTTTTTGCCGTAAAGTTACTTCTGTTTGGTCTTCCCCATTGAAAAATGTGCGTGCAGAAAGCAAACCTTGGATTAAAAAGGAGGTTTCTACAAGGTCTCCTCCATCATCTTTCGCTGAAAATGGGACCGTTAACGATGTTTGTCCATCATACCAATGAGAAAATGCTCCATGGTATCTTTCTACTTTTTCCAAGAAATCTACCATCTTTTGTATTCTATTTAAACCCTCACTTCTGGTAATATAATTTCTTGTAATCCCTGTAATGATTGCCATTATCCCAAACCCTGTTCCACCGGTGGTAATTAAATGGATATCTTTTTGGTCCGTAGGATGATATCGCTCTAATATCATTCCTGATTTAGGATGAGCAAAATCCCAAAAATATTTGAAAGTTTGCCGCTGAACAGTGTCCATTAATGCCTCATCACTTCTATTTTCTCTGTCAAAATTAGGTAGTGGTTGATCATTGTCATCCATTGGAGGCCGCTGACAACTGTTAATTAGCGTTATTAGAAAGGCGAGAAACAAACTTTTTTTTAAACAAAAAAACATAAACTGGAATTTAGTTGGGTTGTCAGAATGACCTGAAAATAGCTATAAACTGCGGAACCACTGTACCATTGGGATGGGTAAGGGAATAGCTTCTCCATCAGTAATGAGGGCCGAAAATCCAAATTGGAAGGACTTACCTGGACCTTGATGCCATCGAATTCCTGGAATCACAATGGCTATGCCCGCAGGACGTTCAAAGCTTTCGATTTCTTTATAGATCCATTCATATTCTCCAGTAACGGGATTTAGAATGTATTCCTCAAAGTTGTTGGTGACATAGCGGCCTCGGCCTTCAAATAAAATAAAGGAATCGAAAACCAAACTAAATTTATCGCTTAGGCGAATAGTTCCTGCGATACTAGACAAAGCGCGACCTTGCAATTCATTTTCTGCCCAAATAGCTCCATATCCTCCTGAAAAAGTTAGGTTGTTGGTTGAATTGCCGAGCGTCAAACTCCCAAAAGGGAGGGCACCACCAATTTCTGGTAATACCCAGGAACCCGTGCCAAATAATCCCCCTATTGCCGCATGGAGGTTTTTTCCAAGCGGGAAACTTTTCTTGAGGGTAGCGATTACGGGAATGCCCAACCAAGAGGTGAGAATGCCAAAACTAAAATTATCGCGAATACCAAATTGAAAATCAGGACCGTAAAGATTCCAAAGCACATAGTTTTCACCTTTTTTGAGCGATAATCCATTAGTGGTGATAAAATAGCGAGTGGAGAAATTGCTCCTAAAGGAATGCTGTTCCGAAATATCCGAAGTTGAATTCAAGGGTTGAATACTACTTATGGTATGCTGGGGAACGTATATATTTCTTCCATCTTGGGTCTGGAAAAAAACCTCTCTGGTATCCTGATAAATGATCTTTCCTATTAAGTATCCCCCTTCTGTTTTGTTTAATTGTACCAGTGTGGTATCTACTGTTTGTCCCTGCAGATTTTGAGTAAAACCAAACCAATTCACTAAAAATAAGAGCAGAGTGAGGCACCTCATTTCAATTTAATTTAGAACTCCATTTAAGCGTAACCTTAAAGGTCATCCAAGCGGCAATAAAGGCCATTCCAAAAACTGTCAAATATTCTAGAGACAAGTCATTAGCAGGAACATCCGCCATTCTTTTGCTGTAAATACCAAATAAGGCCCAAATCACAACCAGTGAATAGAAATAATCATTCAATCCTTGAAGCATCAAAAGTGCCAAAATGATTGCCACTGAAATTACCGTTATAGTCAGGACTAATGCCAAAGGGGTTTCAGGAGCAATTCCTAATTCCATTAAGGTAATCGCGGTATTGGCAATGGTGGCCACAGATATCCAACCCAAGTAAATACTAAAAGGGACCGAAATCCAATTAGATCTGCCTGATTGTTGTTTGAGTTGCCAAAGGTTTTGGTAAAGGGTGATCAGGGTGGCCAATAGAATGACCATAAAAACCATGGAAGTTTTAATCCACAGATGATGAAAGGCAAACAGCCAAGCGATATTCGCTGCACAACTTATAACAAAAAGGGGGCCTATGGCTTTAATTTCTTCTTCATATTTTTGAAAAAAACCTGCTGCAACAAAGCCTATTAAAGCTAAGTATATCACTCCCCATATTGAGAAGGTAAAACCCGCGGGAACAAATAGGTTGGGGTACATTCCAGAAATGGCCCCTGTGCTTCTCCCTGCAATGGGCAAGGCATTGGCCAGATAATTAACAGTCAACATTCCTAAAAATGCGATTAAATTAATAAATGCCCAATGCTTTTGCTTCATCTTCATTTTTCTTTATTGAACAGGATGCTGTTCCAGAAGTTCTGTAGGGGTATAAAATCCTTTTTTGTTTTCAATGGCAGCCCTTACCGAAGCGACCTTATCGGGGTCAATAGAGTTGGATTTGTTGCCAAAGGAATTTCTTACAAATGTTAGAACGGCTGCTATTTCTTCATCATTGAGTAACCCACCAAAAGGGGTCATAGGTACTTGCCCTGGATAGGATTTGCCTAAAACTTCTATTGGTCCCATAAGTCCCCGTAAGGTTAATTTAATCAATTTTTCTTCATCCCCATTCACCCAATCCGTGCCTGCTAGAGGAGGAAATCCAGAAGCTTCTAATCCCATCCCATTAGCTTGATGGCAAGTTTGACAATACCCCTCTCTCTTATATATTTGCGCTCCTTTTTCAAACAAGGCAATAGCATCTCCTTTTAGGTGTTCAGGTACAGTTTTTTCTTCTGTTTCTTCCTCTTCAGGAAGGGCTGCTCCATTTAGGTGGGCAAGGGCCGTTGCATAGGCTCGCTGCATCCATTCATCTAATGGGTGTTTGCCCGCCTCTGTCATAATAGGATTCCCCTTTTCTGGTGTAAGCCAAGAAGCAGCTACAAAAGCTTCCATTCGCACCCTGCCGTGGTCATCTGCAGCAGCCTTCAAAAGAAGATCTTGCTGGTTTTCTAACAGATGTCCAGAATAACGTAACACCCTAACTACTGCTGCTCTGACTCTGTGATCATCTGATTCAATCAACTGTTCTACCAATTTGCCATCTGTTCTATTTAGACCCCAAGTGACCCAAAGAGCCTCCAATAGATGATGTTCATAGCGCTCCTCATTGGCATCTAGTTTTTTCATCCATTGGGGAATATACGCTAAAACCTCATCGGCATTCCTCCCGCGTAGTTCTCTTCGAGTTCGGTATCGAGTTCGATATTCTGGCAAGGTTAAATTATCGAATAACTGTTCCAAACTTGCTCCTGCAATAGGTGCAGGTTCAACCAAGGGCCTTGAAGGATATGTAATGCGGTAGATCTTTCCGTGTACATGGTCTCGTAGTGGATCTCTGGCATTATGTTGCATGTGCCCAACCAAGACATTGTGCCAGTCTACAAAATACAAGGAGCCGTCTGGTGCAAATTCCAAGTCCACGGGGCGAAAATTACCATCTGTGCTTTGTATTAAATCTTGTTGCCAGGTAGATTGATATCCCGTACCATTTTCTTTCATGGTATGGTGCTTGATACCTAAAAATCCGATCGTATTACACAGTAAAATATCGCCTTGATATTCCTCGGGAAAATGGCGGCTGGAAACGAATTCCAGGCCGGAAGTAGGTCGCACTCGGTGAGCATCCTCTACCAATTCAAAAGAATTCGGGTTGGCTACCCCATATTTGGATTTCATACTGCCCGGCATCATCCATCTCAATGCGGGACCGGAAGTTTCCAGAAAGAAATTCTGTCCCCATTCGTCAAAGGCAATTCCCCAAGGGTTGGGTATAGGTAACTGAGCTGTTCTTTCCAAATGCTTGCGTGCGGGATTGTACCGCATAAAACCTCCATTTGTCGCTCGAACTGGTCCATAAGGCGTCTCTACATTGGTATGCAAAAATACCCCTTCTCCCATATAAATAGCACCAGATGGATCAGCACAATAGGCACTAATCACATGGTGGGTATCGTGATCGTCAAATCCACTTAACAGAATCTCCTTTTTGTCGGCTTTTCCATCTCCATCTGTATCCTGTAACAAAACAAAATTGGTCCCCTGAGAGACATATACCCCTTCAGGAGCAATTTCGAATCCAGTAGGTAGGTGTAAGCCTTCGGCAAAAATAGATTGTTGGTCGGCTTTTCCATCTCCGTCGGTATCTTCAAAAATGAGGATCTTATCATTGGGCCTTTCATCACCGGGTTTGTAATGGGGATAGGTAGGCATGACCGCTACCCAAAGTCTGCCTTCATTATCGAAACTAATCTGTACGGGATTAGCCAAATCTGGCCATTCTTCTTCAGAGGCAAATAATTCCAATTTAAAGCCAGGAGCTACTGTAAAAGTCTCCAAAGCTTCTTCTCCATATAGATATTTATATTCCCTGATGTCGTCTCCATCTTTATAATTGGTTTCTACTGCAGGCAATGTTTTAGTGAGCGCATCTGCTGAGGCCATATCCATTTCCACCCCTTTGAGGGCTTCCCAAATCGCAGTATCTCTGATGGCAGTCATCTGCCTTATTTTTTCTATTTCAGCGGGATAATTGTCTGGTCCAAACGGATCGTAACGGCGACCAAATACGTGAACGCCATTGGGAATTTTATAGTCGTTATGCCAAAACCAATTTTTCTCTAATACCGCTTGGTGGACCAAATCCCTATGGCTCTTGGCTTCTTTTTGTGGTTTTACGCCAAACAATTCCCAAGCTAATAATTCGCTAAATTCTTCATAACCTTTATCATTCATTGAAAATCCATCAATGGTGTAATCGTCCTGTCGGCTAAACCATTTAAGGGTAGGGTGATAAACATCTACAAATAATACTCCAGTGCTATCTGCGATTTCCTTAATAGCTTGGGTATATAACTCCAAATTTTGATTTTCAGCTTTGCCATTAGGCAAATCAAATCGATCTGTCAAATCCTCAAAGGCAATAGGTGATACCAAAGCCAATTGTGGAGGCTCTTTCTCATTGTAGGTCTGGCTTAAGGTATGTCCAATGAATGCAAACAATTCATTTTTAAAGTTATCTACCCCTTCCGGCCCTTGAAAAGATTCACTGTATCCAAAAAAACCAATAATGATATCTGCATCTAGTCGGTCCAGCCACTCATCAGGATATTCCAAATGACCTACACTTCCTGATTTTTTGGCTAAGTCCGTTTGAAATTGCTCCGCTCCAGGGAAGGCCCATGGGGTATTCCTTCCCGAATGCGGTCGAAACCCCGGAGTATCTCCACCATCGCACATGTTTCGAATAGTGACCATGCTGTCGGCAAAAAGTAACTGAAGTTGGGTTTCAAAATGTCCGTAATTCATCATGCGGGAACATAAATTGTTGCCCACCAACATAATTTTAGCTTCTTTTTCAACTATTAAAGGATTTTCCACCGTTGTTTGACAACCGGTTGTTGCTAATAAGATTCCAACTGCCCATAGGACCCATTGGATTTGAGATGGTTTTGATATTTTCATATTGATAAATTATAAATATATTTTTCGTTTATGCTTTTTCCATAAAGCAAATCTAAGGTGTTTTGTACGGTTAGTACACACATTTCATCGAAGGTTAGGGTGGTCAGACTAGCCGTGTGCGGGGTAATGAGTACATTGTTGAGTTGGATTAATGGCTCCTCCTCCGTTGGAGGTTCCTGAGCCAGTACATCTGCTGCAAATCCTCCTATTTGACCTTCCTTCAGATATTCGGTCAATACAGTTTGATCTATTAATTCTCCTCTGGAGGTATTGATCAATAAGGCCCCTTTTTTTATTTTTTTAAGTCGTTCTTGATTCAGAAAACCAGCTGTTTCAGGGGTATATGGCAAATGAAGGGAAAGAACATCGCTATGAGCTAAAAGGGAGTTGAGATCTTCATAGCAACAATCTACAATTTTGGGACTTCGATTCCAGTAACCGACCTCCATTCCAAAGGCCTTTGCTAGCAAGGCTACTTTTTGACCTATATTTCCCATTCCAATCAATCCCAATTTTTTACCTCTTATTTCATCCCCCTGGTATTGTTTGCGATAGCCCCAGTTATTTTGTTTGACGGCCTCCATATTTTGATACAAGTTACGGCTTAATGCCAATAAGAGGGCTAAAGTGTGTTCAGCTACGGTGTCGGCGTTGCTGCCTGGGGCATTGATTACTTTGATTCCTTTTTCCGTCGCGAATGGCACGGCTACATTATCCAATCCCACTCCACATCTGGCGATGATTTCGAGTTCTTTACAGGAGCTGATCAATGTGGAGTTGACTGCTCCCAATCCTCGGGTAACAATAGCGTGAATAGGATATTGAGCTGCTATTTTTCCTCCGGAAAAAGGGTCGTCCGCTAGGTGCAAATGAGTATGATCTTCCAGCATTTGCAGGGCTTTTTCTGATACGGTTTCAAGCAATAAGACATTTTTCTTTTTCACGATAGTGATTCTTTTTATTGATCCTTACCGTGGTAGAGCGTAGCGTTGGCACTTTTGTACCCTCTGAAATCATTGCGACCAGATACATAGATGCCCTCTTCATAAAGGTCATCTTCAAAAATGGCGGGATCTAATTGATCCTTGTAATCCGGGGAAGAAGATAATTCTACTAAGTTTCCCGAAGGGTCTCTGACAAACATTTGCATGGCTCCATCTGGCAGTTGTCGGATTTTGCCCCAAGGTTGAATGTCAATAATATCCAAGGCTTTCATTCTGTGAAATATCGCGTTGAAATCATCCACTTGGAGGCAAACGTGGCCTCGGAAACTCATTTTATCTTCCCATTCTGTTAAATGTAATTGTTGATCTTCTGTAATTTTGAAAAAAGCAGTAGGGTAGTCGAAGAGGAATGCTGGAATCACTTCCAAACCCATTTCATGTTCATAGAATGCAGCTGCTTTTTCAAGTTGATCTACCACTAAGGTGACGTGGTTGATGCGGGTTACTTTTGCCATGATTTATATTTTTTGATGATGATCTTTTACAAAATCCCAGTTTACCGTCAACCCTAATCCAGGTTGATCTGGTTTCTCAATCCTCCCTTTTTGAACGGTGATGTTTTCGTTTACTAAGTCGTACATCATAGGATTTCCGCCTAACGAAAATTCAATAATTGCGGCGGAGGGGCTAGTGAAAGCTATGGTTACTCCAGCCATAAAGGAAAAGGCGGATCCCCAACAATGAGGAGCTAATTCTAATTGATAGGTAGCAGCCAAAGCGCTTACCCTGAGGGCTTCGGAAATTCCTCCGATGATGGCTGAATCAGGCTGTACTACATCTACTGCCTGTTGTTCTATCAGTTCTCTAATATTGAAACGGGTAAATTCACTTTCTCCTGCTGCTATGGGGGTGACCGTACTGGCCCGTACTTCTGCTGTTCCCAATTTATTATCAGGAGAAATGGGTTCTTCAAACCAATAGAGATTACTGTCTTCCACTCCTCTGCAAAAACGCTTAGCTTCAGGAACATTAAAAGTGCCGTGAGCATCGGCCATGATTTTGACGTCAGGTCCCAATGCTTGCCGTGCTGCCTGTACTCTTCGAATACTTTTTTCTACGGTATCATCCATAACTCCTACTCGCATTTTGACAGCTTGAAAGCCTTGGTCGGTATAACTCTTTAACTGATCACCTATGGCATCTTCATCAGCCCAACCACCGCTGGCATAAACTTCCATGTCAGGTCTAAGGGCACCGCCGAGTAATTGTGTAACTGGAGTATTGAGATGCTTGCCCAACAAATCCCAAAGGGCCATATCCACTCCTGACAGAGCGGCAATCGTCAGACCACGATTGCCCAGTATGGGAAATACACGACCTCTGTCGAGTGCGTAATGGTCACGTACTCCATTATACATTCTTTCCCACAATTCATTGATATTTCGGGCATCTCTACCTATTAAGATGGGTTTGAGTTCCTTCTCTACACATGTTACGATAGAGGCACAAACTCCAGATGAACCCACAGCTGCCTTGGCTTCTCCAAAACCTTGTAACCCAGATTCTGTAGTCACGACTATTAAGGTCATATCGAATTCGGTCAAAAGACCATAGTCCGAGCGATGTTGCTTGGGTTGGGGAATAGGAGATCGAAGCCAATAAGCTTCGACATTTTTTATTTTCATTGTTTTGTTTTGTTTGTTGTGGCCCACACCACTAATTATAATTCAAACCTCAATGCTTATTAATCAGTGAACCTGCTTCTGTCCTTATTTGAGTGATCATTTGCGTTATTAAACTGTATACAATGGATATGATGATGCAATCCTATTTCTAGGCATATTTGACTATTCATTGGTATATTTATACTGTGTTTGCTGCCAATGTTAAAGCGATTCCATTTCTATACATACTTGACTATTACTGGTATTATTAATCTGTCTTTATTGATTATTAAGCTTTGATTTTTACTGACTTTAATTCATTAATTATTTGAGCTATTAAACTTATTTTATTGATAATTATGCTGTGATTTAAAAATATATCAGTTTATAATATTTCATGTCCAAAATCCCTTTAATTTTTTGACAAATGGTTTAGAGCTTTAAATAATGGCTCAATTTCCATTTGTATTTGTTTGCTGCCGTATTCAAATCAAAGGCTTCAGGGTATCTATTGATTTTTGAGTCAGCATGCTATAAAATTCTTCTGTAAAAGCCGAGCTTCCGTGATCTTCCAAAAATTTCTTTTGTTCAGGAGACAACCCTTCTGGATGGTGATCAATACTGTTTGGATAAGGATTAGCAGGAGTCCGATCCAAAGGAGGGCAAAACTCTACAGAAAGAGCTCCATCGAACCCTACTTCTTTCAAGGTTTGGACAATCTTTGGCCAATCCAGTCTCCCCATACCGGGTGCCATTCGGTTGTTGTCTGCTACGTGAAAGCCCACTAGGCGATCTTGGCAATCACGAATAACCTGGTAATAATCGTTTTCTTCTAGGTTCATGTGAAAAATATCCAGACACACCCCACAATCTGAACCAGTTGCTTTGGCCAATTCGTAAGCTTGAGCTCCTCGGTTAACAAAATAGGTTTCAAATCGATTGATGGGCTCTATGCCAATACGAATGCCTTCCTTTTGTGCATGTACATACACCTCTTGCATGGAGGCTACTGCCCAATCCCACTCTTCCTCAGGAGTGGCATCGGAAACCACCTTACCTACGGTACCGGGTACTACGGAAACCATATAACCTTCCAATTCTTTGACCATAGTGACTACGTCTTTGACATATTGAACCGAAGCTGCTCTTTGTTTTTCATCTTTGGCCAAGAGATTTCTTTGCTCTAACATCAGGGTTACCGAGCCCCAGCAACGCAAGCCGTGGGATTTAAGTAAACCTCTAATGTATTTGGTGTCATACTTTTCAGGTGATCCTTCAATTTCAAGGGCGTCATAACCCTGACTAGCAATTCTGGAAAGAGTCTTTTCAACTGGCTCTGCGCGCATCCAATTGTGTATGGCTATATTCATAGTGATTTTGTTTTGTCTTTTTTGCCAATATAATATTTATGTTTTTTAAATCCCTTCGGGAAAGGAATTAAATTAACCCATAAAAGGATTAGGGCGGAAAATTTATTTTTTATATTGGTGGAAAAACAGCCTGATTATGAACGTACAATCATTACTAACTACCTTACTACTTATAGTATTTTCTTTAGGTCTCTCTGGACAAGCAGGTCAAACCTATATTACTTTTGAGGGAACTATGGGATTGGGTAAAGGGCAACATATCGTATTGGTTAGTGGAGATGAGGAGTATCGATCTGAAGAAGCCTTACCTCAACTTGCTCGAATATTGGCTTATCGACATGGATTTAAAACTACGGTATTGTTTGCTCAAAATCCCCAATATCCTGGTGTGGTAGATCCCAATTTTAGAGATCATATTGAGGGAACAGAACTTCTAGCAACGGCAGATTTGATGGTTATTTTCACTCGGTTCAGATCGCTTCCAGCATCTGAGATGAAAAATTTTGAGGAGTTTTTGAAGAGTGGCAAACCAGTTGTAGCGATTCGAACAGCTACTCATGCTTTTGAGTTTGGGAAAAAAGAAAGTTCTTACTCGCATTGGAGTAATTTTCATGATCAGGAAGGTGATTTTTGGGATGGTGGTTTTGGAAGAGCCATTTTAGGAGAGCGGTGGTATACCCATCACGGACATCATAAGCACCAGAGTACTAGAGGTCTGATTGATCCTTTTTCTAGAAACCATCCCATACTTAGGGGTATAGAAGACGGCCAGATTTGGGGAGCTACCGATGTATATGGAGTGCGACTGCCGCTTCCTGGGGATGCCTTACCTTTGATATTGGGACAGACCATAGATCGGAGCGGTGCCTACGATGAGGACGATCTTTTTTATGGATTGTCTCCTAATGACCATGCGGTGGCATCCAAGAATCCTGGCTCTGGGAAGGATTATAATCCCAATGACCCTTTGATGCCTATTGCATGGACCAAATCCTATCAACTTCCCGATGGTAAAAAGGGAATGGCTTTTACCTCTACCATTGGTTCTTCGGTGGATTTGTTGAATGAAGGAGTACGAAGATTAATTATCAATGCAGTCATTCATTTATCTGGTCTGGAAGTCCCTCAAAAAACGGTTGTGGATTTAGTAGGGGACTACCAACCCACCCAGTTTAATTTTCATACTGATGAATATTGGCAAGAAAAAAAATTATTGATAAGTGATATTCAAAATAAAGAGTAGGCATGAATAAAAGAGCATTTTTACAGAATATGGGAGCTTTATCCATGGCTCCATTGGCTATGGCTATGGCGCCACCTAGTACCAAACTGAAAGAACTTTTACCGAAGGTGTCAGACGAATCAGCCCTTTGGGAAATGGTGCGATCCCATTACCAGTTAAAACCCGACTACATCAATTTGGAAAGCGGCTATTACAACATCATTCCCCAGCCGACTTTAGAGTATTTCACAGAACATATTAGGACCATTAACTATGAGGGGTCTTATTATATGCGCACCGTGCGGGTGGAGGACAAAAAAAGGGTATCGGCTGCTTTGGCTCAATTGGTGGGAGCCTCGGAAGAAGAGGTAATTATAACCCGAAATACGACTGAATCACTGGATACCATCATAGGTGGATTTCCTTGGAAGAAAGGTGATGAGGCCGTCTATGCTTTACAAGATTACGGTGCTATGCGGGTTATGTTTGAACAGGTTGCTGAAAAATATGGGGTGGTTTGTAAAGAAGTATCCGTGCCCAATCATCCCCAATCGGATGAGGAGATAGTAGAATTATATGCCAGACAGATTACTTCTAAGACTCGTCTTTTGATGGTGTGTCATATGATTAATATAACTGGTCAGATTTTGCCGATTCGCAAAATATGCGATATGGCCCATGAGAAAGGGGTTGAGGTGATGGTTGATGGGGCGCACTGTGTGGCTCATTTTGATTTTTCAATAGCAGACTTGGATTGCGATTATTACGGGTCGAGTTTGCATAAATGGCTTGCTACTCCTTTGGGAGCAGGGTTGCTCTATGTTCGAAAGGATAAAATCGAAAAAATCTGGCCTCGCTTTGCGGATTATGAAAAGGACAAAAGTCAGATTTGGCGGTTAAATCATACGGGAACTCATCCCTGTCATACGGATTTGGCTATTTTGAACGCTATAGATTATTTGGAATGGATAGGGTTGAAAAGAAAAGAAGAGCGACTGCGGCAATTAAAAAACTATTGGCAGGATAAGCTAACAGAAGTAGCTGGCGTAGTGATTAACACCCCTCGAGAAGCTGAAAGGAGTTGCGGAATTGGAAATATTGGTTTGGAGCGCATGGGTGCTCGGGAAATGGCTACCCGGCTTTTAGAGGATCATGGGATATTTACCGTTGGGATTGAATATGCTAATGTCAATGGATGCCGTATTTCGCCCAATGTATTTACCACTTTTGATGAACTCGATCACTTTATTGAATCAGTTAAAACAATGGCTCGGGGTTGATTTTAGAAAGGGCGTCGAGAACTTGTTGGACGGAGAAACTTCTAGCGAAGCGAAACTGTTCTCGTTGGTTGTAGAAAATCAAGACAGCTGGAAGGGTGAATACGGAATTTTGACCAGCGGAAATGGGGTCTTCTGCTACATTTATTACTTTAAATTGGGTATTGGGGTAATGTTCTTGAACCGCTTCTTGTAGCTTAGGTTGGAGCGAGTGGCATACGCTGCAATGGGGACTAGAAAAAAATAAGAGAGTGGTCATTGCATTATCTCTTGGTTAAGACAAAGATGGCAAGAAAAATATGGAATCAATAATATCAAATTAAGGATCCATGGCTTAAGATTTTGTTTACTCTATATCGCGTGGTATTTGGTATAACAATATGTTGTTGGCTGGTGAGAAGAAAAGAGTGATAGATAATTTTCATTAAGTTCAATAAAAGGACCAATAGCGCTTAGTGGTTAAAAAGAGCGTAAGGTTTAGTAAGGTGATAGGATGAATTGATAATAATTAATAGGCTAAGGAAGTTGTACTATTTAAGAATCAGATTCTTCGAAAAAAAAGAATTGCTCAATGGGTAATTTGAATAGATTTGACATTTTAAAAGCAGTCGGTAAACTGGGGTCGAATTTTCCTTTTTCGATGGCATGGATGGTTTGCCTAGATACTCCAATAATTTCGGCCAGTTGTTCTTGTGTCCATCCTTTTTGTTTGCGTAATTCCCTGACTCTATTTCTCATAAAAATCTCCTCCTGTTGATTAAAAGAGTAATCAGATAGGTGACCCCCATAAATCCAATTAAAATACCTATTTCAGCGTCTGAGGCTATGAGATTGGTTTGATCTAACATCGAATAGGCTAATCCAACAATTACGGTTAAACCGAGGGTTAATCCCATAGATTCCAAATGTAATTTTCTTTCTAATTCATCATAGTGGTCAAACAATCTTCTATTGGCTATAATCATAGCGATTCCATTGATTAGATTGACAGCTATGGCCAAGGCAGTAATGCCTTCATGATTATTCCAAATGAATTGAGGTCCAAATGTGGCTATTGCAGCAGTTATGACCCAAGACCAAGTCCAGATAGCCAAACGCACCAATAGGGATCTTCTTTTTTCTTTCATTTTTTGTCAAGTTTTATTTACAAAAGTACCGGGAAAAATAAAAAATGTCAAGTTTTATTTACAAAAAATGATTTATTGGTTTTTTTAAGATTAATAATACAGCCGATAAAATAAGGAATGCTATTTTCGGCCTTCCAAAGAAATAAGCATGAAAAAATATTTTAACCTTTTTGATTTCCAGCAAAAAGTTGACTATAAAACAGAGGTACTTTCTGGTCTTACCGTTGCTTTGGCATTAGTTCCAGAGGCCGTTGCCTTCGCATTATTGGCTGGACTATCACCCCTGACTGGATTGTATGCAGCATTTATAATGGGGTTGGTGACTTCGATATTAGGGGGGCGGCCCGGAATGATTTCTGGAGCTACTGGTGCCGTTGCTGTCGTATTTACCGGATTAATCGCTGAATTAAAATTAAATAGTCCTCATATTTCCATTGATGAAATTACTCAGTATGTATTTGTTACGGTCATTCTTGCTGGGATCCTTCAATTATTGGCAGGGTTTTTCAAATTGGGGAAATTAATGCGGTTGGTTCCCCATCCTGTAATTTTTGGTTTTGTTAATGGATTGGCGGTTATCATATTTATGGCACAAATTCCGCAATTTACCATAGACAGTACCGATCCAGAAGCACCTTGGATGCAAGGATCATCCCTATATATTTTTGCTGGATTGGTGGCATTATCCATTGCCATTATATGGGGCTTGCCTAAGATTACCAAAGTAATACCTGCCGGATTAGCTGCCATTTTGGTAGTATTTGGTATAGTTTATTTCGCTGATTTGGATACCTCTACAGTAGGGGATATTGCTGCTGTTGGAGGAGGATTCCCTGTGCCTGCCATCCCCAATATCGATTGGAGCGTAGAAACTTTTTTATTGATTTTGCCCTATTCAGTTATAGTTGCTGGCGTTGGTCTCATTGAAAGTCTTTTAACCCTTAATATCATAGATGAGATTACGGAGACTAGGGGTAGGGGCAACAAGGAAGCTGTAGCGCAGGGAACTGCTAATATTTTATCAGGTTTTTTCTTGGGTATGGGCGGTTGCGCTATGCTGGGCCAAAGTTTAATTAACATATCTTCTGGTTCTAGAGCGAGGTTATCTGGAATAGTTGCCGCCGTGATGCTTTTGATCTTTGTAATGTTTGGTGCTGAAATTATCGAAAAACTTCCCATGGCTGCATTAACGGGATTGATGATTATGGTTGCTGTAGGAACCTTTGAATGGGCCAGCATTAGGACCATTAACAAAATGCCCAAATCTGATATTTTCGTGATGTTCATGGTAACTTTGGTAACGATATTCTTACATAATTTAGCTTTGGCGGTTCTCTTGGGTGTCGTCATTTCCGCACTGGTTTTTGCCTGGGACAATGCCAAGCGAATTAGAGCGAGAAAACGTATAGATGAGCATGGAGTAAAACACTATGAGATATATGGACCACTATTCTTTGGTTCCATTGCAGCATTTAATGAGAAATTTGATGTGGCCAATGATCCAGATGAAGTCATCATCGATTTTTATGAAAGCAGGGTGGTGGACATGTCAGCAGTGGAGGCATTAAATAAGATTACAGATCGGTATCAAAAATATGGTAAAAAGGTGCACCTTAAGCACCTCAGTCCTGATTGTAGAAAATTACTCAGTAATGCGGATGATATTATCGAGGTCAATGTGCTAGAAGATCCCACTTATAAAGTAATGACAGATACCGTTTAATTTAGAAGTCCCATCCTTTTGTAAATTAAAAAAGGATGGGACTTAGCTATTGTATATTAATAATCAGCGACTCGAACCATCATAACGGTATTTACGACTGTTCTAATTCCTGCAACAGATTTGGAAAACTCAGCAAAAAGCGGATCACTAAACATCTCTTTGGTATTAGAAAGAGCTGTTTTTATGTCCGGAGCACCCATCCATACAAAATGGGAGTAATCTTTGTTTTTACCAACAATAGGGTAGCCAAGTCCAACAGAATTTTCCATTCCTAATTTCTCGGTCATTTGGGTGGTAAAATTTTGGAAGTTTTCCACATATACCGCAGGATTTGTTACATCCATTTGATAAATCATGAAAACATTATCATCATTCCAATCATTTCCGTTCCACCAAGCAGGTGTATTCAAAGATTGGGAAACGTCTACCGTGAAATCTCGCATTTTTCTATCCCAGATTAATTGAGCCTCTGTAGATTGACCATAAGACATAAAAGCTTGCTCAAATGCAGCTTCATCTGGGAAGCACAACTGAATCATATGAGTAGATTCCGAAGTTCCGTTGGGTAATAAAGCAAACAGAGATACTGTTGCTTGAATATTTTTTCTCCAATCGGAATTCTTCATTTCATTCATGGCAGAAACAACCATTTCAGGTTCTTCAGCTTTGAATTCAAAAAATAGACAATATTGAGCATTAATGCTAAGTGAGCTGACGATAAACAAAGTGGATAAAATTAAATTTTTCATTTTGAATAGTTTTTAAATTAAATTAAAATTTTATAATTGCAACCAAAAATATAAAAATAAATTTAAAACTAATATTAAATGTGAATGACATTAATTGAATTAAGTCCATTACTCTGTGGTTTGCTATCAGAAAAATGAATATTTTTGATAGAGGTAAAATATGGTAATCATGTTAAAAGATCTCAAGTACTTATTCGCCTACACCATTCCAGCTTCTGCTTATCTTTCTTTCATTTCTACAGGCATAGGCACCTATTCTGCGGTTATTTTTGCTTTTATGGTCATTCCCATTCTAGATCTTATTGCGGGAGAGACTAAAGAAAACCTATCTGAAGAGGATGCATCCTATAAAAAGACTAAATGGATATTTGATTTGATGCTTTATTTGAATATGCCATTGGTTTTTGGACTTCTTTATTTTGTACTAATGAAAGTTCATACACAAACTTATAATAACTATGAACTGGTAGGATTGGCATTGAGTAGTGGCATTCTTTTAGCTACAAATGGTATCAATGTGGCTCATGAATTAGGTCACCGAAAACCTTATTTCGAAAGATTTTTGAGTAAGATATTATATATTCCCTGTTTGTATATGCACTTTTATATTGAGCATAATTTTGGCCACCATCTGCATGTAGCTACGCCTAAGGATGGGGCTACTGCTCGATATAAGCAAACTTTATATTCCTTTTGGCTGACTTCAGTTTGCCGACAGTACCTTAGCGCTTGGAAAATTCAAAACCAATTAATAAAGCGCAATGGATGGTCGTTTTTTTCGGTCAAGAATGATATGCTCTGGTACAGTATTATTCAGCCTCTTTATCTATTGACTGTATATTTAGTCTTTTCGTGGTGGGTGATGTGTTTTGCAGCAATTATAGGAGTCATTGCATTTTTATTTTTGGAAAGCATCAACTATATCGAGCACTACGGTTTGAGGCGATTCAAAACCCCTTCGGGAAAATATGAATTAGTACAACCTTACCACTCCTGGAATTCAAATTTCAATATAGGTCGAATCACCCTTTATGAATTAACGCGGCATAGTGATCACCATTATAAAGCAAGTAAAAAATACCAATTACTAAATAGTTACGAAGAAAGTCCCACCTTACCGTTAGGGTATCCTTCTTCCATCCTGTTGAGCTTGGTACCCCCTCTTTGGTTTTGGGTCATGAACCCTAGAGTTCCGGCAAATATGAAAATGGGAATGGAATAATACAAGGCTCAAAAGATTTAAATAATGATGTTAAGATTGATTTTTGCTTTGACCATATTAGCAGGTTGCATATATGGTGTTAAGGCTCAACCAGGAGAGTTTCGTGAGCGACCTAATTTTATTATAGTATTCGTTGATGATATGGGATATGGCGATTTAAGTTGCTATGGACATCCCACTATTCATACCCCTAATTTGGATAGAATGGCTTATGAAGGACAGAAGTGGACTAATTTTTATGTTGGAGCCAGTGTATGCACGCCTAGTAGAGCTGCATTAATGACTGGAAGGTTACCAGTAAGAAGTGGGTTGGCAAGTGGGGAAGCAAGGGTACTATTTCCAAATTCTATTAATGGGATGCCAGCGAGTGAAATAACTTTAGCGGAACAATTAAAAGAGGCAGGTTATGCAACAGGTATGGTAGGTAAATGGCATCTGGGTCATAAAACTGAATTTCTACCTACCAGCCATGGATTTGACAGTTATTATGGAATTCCATATTCAAATGATATGGATATGATAAAAGGCTTGGGGTTGGATGTGGGTTATTGGGATTTGTGGACCGAAAGGTATGAAGAAGTAAAATCTTCTTTTTTCAATCTGCCTTTAATGCGCGATACCACAGTAGTGGAGCGACCTGTTGATCAAACCACTTTGACCAACCGCTATACTAAAGAGGCCATTGCTTTTGTCAAGCAGAATAAGGATAAGCCGTTTTTTTTATATCTGGCACACAATCTTCCCCATGTTCCCTTATTTACATCAGACGATTTCAAGGGAAGCAGTAAACGGGGATTATATGGTGATGTAGTGGAAGAAATTGACCACGGAATGGGACAATTATTGGAGGTGTTAAAAGAGGAAGGGTTAGATGAAAGCACTATTGTTGTATTCACCTCTGATAATGGGCCTTGGTTACCTACAGAAATATCTGGTGGAACAGCGGGAATGTTGAGAGATGGCAAAGGAACTACCTGGGAAGGGGGAATGAGAGTACCAGCTATTTTTTGGGGACCTGGAATAATACATCCCAAGATGGTGATGGATATGGGGACCACCATGGATTTATTTCCCACTTTTACCGCGTTAGCGGGTCATTCTATACCTGAAGATCGGGTAATGGATGGAGTGGATCTTAGTCCCGTACTTTTGAAAGGGGAAGCAGGTGATAGAGAAGTTGTCTGGTACTATCGGGGAAGAACTTTGTTTGCCGCTAGGGTAGGAGCATATAAGGCACATTTTATAACCCAATCTGCCTACCAAGGGGATAATCAAAGAGTGGTTCATGAAACTCCTCTTTTGTACAATATAGAAGAGGATCCTGGAGAGCGATTCGATATTAGTGGCAAATTTCCCGAGGTGGTTCAGCAAATAATGGAATGGAAGGAAGGTCACCAGGCGAGCATGGTCATGGGGCCAGATTTGTTGAAAGATAGGGTATGGGCGGATAAATAAATCTGTTTATTCAATGGACCCTAGGTAAAGGATCTATAATTATTATGGGTATTCAACTTCAAAAAGAATTTCATTTTTTCTATTCATCAATTTATAAGGTGAATTATAAACCAATAGGAGCGGAGAACTTTTAATAGTTAGTTGGTGCTTTTCTGCTATGGCTTTTAGGGTATCTGTTGCTTTGCGAACTACCTTATCCATTGCATATCCACCGAAACCCAAGGCAATGAAATAACCTGAATGGGATTCATAAACTTCAACCATAGAAGAGTTAGAAGAAGGGGTATTGGAGTGGTTCATATCTTTAGGTAGGACGAATTCCATCACTTCTTCTCCTTGATTATCTTTACTCATATAAACAGGGGTGGTCATGGCGATTTTTTGATTGGTTTCGTTGTTACCAGAAATGTAATTGAATAATGCTCCAAATCCATTAGGTCTTGAAGATTTAATCTTCATTACTGGGGGATAGTATCGCAATTCAGCTTCGTCTATATTCTGAATAATTTCAAAGGTTTGAGTCTCGTATTTTTGTGCCATGTTGGTGGAGATAAATAGAATGCTAATGAGAAATGTAAAGTTTTTTTTCATGGTTTCGTTGAAACTTTTCCTTAATAAAGTTACTGTTTAATTATTCTTTTTTTCCAATATACCTGTTTATAAACTCGTAAGTAGCTTCTAAGGCATTTATCCAATTTTTATGAAGCAGGAACCCATGTACTTCATCTGGAAAAATCAATTGTTCGAAATAAACACCACGGTCTCTCAATTGCTCCGATAATACAACGGTTTCTGCAAATGGCACATTTCTATCATCATCCCCATGTATCAGTAATACGGGGCTTTTCCAATTATCTAAGTAGGCTTCTGGAGAAGATTTAAATGCAAGAGAGGCGATCTTTGGATAGTCATATTGATTGTACCATCTAGCGAATGTGGGAAGTTCAGTATTCCAATTATGTACCCCGTGTATATCCACTCCAACTGCAAATAAATCACTTCTTTGCGCAAGTCCGTGTGCTGTTAAATAGCCACCGTAACTTCCACCCCAAAGGGCAATTCTTTTAGAATCTATATCACTCCTTGAAGACAAATAGATTCCTGCTCCAATCAAATCATTTACTTCACTAGCTCCAGTAATTCCATAATTATCTGCTTCTCTAAAAGAGGTTCCATAACCAATACCACTGCGATAATTGATCATTAAAGCAATATATCCTTGACTAGCAAAATACTGTTGAAGAGCAAATGCATTACTGTAATAACTGCTGTAATGATAGGTTTGCAACATTTGCCTGCGGCTACCTCCATGTAGAAAGAGGACTGCTGGATATTTTTTTTTCTTATCATAGTTCTTAGGATAAAAAACTGTCGCTTTGAAGGATTGGCCATCAGTTGCCTTTATTTCAATAACCTCGGGTATGTTTTGATTAGCAAAAATCTTTGTGCCCTCTCCAATTATTTTTAATTGATTGTTATTCAATAATGCCGGTCTAGATGTATGTTGGGATGAGGTTGTTAGACAAACCACCCCCATAGATGTTAATCGAGGACTAAATTCTGAATTCGTTCCAGAGGTAAGTATTTTTGTCTCTTGGGCTGGTAAATGAATTTGACCTAAATGTCTTCTATGTTCATCTCCAATATTAGTGGTATAAAGAAGTGTTTCCTTGTCAGATGACAAATAAAAGTCTTCTATAATTCCCGCCCCTTTAGTTAATTCTATAATTTCTCCTGATTCGATGTTTAAAGAATATAAATGCATCCAGCCTTCTTTCTCCCATGGGAAAATCAACATATCTTCGGTGGTCCACTCCAATGCAGCCGAAGGAAATTGACCAAAAAATACAGAGCCCAGACCTTCTTCAGCTTTCCATAATTCTATGGCTTTTTTATTTTCTAAATTATAAAGTCTAATACTCCATGGGTATCCTACTTTCTGGGGAGTGAAGGGTGCTACCTCCTTGGCGTTAGGTTTTCGTATAAAGGCGATTGATTTCCCATTTGGACTCCATTCTGGAGAAAAATCTAAGTCTACAGATGGATCTATAAATTTTACGCTTAAACTTTCAAAATCATATATTCCAATAAAAGAGTGGTCACCTCTAGAGCTTGTAAAAATAATTTTGCTATCATCTAAATTCCATTTGATATCGCTTTGACTTCCTCTTAAATGGAAAAGCTTTTTGGGTTGAGCATCGGTTTTTGTAATATCCGTCAACCACACTTGACCTTGTTTTATAAAAGTTAGCATTGAGCCATTATGAGAGAGTTTTGGTGAAGTACCAGTAGCGACTTTTATAAGAGTATCGCTTGTCAAAGACACCAAATAAATAGTTTGTTCAGTATTTTCTTGAAGAAGTCCAGGGTTAGCAGCCTCTCCTTGTCGGTTTACAGTGTTACCCCTAACATAAATTAGCTGATTACCATTTGGGGTAAAAAGCAAACTGCCAATTGATACCCCCTGATCTCCTTTATAATTGGTAATTTGCTTTATTTCAGATAAATCTTTCCCTTTAGCCATAAATATATTTCGCTCTCCAGCAAGATTATCCACCCAAGCAATTTTTTTTCCATCGTCTGAGACTACTAAATCAGATGCGAATGGTGCAGCTAAAATTTCCTTTAATGTTTGGGATTTTAAATTAAATCCAATAATGAGTAATAATATTAAAAAATATGGTCTCATATATGTAAATAAAATTAAGTGTATATGCCATCTCAATTTAAGCAAAACGAGTTATATAACAGGTAAAACTTTTGTATATTAAGTGTCAGATTAAATCTTTCCTCATGAAGAAGTTGTGCTTAATACTTGCTTTACCTCTAGTAATATTCTATTCCTGCCAGAATAAAACTTCAAAAACGGTTGATAATGAGCCCATCGATCAATTACAAGCTTATGTT
>JBEAPR010000120.1:0-4383 GCA_041164265.1 Bacteroidota bacterium | reverse complement strand
TCGAGCATTACAACTCTCCATTTGCAGTCGAAACCACCCATATTAAGTTTAAAGATTCCGATTTGAGTGCTCAGATCTATCGGTCCTTATTCGATGTGGCGCGCCAATATCGAGAGAGTTTTGAAGTATATGGCTCTAAAAAATCAGTAGAATGGCCGCTTATCGAAGGTAATCCTTTGGTGGTCCATACCGCAAAGAAGCCAGAACCTGAAATTCCAGAAGAGGTGGAATCTCCGGATTTCGCCAAACTATTACCGGAGGAGATACAGCCTTTTACCACCCATGGCGTATACGATTCGGATGACAATCAACATTTATCGTTTACTCAGGGAGCAGGTCATGGTGGGTCCCACCCTCATTTGGTACATGTATTTTTGGAAGCTCTGGTTAATGGTGTGGCACCGTATCCCAATGCCAGGGAATCAGCTAATATTACTTGTGTTGGTATTTTGGCGCATGAATCGGCTTTAAAGGGAGGGGAAATTGTAAGGCTCCCAGATTTTACTTTTAACCCATAATCTTTGACTATGCGATTTTTAGTGATTATAGCCCTCCTTGCGTCGGCAAAAATTACCGCCCAGTGGCAGCCCGCTGGAGACAAAATAAAGAGCAAATGGGCCGCTGAAGTCCAACCGGATCAAGTTTGGCGAGAATATCCGCGACCACAAATGGTTCGCGATGATTGGCAGAATCTCAATGGGCTTTGGGATTATGCCATCAGCCCTAAAGCAGATGGAATGCCTGAACAATGGGATGGAGAAATATTAGTGCCTTTTGCTGCAGAGTCTTCTTTGTCAGGGGTGATGAAAACAGTGGGACCAGAACAAGTCCTTTGGTACCATACTTCATTTGAGGTGCCCGGGGAATGGTCCGGACGACAAATTTTATTGCATTTTGGAGCAGTAGATTGGAGAGCGGATGTTTGGATGAATGATATCAAATTAGGACAACACGAGGGCGGATATGACGGATTTTCATTTGACCTGACTCCATTTTTAAAAGAAGGCAAACAGGATTTGGTGGTTAAGGTGTGGGATCCAACCGATCATGGACCACAACCTAGAGGCAAACAAGTGAGTCATCCAAGGGGGATTTGGTACACTGCAGTAACGGGAATCTGGCAAACCGTTTGGTTAGAACCTGTGGGGGGCGTTAAACATATAACAGGATTGAATTATAGTCCATCTCCGGAGACGGGAAGGGTGAGTGTTGACATTGAGGGAGAAAATTTTGAATATGGAGATGTGGTGGAAGTAACTGTACTTGAGGGAAATCAAGTAGTTAGTAGTGGTAAGGGGAATGCTATGGAACCTTTGGAGTTGTGGATAAAAAATGCCAAATGGTGGTCGCCTGAAGATCCGTTTCTTTACGATGTAAAAGTAGTGCTCAAGAGTAAAGATGGGGTCTCCGCTGATGAGGTTTCCTCTTATTTTGGTATGCGCAGTATTTCTGTTCAAAAGGATGAACGAGGCATCATGCGAATGATGTTAAATGGGAAAGCGTACTTCCATTTTGGGCCATTGGATCAAGGATGGTGGCCAGATGGTTTGTACACTGCACCATCAGATGAGGCTTTGGCTTACGATATTATTAAAACTAAAGAATACGGTTTTAATACTATTCGTAAGCATGTAAAGGTGGAACCAGACCGTTGGTATTACCACTGCGATAGAATGGGGATGCTGGTGTGGCAAGATATGCCTAGTGGTGATCGATCTAATGGGTGGCAAAATCGAAAAATGTTCGACGGCAATGAATTGAAGCGCAGTCCTGAATCGGAGGCTATTTTCAAAAAGGAATGGAAACAAATTATGGATGGTTTGAAAGCCCATCCAAGTATTGTGGTTTGGGTGCCCTTTAACGAAGCTTGGGGACAATTTAAGACTGCGGAAATTTCAGATTGGACCAAGTTGATGGATCCTTCTCGTTTGGTCAATTCAGCTAGTGGGGGCAATCATATTCAAACGGGGGATATATTGGATTTACATAATTATCCGCATCCAGAAATGTATTTGTATGACCCTACCCGAGTCAATGTTTTGGGCGAATACGGCGGTATTGGTTTACCGCTCCAAGGACACCTTTGGCGTCCTGACGACAATTGGGGATATGTTAAATTTAAGAACTCCTCAGAAACCACGGCTGAATATGTAAAGTACGCTCAACAGTTATTAGAATTGGTACAACAAGGATTTGCGGGGGCGATATATACGCAAACTACAGATGTGGAGGGGGAAGTTAATGGATTAATGACGTATGATAGGGCAGTAGATAAGTTAGCTATTGAAGCAGTTCGCAAAGCCAATTTATCAGTTATTCACTATAAAAAAGATTAAGATGACTACTTCCAGGCGACAATTTATTACTTCCGTAAGTCTTTTAGCTGCGGGATACACTTTAGCCAACCCTATGGATTTAAAATCGGGTAAAGAAAATAAATTAAAAGTAGCTTTGGTAGGAACTGGGATTCGGGGTATAGGATTTTGGGGGAAAAGGGTGGTGGAAAACTATCCTGATGTCATTGAATTTGTCGGCCTTTGTGATGTGAATCCAGGACGATTGGAATTAGCTAAGAGCGAAATGAAGATCGATTGTCCTGTTTTCGCTGATTTTGAGGAAATGGTAAGGACCGTTCGACCCGAATTGGTTATTGTAACTACCCCTGATAGTACCCATCACCAATTTATTATTAAAGGATTGGAAATGGGGTGTGATGTATTGACTGAAAAGCCCCTTACTACAGATGAAGTCAAGTGCCAGGCTATTTTAGATGCGGAGAAAAAATCTGGAAAAAATTTAATTGTTGGGTTTAATTATAGATGGAATCCCCATATCACAAAAATCAAAGAATTATTAAATGATGGGGCTATAGGGAAAGTCACTTCGGTAGATTTCCATTGGTACCTCAATACCTATCATGGGGCTTCTTATTTTAGAAGATGGCATGGGCAAAAAGAGTGGAGTGGGTCGTTGTGGGTTCACAAGGCTACGCATCACTTTGACCTTTTAAATTGGTGGTTGGATGCTGATCCTTCGGAGGTATTCGCTTATGGTGCTTTGGAACACTATGGTCATAATGGACCTTTTAGGGGAAAAAATTGCAGAAATTGTGCGCATACTCAGGACTGTAAATTTTATTGGGATATTTTGAAAAGTGGTTATGATAAGCGCTTGTATGTGGACAATGAACAGTATGATGGATATATTCGGGATAATTGTTTGTTTAGGTCAGAAATCGATATTTACGATAAAATGTCCGCTCAGATTAAGTATGCCAATCAAGCGGTGGTCAATTATTCTTTGACGACCTATTCGCCCTATGAAGGTTGGAAAATTGCCTTTAATGGAATGGATGGACGATTAGAAGCTTGGCAGGATATTCCTTTTTTGGAGGAAGGAGGGTTCAGTCAGGAGGCGTTACATGAGGCGGAGATGAACCAAGTGGGTGGAGAGGAGAAAGAATATAAGCCTATCATTTTATATAACAATTGGACGGATTATCAAAAAATAATGGTGGGGTATGACCGAAAGGGCCACGGCGGAGGAGACGAACGACTTCAAGATCGAATCATTAGAAATCCTGAGGGGGCAGATCGCCTCAAACATTTAGCTGGCTTGCGAGATGGAGCGATGTCCGTTTTAATTGGAATTGCTGCTAGGAAGAGTATTGAAACGGGTATTCCTGTAAGGATTGAAGATTTGACCGATTTAAAACCTCAGGCTAAAAGAATATAGGCTGTATTCCATTCTAATTTTAACTAGAGGTGCTGCTAGGAAGAGTATTGAATCGGGTATTTCTGTAAGGATTGAAGATTTGACCGGTTTAAAACCACAGGCTAAAAGGATATAGGTTGTATTCCTTTCCTATTTATAAGTGATTGGAATGTAATTTTTGCATTAGGAGAAATAGGTCTTTGATTCCTCAATAGAAAAATAAAAAATTCGGTTAGGTTTTAGATAGGCTGGTGATGGGATTACATACATGATTAAGTTAAAAACAGCGGTTGTATATGCCTTTCCCATAGGTTGGCTGTCACATTTTCTCCGATAATGTCTTGATGTTCTTGGAGGACATCGGTAAAAGCTGGCCCCATTTCAGCTGCTATTTTGTATGCGACGTGCAGTAATTGTCGAACATTTGGGTTGAATTGAGGATGGTCAGGTAGGTGTCTGATGGTATGTTCCCAGTCGGATCCCTTCCAATTTTGAACGGTCGTTAACGACGGTAACTTTTCTTTTTGAATATCTATAACTGAGGTGTATGGGGCACAGAGGGCATCAATTTTTTCTAGCGCTTTTTCATAGATAGAGAGGACTATTTTAGTGCCTTTAGGACCGGAGGCTGCCAGGCCGATGAGTTCTTCTAACCAGGTAGTTCCTGCG
>JBEAPR010000119.1:0-5758 GCA_041164265.1 Bacteroidota bacterium | reverse complement strand
TTGGTTTGCCGAAACCGTGCAATAAGGCAAACCATTTAATTTGGCTTCCAAGTGTTAACGCACGATATTTATATTTATCGTACAACTAAAAAACCATTAAAATGGCTGATTTAAAAGATTTTGCAGAACAACTAGTAAACCTTACCGTAAAGGAAGTTAACGAGTTGGCACAGATTTTGAAAGATGAATATGGCATTGAGCCCGCTGCTGCAGCGGTTGCTGTTGCTGGTCCTGCTGTCGCTGGTGGAGACGCTGGTGCAGCTGCTGAAAAAACCGAGTTTGATGTAGTGATGACGTCTGCTGGTGCTGGTAAGTTGAAAGTTGTTAAAGAAGTTAAAACTTTATTGAATGTTGGTTTGAAAGAGGCTAAGGACTTAGTAGATGCTGCACCAACTACTGTAAAGGCAGGTGTGCCTAAAGATGAAGCTGAAAAAATCAAAGCTGCTCTAGAAGAGGCTGGTGCCGAAATAGAACTTAAGTGATTTTTTTACTGACTGTGTAGTGTATTTAAGCACTTTACAGTTAATATGGCTTAGCGAATAGAAGTCTATTCGCTAAGCCTATTGTCGTATAAATAAGATTTAATTATCCAGATCATCAAATCCAGATAGCAAATGACAACCAATGGAATGGTCCAATCAGCTGAAAGCCAAAGAATAAGTTTCGGCAAAATCAAACAGGCCTCCGGATATCCGGACTTATTAGAAATTCAATTAAAATCATTCCAAGAGTTTTTCCAGTTAGAAACTACTCCTGAAAACAGAATGAATGAAGGTCTATACAAGGTCTTTCAAGAAAATTTTCCAATTACTGATGCTAGGAATATTTTTGTTTTAGAATTCCTTGACTATTTTGTAGATCCTCCTCGTTATACTATAGAAGAGTGTATGCAAAGGGGACTAACTTATAGTGTACCTTTAAAGGCTAAACTCAGACTTTCTTGTAACGATGAAGAACACGTTGATTTTCAAACCATAGTTAGTGACGTTTTCCTTGGAAACATTCCATACATGACTCCAAAAGGAACATTCGTAATTAATGGTGCAGAGAGACTTATCGTTTCTCAACTACACAGATCGCCTGGGGTTTTCTTTGGTCAAACTTTCCATCCCAATGGAACTAAAATATACTCTGCTAGGGTCATTCCTTTTAAGGGCGCTTGGATGGAATTTGCTACAGATATAAATACAGTGATGTATGCTTACATTGACCGAAAGAAAAAGTTTCCTGTAACCACTCTTCTTAGGGCAATAGGTTTTCACACCGATAAAGAAATTTTAGATTTATTTGATCTTGCTGATGAAGTAAAAGTATCTCCCAAAACCCTCAAATCTATCATTGGTAGAAAATTAGCAGCTCGGGTCCTTAAGAGCTGGACTGAAGATTTCGTTGATGAGGATACCGGTGAAGTGGTAACTATTGAAAGAAATGAAATCATTTTGGAAAGAGATGAAATCTTGGATGAAGAAAAGATTTTAGATATTCAAAATGCCGGTGCAGAGGTAGTTATACTACAGAAGGAAGAGATTGATCAGGACTATTCAATTATTTACAATACGCTTCAAAAAGATCCTTCAAGTTCTGAATTAGAAGCAGTTCAATATATATACAGACAGCTCAGAGGTACTGATCCCCCTGATGAGGAAACAGCTCGTGGAATAATTGATAAATTATTCTTTTCAGATAAAAGGTATAACCTTGGAGATGTAGGGCGGTATAAAATCAATAGAAAGTTAGGTTTAGATACTCCAACAGAAATTTTGGTGTTAACCAAAGAAGATATTATCGAAATAGTCAAATACTTGGTTAGCTTGATGAATCAAAAAGCTGAGATTGACGATATCGATCACCTGAGTAATCGTAGGGTTAGAACTGTTGGAGAGCAACTTTATGCCCAATTTGGTGTAGGCTTGGCTAGGATGGCTAGGACTATCAGAGAACGGATGAATGTTCGAGATAACGAAGTATTTACGCCTATTGACTTAATTAATGCTAGAACTTTATCCTCTGTTATTAACTCGTTTTTTGGAACCAGTCAATTGTCTCAATTTTTAGATCAAACCAATCCACTTTCTGAAATTACCCATAAGCGGAGGATTTCTGCTTTAGGACCTGGAGGTCTATCTAGGGAGAGAGCTGGTTTTGAGGTAAGAGACGTTCACTATTCCCACTACGGAAGACTTTGTACAATCGAAACTCCTGAAGGACCCAATATTGGTTTGATCTCCACTCTTTGTGTGCATGCCAAAATTAACAAAATGGGATTCTTAGAGACTCCCTATAGAAAGGTAAATGAAGGGGTTGTTACTTTGGCTGGAGAGCCTGTATACCTATCCGCTGAAGGGGAAGATTATATGAAGATTGCTCAAGCCAATGCACCTATTACTGACGAAGGTAATTTTGAATCTGATAGGATAAAGTGTAGAGAACATGGCGATTTTCCGGTGTTAGCTCCTGAAGATATTGAATATATGGACGTAGCGCCTAACCAGATTGTTGGGGTTTCCGCATCTATGATTCCATTTTTGGAAAATGATGATGCCAACCGAGCATTAATGGGATCAAACATGCAGCGTCAGGCGGTACCATTATTGAGACCTAGTTCGCCAATCGTAGGTACCGGTTTGGAAGGGAAAGTGGCTCGAGACTCTAGAATGCTCATCAATGCGGAAGGAAACGGAGTTGTTGAATATGTAGATGCCAATGAAATTGTCATCAAATACGACAGAAGTGAAGAGGATCAATTGACCTCTTTTGAAGATAATTTTAAATCCTACAAACTGACTAAATTTCAAAGGACAAACCAAGGAACTTGTATCAATCTAAAACCCATAGTTAGAAAGGGTGATCGGGTTGAGCAAGGGCAAATCCTTTGTGATGGGTATGCTACCGAAAAAGGTGAATTGGCGCTAGGACAAAACTTGAAGGTGGCCTTTATGCCGTGGAAAGGGTATAATTTTGAAGATGCCATCGTTCTCTCTGAAAGAGTGATTCGGGAAGATGTGTTCACTTCTATTCATATCGAGCATTTTGAAATGGATGTCCGAGATACCAAATTGGGGGAAGAAGAGTTGACCAATGATATTCCAAACGTCAGTGAAGAAGCTACCAAGGATTTAGATGAAAATGGAATTATTAGAGTAGGTGCTTGGGTAAAAGAAAGTGATATTTTGATTGGTAAGATTACTCCAAAAGGAGAATCGGATCCAACACCAGAAGAAAAACTTCTTAGAGCTATTTTTGGGGATAAGGCGGGAGATGTTAAGGATGCTTCGATGAAAGCACCTCCATCTACCAAAGGGATTATTATCGACAAACAACTTTTTGCGAGAGCTAAAAAGGATAAAATCCAGAAAGATCAGGAAAAAAATCAATTAGCTAAATTGGATGATCAGCATGCGATTGCGGTAAACGAATTGAGAACTATCCTGATTGACAAGCTAATGTCTATGGTCAAAGGGAAGACAGCTCAGGGAGTGAAAACCATCTATAAGGATGATTTAATCCCCAAAGGTCAAAAATTTACCAAAGAGATTTTAAGAGATCTGGATTATACTTCCATTGATTATAGTAATTGGACAACTGATGATAATACCAATAATTTGATAGCGAGGTTGCTACACAATTATAATATCAAATTAAATGAGGAAATTGGAAGATATAAAAGAGAGAAATTTAACATCAGCATAGGAGATGAACTGCCTGCAGGAGTATTAAAATTAGCCAAAGTTTATATGGCTAAAAAGAGAAAACTTCAGGTGGGGGATAAATTAGCAGGACGGCATGGTAACAAGGGGATTGTTTCCAAAATTGTTAGAATGGAAGATATGCCTTTTTTGGAGGATGGAACACCTGTTGATATTGTTTTGAATCCACTAGGAGTACCGTCGAGGATGAACCTAGGTCAAATTTTCGAAACTGTTTTAGGTTGGGCCGGAGAGAAACTGGGTGTAAAATTTGCTACTCCTATTTTTGATGGTGCTAGTCAAGAAGAGATAGAAACATGGATTCAAAAGGCCTCTTTGCCTTCTTTAGGTCAGACTTATCTCTACGATGGCGAAACTGGAGATAGATTCCACCAGCAAGCAACAGTAGGTGTAATTTATATGTTGAAATTGTCCCACATGGTAGACGATAAGATGCACGCAAGATCTATTGGTCCTTATTCATTGATTACGCAACAACCATTGGGAGGTAAAGCTCAATTTGGTGGACAGCGATTCGGAGAAATGGAAGTATGGGCACTCGAAGCATTCGGTGCGGCTAACATTTTGCAAGAATTATTAACTATCAAGTCAGACGATATCAATGGAAGAGCCAAGGCATACGAAGCTATTGTTAAAGGAGATAACCTTCCTACACCTTCTATACCTGAGTCTTTCAACGTATTGGTACACGAATTGAGGGGGCTTGCATTGGATATTAAATTTGAATAAGATGAGAAAAGAGGTGGCTGGATTATTATTGAATAGAATTAAAATCTAAATAATGTCTTTTAAAAAACAAAGTCAAGTTCAGAGTCAAGACTTCGAGACCATTACTGTAAGTCTATCTTCTCCAGATGATATTCTTCAAAGATCTAAAGGGGAAATACTTAAACCTGAGACGATTAATTATAGGTCCTACAAGCCGGAACGAGATGGCTTGTTTTGCGAAAGAATATTCGGTCCTGTTAAAGACTATGAATGCTATTGTGGTAAATATAAAAGGATTAGATACAAGGGAATCGTATGCGACCGATGTGGTGTTGAAGTAACCGAAAAAAAGGTACGAAGAGAGCGTATGGGTCACATTAAGTTAGTTGTCCCTGTCGTTCATATTTGGTTTTTCAAGTCCTTACCCAACAAAATTGGTTATTTGCTTGGACTGTCTTCTAAAAAATTAGAATCAATTATTTATTACGAGAGATTCGTAGTAATTAATAGGGGGATTAAGGCTGATTTATTTGATGAAAAGGAAAATTTTCCTTTACTAACGGAAGAGGAGTATTTGGAAATCATGGAAACTCTTCCTCCTGAAAATCAACAATTGGATGATTCAGATCCCAATAAATTCATCGCTAAAATGGGTGCTGAAGCGATAAGAGATTTATTGGCCACTCTAGATTTAGATGAGTTATCTTTTGCCTTGAGAAATCAAGCGAAAAACGAAACTTCTCAGCAGAGAAAGTCAGAAGCCTTGAAACGTCTTAGAGTAGTAGAAGCTTTCCGGGATGGATTGACGAGACAGGAAAATAGACCCGAATGGACTATTATTCAGTATCTACCAGTGATTCCACCGGAATTAAGGCCATTGGTCCCTTTAGATGGAGGTCGTTTTGCAAGTTCGGATTTAAATGATCTCTATAGAAGAGTCATTATTAGAAACAACCGATTAAAGCGCTTACTAGAAATAAAAGCTCCTGAAGTTATTCTTAGAAATGAAAAAAGAATGCTTCAAGAAGCTGTGGATTCTTTATTTGATAATTCCAGAAAATCCAATGCTGTCAAAGCAGAAGGAGGCAGAGCCTTGAAGTCTTTGAGTGATATTCTTAAAGGTAAGCAAGGTAGATTCCGTCAAAACTTATTAGGTAAGCGGGTAGATTACTCTGGTCGTTCTGTCATTGTCGTAGGACCTTCTTTACAACTTCACGAATGCGGTATTCCTAAGGGGATGGCTGCGGAACTTTTCAAGCCCTTCATCATTAGGAAATTAATTGAAAGGGGAATTGTAAAAACAGTAAAATCTGCTAAGAAATTAGTTGATAAAAAGGACTCGG
>JBEAPR010000118.1:0-59881 GCA_041164265.1 Bacteroidota bacterium | reverse complement strand
CTTTATCATTTCCATAAGTTTCAGCATGGGAGTAGTTCCATCGCATATAAATGCAATTTTTAGGAAAGCGGTCTAAAAATTGTTCTAGGTTTCCTTTATTAGCCATCCAAAGAGAATCCACTTTTTCTTTAGGCATATTCTGGTCAAACATAGGATAGTACACTGCTGCTTGTTTGAGGGGCATATCATCCCAAAAAATGGGAATTCTACCATTTTGGGCGGCAAATTCAGATACTTTATTTAGCCAAATGAGGTTAAGTTCAAGGGCTGATTGGCCACTTTCTCTTCCTGTGGTTTGCACTTCATCTCCTCCTACATGCAGATATTTGCCATGGGGTGTAGCTTCCATAGCTTGGCGATACAAATCAAATTGGAGTTCATACGTCTCAGGATTGAGGGGATTAAAAGCCCAATCGCTTTCTAGGTCATCTCTTAGTTCTTGATATTGGGGGTGTTTTAAAATGTAAGATGCATGGCCCAGACCCTGTACTAAGGGGCTGATGGAGATATTTCTTTCCATAGCATAATCGCTTAGAGCTTTCCACTCTTCTATGGAAAAGGCATCTTCGGATGCAATTGCCGTCCTATTGGTATATTTAATTTTGTCTTCTAACTCTAGAATGATTCCATTGATTTTAAGCTGCGCTAAAAAATCTATAAGGTCGTAGTAGTATTCCTTTTTCTCTAGATGATGTTTGACGTCAATATGAATGGGTCTAAACCCAATTGAGGGGTAATCAACAAGTTCTAAATTGGGAAGGACTTTGTAATCTTTTATTAATTGATCCAGAGTTATAAAAGCATAGAAAAGCCCTGCTTGGTCTTTACCAGTGAGGGTTATTTTACGGTCTTTTATGCTGATTTGGTATCCTTCTGCTGGGGTATTCATTTGAGGATCTAGATCGAAGACGACATTGGCCTGGTCTGGTTGATTGGTACTTTTTAAGCCTGCACTACCGCCTAATCTTACAGGAAGATCAATTTGGCTAGGGGAATAGGCGTAAAGGATTTGGTCGATTGGAATTCCTTGATTTTCAGCTGATGCTTGGAGGGTGAGGTTTTTTACCGAAGGTATTATAGATTGATTAAAACCAGAGATACCAATGGATAAGAAAAGGATAGAAAGGATAAAGCGCATGAGAATGGTTTTTTTAGTTTTTAAAAGGCAGGGGTACAGCTATGAGTCTTCCCCAGGCGATGAAAGAGGATAGTGATCCAAATAATAAGTTAATAGGGATGGAGCTGTATTCTTTATAGATGAGATGATAACCAGCTGCTAAAATCATAATAAAGAGTAAACCTATGGCTGCGAAAGCGGAAATTCGGGGATAGATATTCAATAGAGAGGGAAGGAGCAGTCCAATTCCGCCGAGAAGCTCTGCCACCCCTATGACCAAGAGCAATTCCGGTATTTCGTTGACCCAACTCAGGTAATTTTTTAGCTCTGAAATGGGGGTAATTAACTTCATCATTCCCGCCATTATAAAGGTGAGACCGAGCACAAATTGGGCAACCCAAAGGGTGACATGGAGTCTTTTAGATTTCTTTTTGCTCATGATATAGGGTTTTTTAGCAGTTTTAAAAATAAGGAAAAAAAGTAGGTTGGGATTAAATAATTCCTTCTCTAAGCAGATCGTGGAGGTGTACAATTCCCAGATAGGTGTTATTTATTTCGCAGACAATCAGCTGGGTGATGCTGTTTTTTCGCATGATTTCCAATGCATTTACTGCCAAGAGATTAGGTTGAATTATTTTAGGATTGGGGTTCATTATTTGAGATGCGGTAATTTGGGACAAGTTGGTAGCTCCTTGATTTAGCATCCTTCTCAAGTCTCCATCTGTAATGACTCCCATAGCCTTTTTCTGCTGGTCAATGACTACTGCGGCTCCTAATCTTTTGGAAGTAATTTCTAGGATAACTGCAGAAAGATCATCGTTAGGAGAGACGGCGGGTCTTTCGTTATTTTTATAAAGGGTCTCTACGGTCAAGTACATTTGTTTGCCTAGGGTTCCTCCGGGGTGATGTCGTGCAAAATCTTCAGCGGAGAAACCTCGAGCTGCTATTAAGGCAGTAGCAAGTGCATCACCCATAGCGACTTGTGCAGTAGTACTTGCTGTTGGTGCTAAATTATTGGGATCAGCTTCTTTTTCTATTGGAGTATAAAGTATAAAATGGGCGGATTTGGCCAATAAAGAATTTTTATCAGCTACCATTGCGATAATGGTAGTATGGCGACTTTTGAGCAGGGGGATGAGGACTTTAATTTCAGGAGTGAGACCGCTTTTGGATATACACAGGACAATATCATCTGGTATAATCATTCCCAAATCACCGTGAATGGCATCAGCTGCATGCATAAAAATGGCAGGAGTGCCGGTTGAATTGAGCGTAGAGACAATTTTTTGCCCTATTAGGGCACTTTTACCCACTCCGGTAATAATGAGGCGACCTTTGCTTTTAAGCAAGGTTAGGACGGTTTGAACGAAGTGCTCATCTATTGAATTTGATAAATTTTGAATGGTGTGGGTTTCAATTTCAATAGTATTCTGAGCGGTTTTAACAATTAAGTCGTTAATATTCACGAATTGGTTTTGTAATTTTGCAATCTTTTTGACAATTTGTAAGGTAATGATAGCCAAGATTTAACCAAAAGAAAAATCGGAATACCAATCTTTTAATTTTGTCTGAAAACACGAATAAAAATTTTTCTAAAAAACACTTTGATTAAAGGTTTTTATATTAACAATGAATTGATGTGCAGTTCTTTGCTGAGGAATAAATGAGGTACATCAGAAATGAACGAAGAAAATGACATTGAGTGCCAATAGTTTGCATAAAGCTTTAAAAGATTATTTTGGATTTGACGAGTTCAAGTCTCAACAGGAGAAGATAGTGAAGAGTGTTCTAGACGGTAAAGATACATTTGTAATTATGCCCACTGGAGGCGGAAAATCTTTATGTTACCAATTGCCTGCGCTTATTATGGAGGGAACGGCTTTGGTTATTTCTCCATTGATTGCTTTAATGAAAAATCAAGTAGATTCTATAAGGAGTCATAGCCAAAGAGATGAGGTAGCCCATTTTTTAAATTCTTCATTGACCAAGGGACAGATGAAGCAGGTCAAGCAGGATATTGTTGATGGGAATACCAAATTATTATTTGTCGCCCCTGAAACCTTAACAAAGGAGGAGAATATTGAATTTTTCAAGCAAGCTAATATTAGTTTTGTAGCGGTGGATGAAGCACATTGTATTTCCGAATGGGGCCATGATTTTAGACCCGAATATCGGCGGATAAAATCTATGTTAGAAGGAATAGGGGGAAGTATTCCAATCATTGCATTAACGGCTACGGCTACGCCAAAGGTCCAAATGGACATCCTCAAGAATTTGAATATGAAGCAGGAAAATACATTTGTTTCCTCCTTCAATAGGCCCAATTTATTTTACGAAGTACTACCTAAGGGGAAGCCTGAGGTAACCCTCAAAAAGATTGTACAGATTATTCATCAGATGCCTGGAAAATCGGGAATCATTTATGTGCAAAGCAGAAAATCTGCGGAGGCTATAGCGCAGACCCTTCAGGTCAATGATATAAAAGCTGCACCTTATCACGCGGGTTTGGAAGCTAAATTAAGGTCTAAGACGCAAGATGATTTTTTGATGGAAAGAATGGATGTAATAGTAGCTACTATTGCATTTGGGATGGGGATAGATAAACCCGATGTTCGATTTGTCATTCATTATGATATACCCAAGAGTATTGAAAATTATTATCAGGAGACAGGAAGAGCAGGTAGAGATGGTCTTGGGGGGCGTTGTATTGCCTTTTTTGCCTATAAGGATATTTTGAAATTAGAAAAATTCCTTCGGGATAAACCTGTAGCGGAGCGAGAGTTGAGTCATCAGTTGATGCAAGAAATTATGGCTTATTCGGAGACCGCTTCTTGTAGGAGGAAATTTCTATTACACTATTTTGGAGAGCAGTTTGATGAGGAGCATTGTGGCAAAATGTGTGACAATTGCAAATCTCCCAAGGAGCAAGTTGAAGTGAGTTCGGAAATGGTTAAGGGTCTAAAGAAGGTGTTAGAAGTAGAAGAAAATATGGGGATTAAGCCCTTGGTAGATTTGTTGCTCGCAGAAAAGGATAATGATAAGGATGAAAATTTTTGGTATTCTATCTATCGGAATGCCCTATTACAAGATTTTTTATATAAGGATATTGAAACTTACGGATTGCTCAAAATGAGGCCTGAAGGACATGCATTTTTGGAGCAGCCATCGGCGATAAAGGTTCCTTTAAATAACAATTACAAGGAGGAGACAGCTGCTGAAGAAGATATGGGACAAACTGCGGTTTTAGATGAATTGTTAATTAAAATGTTGAAAGACTTAAGGAGAAAAGAGGCACAAAAAAGGGAAGTTCCTCCTTATGTGATATTCCAAGATCCTTCTTTGGAGGACATGGCTACTCAATATCCTATTACCATGGAAGACATGTCTCAGATTACTGGGGTCAGTAAAGGTAAGGCTGAGCGATACGGGCAGCCGTTTTTGGAATTGATTAAAGGATATGTGGAAGAGCATGGAATTGAAAGACCTACAGATTTTGTAATCAAACAGGTAGCACAGAAGTCTAAGATTAAGGTCAATTTAATCCAGGGTATTGATAGGAAAGTCCCATTAGAAGATCTTGCGGATGCCAATAATATTACCATGGATGAATTGCTACAAGAATTATATGCTATAGTCACCTCCGGAACCCGCTTGAATATTGATTATTATTTAGAAGATTGTGTTGATGAATATGCTAGGGAGGAGATTTATGATTACTTTTTAGAGTCTGAAACTGATCAGGAGGAAGCGGCTTTTGAACAATTAAAAGAGGATGATATTACCTTAGAGGAAATCAAACTGATGAGGATAAAATTTATGTCTGAAATGGCGAATTAAATAACTAATGAAACGAATTTTAATTCTTAATGGGCCGAATTTGAATCTTTTGGGAAAAAGGGAGCCTACCATTTATGGCCATAGTAGCTTTGAAGATTTTTTTCAAGAAATTAAGGAAAAATGGTCTTCTTTTCATTTAGAACATTTTCAAAGTAACCATGAGGGATTACTTATTGACAAATTACATGAAGTAGGTTTTGACTGGGACGGCATTGTTTTTAATCCTGCAGCCTATACCCATACTTCTGTAGCTTTGGCTGATGCCATTGCAGCCATTTCTGCTCCAGTTGTCGAGGTACACATTTCGAATGTCGCTTCAAGGGAAGCATTTAGACACCACTCCTATACAGCACCTAATTGTGTGGGCACCATAATGGGATTAGGACTGGTGGGATACCATTTGGCTATTGAATACTTAATTCATCATTACCTTAAATCATAAGGTACAGCGGAGAAATTTAGATCTAACATTCTCAGTCGTTTTCTTTTTCCGAATCGAACCACCCTGTAGTTCAATATTTTGGGCAGTGCCAATGCAATTACCCAACTGCTAGCGGTAACTATGGCATCTGCTTTTCTATATCCATTATCGGGAACATCATCTGTGAGTGGGCCGATAAAACCGTAAAAAGACCAAGCTGCACCAAACCAAAAAAGTTGTTTGGCGAAAGGCTTAGGCCATTCTCTGTGATATCTAAAGGCAGTAATCTCGTCTAATTTTATATATCTATTTTGCAATCCAATCAAGTTTTGATCGACAATTAGTCGGTCTATAACACCTCGAGACCAACCTTCGGTGTCTCTTATTTGATAAACAATTTCTTCACCTGGAAATAATTTTTTGGTTTTGGGGTTTCCAAATTTTTCAATTTGTAAGACTCTTTGAGCCAACAGGGAGTTGCCAACTAAGGTGATAGAAATTATTAACCAGATATATTTAAGGAATAGGGGCATAATTAATGAGGTTTTAGGTTTCCTTGCAACTGTTCAATAAGAAATTTCATGGAGTGTTGGATGGCTTTGAAATCTTTGATGGTGTTACCATAATAAATGAACAAGACCGTTATTGTATAGTTTTTTTCTGGGATAAGGAGCGAACTTCTATTGCTTCTCCAAGCTTCCCGAATGCGCCTTTTGAGGAGATTTCTATGAACCGCTTTTTTTATTTTTTTTTTGGGAACGGACACCGCCATTTTACTTTTTTCGGGAGCCGACTGCTCATCAGATTGAATATCCCAGACCATTCTTAAAGGAAATTTAGCTGCACTTTGGCCTTTGGCAAACAAGTTGGCAATGGTTTTAGTACTTTTTAGCCTTGCTCTTTTGGGCAATTTCTGGCTGCAGTAATTCATCTATATTAATCAAAAAATTGCTTCTAAAGGCAAAATAGATTATTTTGGTCAAAGCAAGGCTACAAATATTCCGGTTGCATTAAAATTAAAATGCAATCCAGATGAAGCAATATGAAGAACCCATTGTTTTTGGGATTAAGAACTGGGCAGAAGAGGACCGTCCGCGTGAGAAACTGCTCTTAAAGGGCAAACACAATCTTTCAGACTCTGAATTACTAGCCATTTTATTAGGTTCCGGCAGTCGCAATGAATCTGCAGTGGATTTAGCTAAAAGAATTTTGCAGCAGGTTGATGGAGATTTGGGCAAATTGGCCAGATTGAATGTCTCTCAATTTAAAACTTTTAAGGGAGTGGGGAATGTAAAGGCTATTACTTTGATAGCTGCCTTGGAATTGGGTAAGAGACGGATGAGCGAGCCCACAACCGCTCAAAAACAAATAGTTGATAGTGCCTCTGCCTATCGGGAATTGGTTGCCCATTTAACAGATCTGGAGCATGAAGAATTTTGGATTTTATTGCTCAATCGAGCAAATAAAGTGATGAGGAAAGAACGAATTAGCATTGGAGGAGTGGCTGGAACCTATGTAGATGCAAAAATTATATTCCGAAAAGCCCTTGAAATATCTGCAAGCGGACTTATCCTTTATCACAACCATCCCTCTGGTAATTTAAAACCTAGTCAAGCAGATATTGATTTGACCAAAAAGGTTTGTTCAGGTGCCCAAGGTTTAGATCTCAAAATTATTGATCATTTAATAATTGGGGATAGACAATATTACAGTTTCAAGGATAACGGATTAATAGATTGAAGTGATGAAATGGCTTAAAAGTTTGGAGTTAATAGAGCGCATTGACCAATTAATTAGGTTGAAAGCTACGGGCAGCGCTCAAGAATTATCACAAAAACTAGGGATATCGAGAAGTTCGGTGTACGCTTATGTGGCACTTATGAAAGAATTAGGAGCACCACTTTATTATTGTAAAAAAAACAGAAGTTTTTGTTATGTGTATGAAGTAAGGTTTATTTTTGGATTTGGACATGAGAAACAGAGCAACTAAACGGAGTAACTGATGTTTTTAAGGATTATACAATATTAAGATTTTGGAAAAAAATAAGATTGACTTCTTTTTATTAGGTCGATTAATCAAATTGACTCGTCCATATAGATTATTATTTATGGCTTCGGGTGTATTAGCGGTGGTGTTGGCACCTCTAGCTATCCTTCGCCCCAAGCTCATTCAACAAATGGTAGATGAGCATATTTTCTTGAATGATTTGGAAGGATTGGTTCAATTGACCATGATTCTAGTGGGGATACTTTTTTTAGAAGCTATATTAAGGTACTTATTTACTTACGGCACCAGCTGGCTCGGTGAATCGGTAGTTAGGGACTTGAGGGTTCAGGTTTTTAATCATATTACCAACTTGAGGTTAACGTATTTCGATAAAACTCCCATTGGAACTTCGACAACTAGGACTATTAATGATATCCAGACGATTAACGATGTTTTCACGCAGGGATTAATAACCATTGTTGCAGATTTGCTTACTTTGATTGCGGTCTTGGGAATCATGTTTATAACCAGTTGGAAGTTAACGCTGATTTGTTTGACTACCTTACCATTCTTAATGGTAGCTAGTTATATTTTCAAAGAAAAGGTAAAAAAGTCCTTCCAAAAAGTTAGGGCAGAGATTTCAAAAATGAACGCCTTTCTACAGGAGCGAATCAGTGGTATGCGGATAGTTCAAATTTTTAATGCAGAGGAGCAAGAACGAGAAAAATTTAGGATTATCAACAGAAGGTATACTGGTGCCAACTTAAAATCTATTTTATATTATGCGATATTTTTCCCAGTAGTAGAGATAATTTCGGCGGCATCCTTAGGGTTAATGGTGTGGTGGGGTGCAAGAGGGGTAATTAGTAATGACGTAACACTTGGTGCTTTAGTTGCATTTCCTATTTATTTAGAGATGTTGTTTAGACCTATAAGAATGTTAGCGGATAAATTTAACACCTTACAAATGGGTTTAGTAGCTGCTGAGCGGGTATTTAATTTATTAGATAAAAATGAAACGATACCCAATGAGGGTACTTTAATGCCCAATAAAATTAAGGGTCATTTACAATTTGATCAAGTTTCTTTTGCCTACAATCCAGGAGAGATGGTATTAAAAAATTTGACTTTTGAGGTGAAGCCTGGAGAAACTTTAGCTATTGTGGGGAGTACAGGTTCGGGGAAAACGACTATTACTAATATTTTGAATAGGTTTTATGAGATCAATGCTGGTCGAATATTAATAGATAGTGAACCTATTGAATCTTATGAAATTTACGCTTTGCGAAAGCGAATAGCGATGGTACTGCAGGATGTATTTTTATTTTCCGGAACGGTATATGAAAATATAACCTTGCGAGATAATAGTTTTTCTAAAGAAAAAGTTATCGAAGCTGCTAAAATGATAGGAGCACATGAATTTATCAATCGCTTGCCGGGTGGTTACGATTACAAAGTAATGGAAAGGGGGGCAACTTTATCTATGGGTCAACGTCAACTCATTTCTTTTGTTAGGGCTTTAGTTTTTAATCCTGATATTTTGATCCTTGATGAGGCAACTTCTTCAGTGGATCCTGAGACCGAATCAATCATACAGTTTGCCATTGAAAAATTAATAGATAAGCGAACGTCTATTATTATTGCACATCGACTTTCTACCATTCGACATGCTAATAAAATTATGGTTCTTCAGAAAGGAGAAATCAAAGAGTTGGGTTCTCACGAAAACCTAATAAAATCAACAGAAGGGCAGTATAGAAAACTATATGAAATGCAATTTTTAGAACCTTCTACAGTTATAGAATAATATATTAACCTCATGTATTAAGAAATCTGCCCTTTTCTTTAAAGGAAGAGGCCTTAAAGAATTTATATAAGGGATGGGTAGTTTTTAAAAGGATACTGAGTTCTTCATTAGCTTGTCCTTGAATAACTTCAATTAATTTGTCAGCGAGAGTTTTTTGGTCTTCTTGATTTTTTTGTATCGCCACATGGGTGATGAAAGAGTGGGGGAAATAAGGCTTCATTCCGGTAAAATTGATGACTGCTGCTGCCATTAACTCGTCAGCGTTAGATAGGGTAATAATAATTCCTCCGAAAGAGGGGACTATTTTTAAAGCTGCACTAATGGAAGCTTCTAAATGTTCATTATTTAATTTGGTATCATTTTTTTCGAAAAAATCAACAATTTTGATTTTGTCGAATGCGTCCATTCCTGAAAAGGAGGTATAAACTGTAACGGTTAAATCCATAGTGCGTAATTCAAAAAAAGAAAACGAGAGCCTTTACGTTGGATTAACTATGACCGGATATCTAAGTTAAAATTAAAATAAATTAGGGAAACTGCCTAATTATAAGGAGGTATGAGTTGATAATTCTGTATTTTTGAATTATAAATGTTTGTTTATGAAACTTTGGAATAAGGTCAATAATGATGAATTAAAAGAATTACTAAGACAGTCCAATGAGGAGAGGGTTACTTTATCCTTTTACAAATATCACCATATTGAGGATGTTCAAGTTTTCAGAGATTTTTTCTTTAAAGCTTTAGATGCTGTGGGAGTATTTGGGAGAATTTATATTTCTCAGGAGGGTATCAATGGTCAAATATCAGTGCCAAAAGTCAATTTCAAACCATTTGAAAAAGTATTGGAAGATACGGGTTGGTTAAAGGGAATACGTTTGAACTATGCAATTGAAGATGACGGGAAGTCCTTTTATAAGTTAAAAATCAAGGTCAGAAATAAAATTGTGGCGGATGGGTTGAATGATGCTACTTTTGATGTAACCAAGAGAGGGAGACACTTATCGGCATTTGAAGTAAATAAATTATTAGAAAAAGATGATACTATTATAGTTGACATGCGCAATCATTATGAAAGCGAGGTAGGCCATTTTGAAGGAGCTATATGTCCTGATGTAGAAACTTTCCGAGATGCTTTGCCTGTTGTGGAGGAAATGTTGGAGGGAGAAAAGGATAAAACCATTGTCATGTATTGCACTGGAGGGATACGTTGTGAGAAAGCTAGTGCCTACTATCTTCACAAGGGTTTCAAAGATGTTTGTATGATTGATGGAGGTATTATTGAATATGCCAGACAATGTCTGGAAAATGGATTACCTAATAAATTTATAGGTAAGAATTTTGTATTTGATGAGCGAATGGGGGAGCGAATCTCAGAGGAGATTATTGCCAGATGTCATCAATGTGGCCAACTTGCGGATACGCATATCAACTGTGCTAATGATGCATGTCATATTCTTTTTATCCAATGCGCGGCATGTGCAGAAGAATATGATTCTTGTTGCTCTACCAAATGTCGAGATTTCAATAAATTGGATGAGGAGACCAGGGAAAAAGTTAAAAAATCCATCACTTTTAACGGGACAAAATTTGGAAAGGGAAGGTATAAAGCTATCAAAAAGGATGAGCCTCTCGAAATGGTCAAATAGGATGGTATTTAATGCTGCATGAAAAGTATTTTTCGAAAAACGGATTGGTTAATATTTCTTTTTGGGTTCATGCTATATGCCAACACATTTCAGCACGAATTTGTATTAGATGATGCCATTGTATTTTCGGAAAATAATTTTACAAAGGCTGGGATAAACGGATGGAGGGGTATTTTTTCAAAGGATACTTTCTATGGTTTTTTTCAGCAAGATGGCAAAGAACAACTAGTAGCAGGAGGACGTTACCGCCCATTTAGTTTAGCGACATTTGCATTGGAGGTTTCTCTTTTTGGCGTTCAACCTACTAGCGGGCATATCATTAACGCCCTGTTGTATGGCATTCTTGGTATAATACTTTTTAAATGTTTGGTGTTACTTCGGATAGAAGGTGGTTTAGCTTTAGCTATTACTTTATTATTCATGAGCCATCCTTTGCATACCGAAGTGGTGGCAAATATTAAAGGAAGAGATGAAATTTTTTCTCTTTTGTTTGCCCTATTGGCTCTATTTTTTTTTCTTAAACAGTTAGGGAAATCTTCGCTCCAACATTTGGTGTTAATGGGGTTATTTTATTTTGCAGGTTTACTCTCCAAAGAGAACAGTTTGACGTTCATAGGAATTTTTCCCTTAGCTGCTTGGTATATAGGTGAAAAGGAATGGAAAAGGGTAGTAATTGGTATTTTGCCTGCCATAGTTGGTATTGGGATATTTCTTTGGATTCGAGCGATGGTAATAGGCCCTGTAGATTTAGCACCTAGTATGGAATGGATGAACAACCCATTTCTCAAAATACAAGATCATGTATATGTTTTAATGGATGTTTGGGAACGAACAGCTTTGATTATGCAATCGTGGATAAAATATCAGCAGCTATTGATTTTTCCATTCCCGCTTTCGCATGATTATTATCCTTTGGCGCTACCTATGTTAAACATATCTCATCCATTAATTATTTTTTCGCTATTATTTCATTTAGGGTTATTATCGCTTATTGTCGTTTTAAGATCAAAGAGGAAAGATTTTTCTTTTGGAATGTTATTTTTTTGGATCACTTTTTCAATGGTATCGAATGTGGTTTTCCCGATAGGGACCCATTTATCCGAGCGATTTATGTTTATGCCTTCCTTAGGGTGGATCATCGCCATTACTAGTATGATGAGTTGGTGGATACCTCGATCATTCCAAAAAGTCCTTTTAGGGATGGTATTAGTCATATTTTCCACGCTTACTTTCGCTAGGAATAGGAGTTGGAAAAACAACTATACCCTATTTTCAAATGATATTAAAGTGGTTCCCAATAGCGCTAAGCTCAATAATGCGCTAGGGGGAATTTTGATTGCAAAAAGTACGGAGCAGGAATCCATTAATGAGCAATATCTAAAGCAAGCGCTTGGTTATTTGGACAAAGCCGTATCTATTCACCCCAACTATAAAAATGCTCATTTATTAAAGGGGAATGCAAATTTATATTTAGGATTATTTGAGAGAGCTGTTAATGATTACAATAATGCATTAGCAATTGACCTTGATTATCGTGAAGCTCGAAATAATTTATCCATTGCATATCGGGATGGAGGAAGGTATTTTGGTGAGCGAGAGGGTAATTATGATAAGGCCATTGAGTGGCTTCAGTTGTCCTCTCAGATGAGATCCGATGATTATGAAGTATATCGCTTGTTGGGAGTTGCTTTTGGTTCCAAGGGGAATAATGAAGAAGCGGTCCAATGGTTTTTAAAAGCGGTAGAATTAGAACCTAACAATGGAAGTGCTTGGTATAATTTAGCTATTGCCTATTATAATTTAGGTGATATGAAACGGGGATCATCCAGTATGGAAAGAGCCAAGCAACTAGATCCCTCATTATAGTTTTCCGAAATAATGAATTGGTTTGGACTCGGGGTGACCTTGCGTTTTATTTCTTAATTGATTAATAAAATATTTTGAAAGAAAGGGACTTTTTTTCGATTAAAAAGGTATTATTGTTATACATAATAATTGTAAAAATCCTTTAATACCAAATAGTTATGGTTGGGAAAAAAGTATGGTTGATTGGTTTATTTTTTTTAGCTGGGCAGGTTTTCTTAATGGGTCAGGAATCGGTTGCGGAAATGGACAGGTGGGTAGATTCAATATATGAATCTATGAGCACTAAGGAGCGGATAGGTCAGCTTTTTATGATCAGAGCACACTCAGACAAGGGACCTGATTATGAGCAAATGGTTGGAAATTTAATTAAAAAATACCAGGTAGGAGGATTGTGTTTTTTTCAGGGAACTCCGGAGCGACAGGTCATATTAGTCAATGATTATCAGCAAATGGTTTCCAAGGTTCCTTTGATGATTGCGATGGATGCGGAGTGGGGATTGGGAATGCGCATGAAATCCTCTGTTTACAGTTTTCCAAGGCAACTCATGTTGGGCGCTATCCAAGACAACTCATTGATTATGCAAATGGGGGAGGAGGTTGCAGCCCAATTAAAGCGAGTGGGGACTCATGTAAATTTTGCTCCAGTTGCGGATATCAATAATAATGCAGAAAATCCAGTTATTCACACTCGTTCATTTGGTGAGGATAAGTATAATGTAGCTGTTAAATCATATATGTATATGAAAGGGATGCAGGAAAATGGAGTAATGGCTTCTGCTAAGCATTTTCCTGGGCATGGGGATACGAACGTAGATTCACACCACGATTTGCCTATAATTGATCAAACTAAAGAACGCTTGGATAGTTTGGAGTTGTATCCTTTTAAAGAATTGATAAAAAAGGGAGTTGGAGGAGTGATGGTTGCTCATTTGTCTGTACCGGTATTAGATGATCGAGCAAATAGACCTACCACCCTTTCGAGTAAAACGATTAAAGGTTTGTTGCGGTCTGAAATGGAATTTGATGGGTTAGTTTTCACAGATGCATTAGAAATGAAGGGAGTGACGAAGCATTTTGAACCAGGAGAGGTAGAAGCTGAAGCTTTATTAGCTGGGAACGATATGTTGGTTTTACCTGAAGACTTGGAGGCTGCATTTCAGTATATTAATAAATATTTATCGGAGGGAACTATTGATTCCGTTCAGATTGCGAGGAGTGTCAAGAGAGTATTGAGGGCTAAGTTTGACTATGGCATCAAAGATTTCCAACCTCTAGACTCTTTAGGGTTGAGACGTTTTTTGAATAGGCCCGAAGCATTGCGATTGAAAAAGAATTTGATTGCAGAAGCTTTGACATTGGTACGCAATCATGACACGCTTATTCCTATAAAAAACACATCAGGTTTAAAAATGGCTTCCTTAAGGATGGGAGGGAGTGGAACGACTAGCTTTCAAAAAAGATTGGAGGATTATGCTGAGATGACTCATTATAATTGGGATGATAATGCTGATGAATTATTAAGGCAGTTAAGCGATAAAAATTTGGTAATTGTAGGGTTGCATGATATTAAGGGAACTGCCTCCACGAATTTTAACATTGATCAAAGCGGAGTGGAATTTTTAAAACAGTTATCCAAGCGCACAAAAGTCATCATTACTGTTTTTGGAACGCCATATAGTTTGATGCTTTTCGATGATTTCGACCATGTTGTTATGAGTTATGAGGAAGATCCAATGGTACAGGACCTGACTGCCCAAGCTATATTTGGGGCCATTCCTTACATGGGTAGGTTACCGGTCACAGCCTCTTCAAAAGCTCAATTTAATCAAGGGTTATACACCCAAAAGTTAATGAAATTTGGTTTTCGGTCTCCAAGTGAAGTCAAAATGAATTTAGATACCCTCCAAAGAATTGAAGATGTGGTTCAGGAGGGGATTCAAAAAAAGGCATATCCTGGAGCTGTGGTATTAGTAGCTAGGAAGGGTCAAATTGTATATCATGAAGCTTTTGGTTACCAGACTTATAGGAAAAGCATTCCAATTACTAAGGAATCCATTTTTGATTTAGCTTCTATTACCAAGGTAGCTGCTTCAACTTTGGCAATAATGAAATTAGAAGAAGAGGGAAAAATTGATTTGGATACACCAATTGGAAAGTATTTGCCAGATTTGTTGTTGACAGACAAGGAGTCCCTGACATTAAGGGAGATCATGACCCATACTGCTGGACTTCGTTCGTGGATACCATTTTATGTGGAAACCGTAGAAAGAAGGCGAAAAAGGAATTTACCTTCTTCCCAATATTACAGAAGAACTAGATCGGAATCCTTTCCCATTCAGGTGACGAATAATCTATACCTTCGTAAGGATTACTTAGATTCTATCAAAAATACCATTTACTGTTCTAGTATAAGCCCAGAAAAGGATTATGTCTATAGTGATTTGGGGTTTATTATGATTGCAGATTTGATCAAGAATGTTTCTGGAATGACTTTAGAGCAATATGTAGATAGTATTTATTATAGACCTTTGGAATTACAACATATCGGCTTCAATCCAATTAAATGGGCCAATTTGTCCGAAGTAGTGCCCACCGAAGAAGATCGTTATTTTAGGAATCAAACTATCAGGGGTTACGTTCACGATATGGCTGCTGCTATGTTTGGCGGAGTTAGTGGTAATGCTGGGTTATTTGCTTCGGCTAAAGATTTAGCTGTGGTCATGCAAATGGTATTACAAGGAGGAGTATTTGGCGGAAAGCGTTATTTGAAAACTCAAACAGTAGAAAGGTTTACAAATAGGCAATTGGTTGATAATGGAAGAGCGGTTGGATTTGACATAAGAGATTTAGACACCTTCGGGCATTTAGGATTCACGGGAACTATGGTCTGGGCCGATCCTCAAGAGGATTTATTAGTCGTTTTCTTATCCAACCGAACCTATCCAAACATGACGAATTCATTGATCAACCATTATTCGATTAGGGATAGAATCATGAATATCATTTACAACTCGATAGAAGACCGGAATATAACATTCTGGGCGAGATTGAACTAGTATGGCTATGGATTTTTCATTTCGCTTGGCCAAAAGGTATTTATTTTCCCGAAAGAAAATGAATGCCATTAATGTTATTACCGGTATTTCAGTACTGGGGTTAACGATAGGATCGGCAGCATTAATATTAGTTTTATCTGTTTTTAATGGTTTTGAGGAATTAATCAGTGGCATGTACAGTCATTTTGATCCAGATTTAAAAGTTTTGCCTCAAAGGGGTAAAACTTTTGCAATGGACGAACAAACCGTGGGAGAGATTGAGGGGCTTCCAGGCATTGAATATGTTTCTAAGACTTTGGAGGAGGTGGCCTTTTTTGATTACGGAGAAAAGCAAAACATAGGTGTTATTAAGGGAGTGGATTCCAATTTCCACAAAATAAACGGGATGGATAGTATGGTTCGAGAGGGGCAGTATATCCTTCAGGATGGACCAAAATATAATGCAGTAGTAGGGGTGGGAATGCGCAATAAGCTAGGGATTTCGATTGATGATGATTTTTCTTCCTTAAGTGTTTTTATTCCAAAAAATGGAATCGTCAGACCGTTAGAATCTCCATTTCGCTCTAGGGTATTGCACCCAAGTGGGACTTTTATTGTTCAACAAGAATTTGATAACAAGTATATTCTGGCGGATATTTCTGTCGTTCGCGACCTTTTGAGGTTGGCCGAGGAGGTAAGTGCAGTAGAAATTGGAATAGAACCACAGGCTAATCCCGTGGAATTAAAAGGGCAAGTTCAGGATAAACTAGAGGGTCGGGGACTGTTGATTCAAACTAGGGAAGAGCAACAAGCCGCATTTATCAAATTGATGAAAATTGAAAAATGGTTGGCATTTGCCATTGCTGGTTTTATGTTACTATTAATCGCTTTCAATTTAACGGGTGCATTATGGATGGTGGTTTTGGAAAAGAAAAAGGATATTGCCATTCTCTACTCCATGGGTGCTACAAGCCGACATATCAGGAATATTTTTTTAATAGAAGGGGTGCTGTTGAGCATATTAGGAATAGTTGCAGGTTTTACAATTGCCCTTTTGGTTTTTGCAATTCAAAAACTTTTTGGAATTGTGAGTATTCCTGGAAATTTTGTAATAGATGCCTATCCGAGTAGTTTGAAGTTCATCGATTTTGTAGTGGTAGCTATAACAGTATTTTTAATTGGATTTACGGCTTCTATATTACCGGCAATAAAAGCTGGAAAGGTCACCACTTTGATAAGGGAAGAATAAAGAGGGGTTTTCTATATTTGTAAAAATTTTTAAATGGAGGTGTGGGAAAGAGATTTCGAGTGGCTCAAAATTAGGCATCATATCAAGGATGATTTAAAACGCGAGCAACTGCCGGATTTAAATGCTGTGCTTTTTTTAATTGGCATTCAAGAGTTGGGAAGATGGCGGGATAGTTTTACTAAGGAAGAGAAGCAAGATCTTATGCATGTAGCAGTTTGCACCGTTTTAATCCCTAAAGGATTTTATTCTTTTGTAGGGAGAGATGAAGAGGGGTGGCCTCATTTTGAGCGAATTAGGGCCATAGAGAAGTTAACGGTGGCAGAGCAAGAGCAAATTTTAATAGAAGGCGTAATTCATTATTTTAAAGAAAGAGAGAATGAAAGTATTCAATAATTTTTTTCTGATTTTATTTTTAGGTCTATGGTCGTGTACATCTCAAAACAATAGGATGGTATTAATTGAAACTACTTTAGGGAATATAGAAATAGAACTTTACGATTCTACTCCGGCGCACAGGGATAATTTTATTAAGTTGGCAGAAGAGGGATTTTATGATGGATTGTTATTTCATAGAGTGATACCTGGTTTTATGGCCCAGGGAGGAGATCCAGATTCGAAAAACAGTCCTCCGGGTAATCCACTAGGACAAGGGGGGCCTGGGTATAAACTAGATGCGGAAATTGGAGCACTTCATTATAAGGGTACCTTAGCTGCAGCAAGAATGAGTGATGCGGTTAATCCAGAAAAACAATCGAACGGTTCCCAATTTTATATTGTACAAGGTCAACCCGTTGTAAATCGGTTACTTGAGCAAATTGAACAAAGAAATGGAATCACTTATACAGAAGAACAAAAGCAAGAATATTTAGAAGTTGGTGGAGCTCCTTTTCTAGACAATGAATATACGGTTTTCGGCCGAGTTACCAATGGATTAGAAGTAGTAGATCAGATAGTCGCCCTTCCAAGAGATGGACGAGATCGGCCGTTGGAAAATATAGAAATGAAAGTCAAAGTTATTCAATAGCTGATGCGAATATCAATTTTTATTTTACTCATCACTTCCATGTTATGGAGTTGTGGGAGGCCCTGGGGAACTATTCAATTGGAAGTAGCTCAGCCTGCTGCTGGTGATGATTTATTATTTTCCGCACTTTATAATAAGGGTGATTCTTTCCATTGGGATTTCGGGGATGGGACCCTATCCAAGGGAAAAACTGTTAAACATATTTACACCAGTTCTGGTAGATATGAAGTTAACCTTACGGTAAAAAGAGGAAAGAAGTCTCAGGTTAATCGGAAGACCATATGGGTTGTGCCTCCAGCATCCTGTTTGGTAGCTATTGAAACTAATAAAGGCACTATGATTGTCAAACTATTTGATGAGACGCCTTTACATAGAGATAATTTTACCCAATTAGTGGAGTCGGGCTACTACAATCAATTATTATTTCACAGAGTCATTAATGGTTTTATGATTCAGGGAGGAGACCCTGATTCCAGAGGGTCATTACTAGGAGAAGCTCTAGGAAGAGGCGGTCCTGGATATACCATAAAAGCAGAGTTTCATCCTCAGCTTGTTCATCAAAAGGGGGCATTGGCCGCAGCGAGGATGGGTGATGCTGCCAATCCTAATAAGGAATCTTCTGGATCCCAATTTTATATTGTACAAGGACAACCACTTACCGAAGAAGAAATAGATAAAATTGAAGCAAGAAAGGAAATTCGATATAGTAGTGCACAAAGAAAATCCTATATTGAGAACGGAGGAACGCCTTTTTTAGATTTAGAATACACCGTATTCGGCCAAGTCATTCGTGGGTGGAACGTAATCGATGAAATTGCTGCAGTCAAAATTGATTCAAGAAGTCGTCCTGAGGAGGATATTGTAATGTCTTTAAAATTAATTAAGTAGAAAAGCATGAATGAGGAAAATGTTTTTGGAATTGATATAGGTGGAACGGGGATCAAAGGAGCCATAGTCAACGTGACAACGGGGGAGTTAGTTACAGAAAGAAATAAACTGCTTACCCCCAAACCAGCTGTGCCTGGAGCTATAGCGGAGACCTGTGTAGAATTATTAAAGCAATCAAATTGGAGTGGCCCTATTGGGTGTGGATTTCCTTCCATAGTAAAAAATGGGGTTTTGCTTTCGGCAGCAAACATCGATGAGAGTAATATAGGGGTTAATTTTAGACAATTACTTGAAGAGAAATCAGGTTGCCCAGTAACTTTAGTCAATGACGCAGACGCTGCAGGATATGCTGAAATGAAATTCGGAGCTGGTAAGGGTAAAATGGGATTGGTTATTCTCATTACTATTGGCTCAGGTTTAGGATCGGCAATGTTTTATAACGGAGTATTGATTCCTAACTCTGAATTGGGACATATTTACTTGAAGGATAAAGAAGCCGAAAAATATGCGTCTAATTTAGCCAGAAAAAAGTTTGATCTTTCCTGGAAACAATGGGGAAAGAGATTTTCTTTGTATCTCAACCACATCAATAGAATATTCTCTCCTGATTTAATTATTCTTGGCGGTGGAGTAAGTAAGGAGTACGAAATCTTCAAAAAGTTCCTTAAAATAGATGCCGTTGAGGTATTGCCAGCGAAAATGCAAAATGCAGCAGGTACTATTGGAGCCGCACTTTCAGTAAAGGGACTACATTAAAGTTGTAGCAGTACCCAGTGAAATAATCATATTAGATTATAAGGGTACCTTAGTAATAAGTTTTTATTAAACTTTAAGACCTATCTTATGGACGATGTTAGCGAGGCACAACCCATTAAGCAGCCTCCGTGAGATTACCACAGCTTAAAATCCTTTGTAAGATTCTATTGTATTTACCAGTTCGCCATCCTCAATAAATTTTGGATATAGATGGAAAATAAATGAATGCGCATCGTAGTCTTCAAGTAGTGCTTCACCTAACCAATAAAAAGCTTCTTTTCTTCTTCCAGAGAGCAATAGGCAAACTATCTTTCCATAAAGCAACTCTATTCCAACACTTTCTTCTTCGGCCATATCAATTATCTCGATAGCTTCTTGTAAGAAATTATTATCGACTAGAAAAGTAATGTATAACAACCAGTATTGTAACTCTTCTGGTGCCAAATGCGTCGCCTTTTCAAAAGCCCAAGACGCTTTTTCTATCTTACCTGTTTGGGCATAAGCTTGACCTAAAGCAGAATAGTATTCTTCCCTACTATCTTCTAGGTAAATGGCTCTTTTAAAATACCTTATAGCAGAATCCCAATTTTCAGTATGTGCATTTACTTCTCCTAAATGAAAAAATGCTTCATCGCAATGTGGGTCTAGAATGACGGTTTTGGAAAATAGAGATTTAGCTTCTTTTATTTTACCTAATCCTTGAAGGCACTGGCCCATTCGAAGTAAAATATCGGCATCGGTATCGATGAGGGTCTCTAATTGTTGAAAGATGGAAAATGCCTTTTCATAATTTTTTATTTCAAAGCACAATTCACCACAATCTCTGTATGCTTCTTCAAATTCAGGATCGATAATGAAACTATACTCATAGGCTTCAATAGCTGCTTCATAATTACCCAGGTAGGAATGAGAGTGACCGAGATAATACCAAATTTGACTAGAATAAGCATTTTTAGTGAGGAGCTCCTCAAAAAAAGCTATACTCTGTTGATATTTTTTCTCCAACTCTATGCATAGCCACAAATGTTCTATTGCATCTAGATTTTCAGGGTTACATCTAAGTGATTCTTGAAGGGAGAAATACATCCTTTCATTTTGACCCGATTGTTCGAAAAGTAGCCCCTCTAGGAAGTAAATTCTTCCTAAAATTTGCTTGTCTGGATGAGATTTGAAAGAATCAATTAGCTGTTCAGCTTCGAGAAAAACATGAAGGTAAATTAACGCTTCTATTTTAAGCAATGTAATTTCTATTTCGTAGGGGGCGTAAACAGATGCTTTCTCAAGAGTGGTTAACGCTTCTTGTTCTTGTCCAACTTCTAGAAGTAATTCAGCCTTTTTGATATATAGGTCAGAAGAAAAATGATGAAGGTTAATAGCGTGTTCAATGACGTCCAGCGCTTTGTGATATTGTCCTTCCTGACTATAAAATTCAATAAGTTGAATAAATGCTTTTTCTCCTAAAAAGTTAGCTGAGCCTTGTTTCGATTTGGTTTCATAGTCTGAAACCAAATGAAAAATTGTGTGATAATTTTGGTCGTTCATAGATTGTCAGCACTTTTATTCGAGCTAAATCGAGGGCAATATAGATATTTTTGAGTCAAAAAAAGTATCAATTATATTTTCACCTTCTATCAAAATAGTGAACGGCATCAAATTTAAAAGGAGTGGTATATAGAAATATAAAACATTAAAAATTAACTAATTATGTAGTTGCTTAAAATCAAGCAATTGATTTATTAAAATGTAAATGATATGAAAAAAGCCGCCATATTAAACGCTATAATATGACGGCAAAAAAAAGTTGTATTTTTTTTATTGTTATCTATTCCTAGACCCGTGCATTCCTCCTCTGCTTCTATCTCGAAATTCTCTGACCATTCTCATATTAAAGTCACGATCTGCCTGGTGGAAAACCAATAATTTAGAAGGAGTGAGAATCTTAGACAAGGCTTCTGATAATTCTTTTTTAACTGCCAAAAGCTGCTCCTCAATTTCAAATCCTTGCTGTATAATCTTTGTGGCTTCTTCATCGTTTACCATGCCTTTTGGTCTCATATCGGCTAATTGTTTTTGAAAGGTCATCCGTTTATCCTCGAATTGATTGTATATAGGCCAAAACTTTGAGGCTGTTGATTCATCTAACTCAAGTTGTTCAGTAAAATAGCCAATTTTTAAGGTTTTAATTCTTTCTCGAGGGCCTCCCATTGGGCCTTTTTGACTAAAACCTTGAACGGTGGTAAAGGTGATAATGGATAGAAGGATGAAAAGGGAATGGTGGATTTTCATAAATTTGAATTTAATATGTTATATAATACTATTTCATTCATTTGTATAAGTGCATGTGATAGAAAGGGCTCCATTTCTTCCTCCGTGAGGTTTTCGAATAATTCAGTATAGAGACTCTCGCCTATTACTTCTTCTTCCCATGCCAAGACCGAATTTTGGACATTGCTTTCTATGAAAGTGGCCAATTCTTCAGTCTCTATCGTTGCTAAATCTTCCTCCCACTCTGTACTTTTGGAATCTTTTTGATTCCAAAAGAAGTGGGTTAAAAAAACTCCTATTAACAAAGCCGCTATACGCAAAGCGTAATGGAAATAAGCCTGTTTTCTATTTGGTGCCATTTTTTTGAGGGTGTCCTCGTGGAGGTGATCAAACCAGGTATCAGACGGTAATCCTTTTTGTGGCAATCCCTTTTGATGCAATTCTTGCAATAAAGGACTTATTTCTTTTAATTCATCTTGATGATCCATGTTAATGGTTTAATAATGAGTTTTCTATTTTTTTTAATGCGTGATGATAAGATGCTTTCAGACTTCCTTCGGTAATCAATAGCAGATTACTCATGGTCTTATAATCCATTTCATTAAAATAGCGGAGTGTAAAAACCAGTTGTTGCTTTTCGGGAAGGTGTTGTATGGCCTGATATAGTTTTTTCCATATTTTTTCTTCGGAATCCCCAGGTTCATAAGCAGTCTGGTGTATTCCCTTTTCAAAGGGATGCACATCAAGTTTTTTCTTTTTCATTCTAAGGTATTGTAATGCCTCATTAACAGCTATTCTGTAAATCCATGTAAAAAAAGAAGCCTCCTTGGAATAGGTTTTAATTTTTGAAAATACTTTGATATAGGTTTCCTGAAGCACATCATAAGTATCCGTGGAATTTCGGGTAATTCCATTGATCACTGGGTATAATATTTTGCTGTAACGATTCATTAACAAAGACATTCCTTTATTTTGGTAGCTTTTGGATAGCAGCAAATCGATAATATGTTCATCTGAATCCTTCAATGGGCTTTTATATCTTAGATGCAATTATTTGTAATTGGTTTAACGAACAAAAAAACTTTTTTAAATTCAGAAGAAAAACAGAACAGATGGAAGAATGGCAAATAGATGAAAAGATTGAAAGGGCCTATACCGTGCCTGCAACTCTTTATAAAGACCTTGGGGTATTTCGTCTAATTAAGGAGGAAATCTTTGTTAAGAGTTGGCACTATTTGGCAGATGAAACGGAAATTAAACCATCTTTTTGCCAATATCCCATTACTTTATTACCTGGATTTTTGAACGAACCACTCGTTCTAACTAGAGATCAAAAAGATCAAATTCACTGTCTTTCAAATGTTTGTACTCATAGAGGAAAAATTTTAGTTGAAAAACCTGCCATTCAATCGTCTATTACTTGTGGATATCATGGCAGGTGTTTTGATATTGACGGGACATTCAAAAGAATGCCAGCATTTAAAGGTGCACTTAATTTTCCTAGTCCTCAGGACCATTTGCCAAAAGTAAAACATGAGACTTGGTTAGGGTTGGTATTTGGAAGTTTAGCCCCAGAAGTTGACTTTTTTGAAATGATTCAACCCATTTTGGAGAGGGTAGGATGGTTGCCTTTGAATCAATTGGTTTTTAAAGAAAAAGAATCATTAGATTTTAAGGTTAACGCCAATTGGGCGTTATATTGTGATAATTATTTAGAGGGGTTACACATTCCTTTTGTACATCCTGCTTTGAATGGCGCTATTGAGTTTGCCGCCTACGAAAATATTTGTTTTCCATATTGTAATCTTCAGATTGGCATTGCTAATGAGGATGAACCTTATTTTGATCTTCCCGAAAACCATATTGATTATGGTAAAAAAGTGTATGGTTATTATTTTTGGTTGTTTCCCAATCTGATGTTTAACTTTTATCCTTGGGGACTTTCTTTAAACATTGTAGAGCCTACTTCAGTTAGTACCACCAAAGTTCGATTTAGAAGTTATTATTTTGAAGGAAGTAAGTATGATCGTTCTGCGAATAGTTTGGAGCAAACAGAAATGGAGGATGAACACGTGGTAGAAAGTGTGCAATTGGGGGTTCAGTCACGTTTATATTCTAGAGGCAGGTTTAGTCCATCTATGGAGAAGTGTGTACACCATTTTCACTCCTTGCTTGCCAAACATTTAAAAGGAAAAGTTTCTTAAATTTAAATATATGAATAGGATTTTTAAAGGTTGTTTATGGAGTTTATTATTGCTGTCCATTTCGTGTAATCTTCAGGAAAAGTCGTCTAAACCTGTAGCGAAGTTTATCGATTATGAAGCCATCCTAAACCAAGAAACCCAGCAGGTGGAATTAAATTGGATTTTGGTTCCAGATACCTTTTTTGTGGAAGTGTATGTATCCGAAACGGAAAGGAGCTTTGATAACGGAATTTTTCTTCAAAAGAATAAATTGGGAGCAGCTGTGATTGATTCGGAATATGCCAATCAATACTTTCATTTAGTAGTGCCGGGGCAAGATTCTATAGTTTTAAAAATCGAATAAGGTCATGATAGCTAAAATTAGCCAATGGATTTTGAAGGTTTTCGGTTGGAAGATTGAGGGAGAAATTCCAGCGAATATCAAACAAATGGTTATTGCAGTTATTCCGCATACGTCAAATTGGGATTTTCCCTTAGGTTTATTAGTGCGAGCTGCTATGAAAGAAAAAATAAGTTATATAGGAAAATCAAGTTTGTTTGTTTTTCCCGTAGGGATTTTATTCAAGTCATTGGGTGGAATCCCAGTAGATAGGAGTAAGAGCAATAATTTTGTAGATGCTGTGGTGGAAATTTTTAAAAGAAAACCGGAATTAAAGATAGCTATTGCACCAGAGGGCACGAGAAAGAAAGTTCAGCGATTGAAGACGGGGTTTTACTATATCGCGAAAGGAGCAGGAATTCCTATTGTTTTGACCAAATTTGATTTTGCGAATAAGGTAGTGGATTTTGGGGAGGTTTTTTGGCCTACGGATAACCAAGACGCTGATTTTGAGCATATTCAAGAATACTTTAAAGGTGTTCAAGGTAAAAATGCCGTATTTAATCTGTCCGCTTAATTTCAAATATAATGTACAATAAGCAAAGGCAAGATTCCTTGGTGAAAAAGACTGGAGAACTTTTGAAAGGGATGTCTAATCATGTGGATGGACCGCTTTTGAAAGACAGGGTAAAATGGCTTAGGGAAGTATTGATTTTTCACGAGTATCGATATTATCAGTTAAATGATCCACTCATCAGTGATTTTGAATTTGATACTTTGTATAAGGATTTATTGGCATTGGAAGAGAAGCATCCAGATTTAGTGACCCCAGATTCTCCAACACAGCGAGTTTCCAGTGATTTAGTTAATGATTTCCCATCAGTAACCCATTGGAGTCCTATGTTATCTTTAGCTAATTCTTACGATCGACAGGATTTAATTGATTTTGATTCCCAAGTAAAAAGGTTGTTGCAGATTGAAGAGGCCCATCCTTTAGAATATGCTGTTGAACCTAAATTTGATGGTGGCACCATAGTTTTGGTATACGAGAATGATTATTTAGTAAGAGCAGCAACCAGAGGGAATGGGAAAGAAGGCGAGGAGATTACCCTTAATGCGAGAGTTATAAAATCGATACCGCTGAAGGCTTCTTTTTCGGAGCTAGGGGCTTATAGGGTAGAGGTTAGGGGGGAGGTTTTGATTGCTAAAAGTGATTTTGAGAGGATTAACAAAGAGCGACAAAAAGAGGGGTTGACCTTATTTGCCAATCCACGAAATACCGCTACTGGGGGCTTGCGAATGAAGGATCCCAAAGAGGTAGCTAAAAGAAGCTTGGTAGCTTTTATGTATTCAATTGGGTATGCGGAAAACAAAGAAGGAGAAGAAATATCTTTGGTAAAATCACATAGTGATTCATTGGCTTTATTAGTCAAATTAGGGTTTAAAGTTCCGCAAGAAGAAGCTTTGGTTGGACGGGATATAGGAGCAGTCATCAATTTTTGTCAGAAGTGGGAAACGGAGCGAGAAGCTTATCCTTTTGAAATTGATGGAATGGTCGTTAAGTTGAATGATAAAGACTTGCAAGATAGAGCTGGATTTACAGCGCACCATCCTAGATGGGCTATCGCTTTTAAGTTTAAAGCCAAACAAGCAACTACCCGATTACTTTCTGTTACTTATCAGGTTGGAAAAATCGGCTCAATCACCCCTGTTGCAAAGGTTGAACCCGTGCCACTAGCTGGAGCTACAATTTCTTCTATTTCACTTCACAATGAGGATTTCATCGTCGAAAAGGATTTGAGGATTGGCGATAGGATATTAATTGAACGGGCTGGGGATGTTATTCCTCATGTGGTTAAGGCTATGGAAGATTCGAGAGATGGTTCTGAAAAGAAGATTCAATTTCCTAAATATTGTCCAATTAATGATTCAGAACAGTTAGTTGAATTAGTTAGGGAAGAGGGAGAAGCTGCTTGGAGGTGTCCTCAGTGTATTTGCGGAGCTCAAGATTTGCAGAAAATTATTTTTCACGTCTCCAAAACAGCTATGGATATTGACGGGATGGGAAAATCTATAGTGGAGCGCTTTTATGAGTTGGGTTGGGTTAGGAGCATTGCGGATATCTATAGATTGGATTTTGAAGCAGTTGCAACTCTAGAGGGGTTTGGGCAAAAATCTGCTGATAATTTGAGAGAGGCTATAGAAAAGGCTAAAACCAACCCTATTCATCGCTTACTTCACAGTTTAAGTATCCATCACCTGGGACAAAAAGCAGCCGTTTTAATTGCTGCGGAAATTCAACATGTAATGGATTTAAAAAATTGGGATGAGGAAAAATTTACTTCTATTAAAGATGTTGGACCTATTGTGGCTCAGAATGTGATATCTTTTTTCCAAAAAGAGGAAAATTTGAAGATCCTAGAAGAAATGGAGGTAATTGGGGTAAATATGCGGCAAACGGAAGAGGATCGCCCAAGAGTGACCGCACAATCAGGGCCCTTTTTGGGAAAGACGATTTTATTTACCGGTACGCTTTCCAAAATGAGTCGAAAGGAAGCCCAAATAAAGGCAGAGGCAGCAGGGGCAAAAAATATAAGCGCAGTAAGTAAAAATCTGGATTTTCTGGTAGCTGGAGAAAAGGCTGGCTCGAAGTTGAAAAAGGCTAATGAATTAGGAAGTGTTACCGTTTTATCGGAAGATGAATTCATTGCAATCATTCAAACAGATTGATTATTTTTCTTTAGACTAAATCCAAATAACTCTTGTTTAGATAAAATCTAAATAGTAGTTTTGGTTTTCAAATCAAAGCTACTTATATGAAGGTATTGTATTGGATTTTGGCATTTTTTGTGGGACTTTCTTGGTCGTGGTGTCAGAATGGTAAGATTCAAGGAGTAGTTTACCACCTAGAAGAGACGAGTTATTTGGATGGAGTGTCTATTTATTTGAAAGGACAGGAAAAGGGAACTTTTTCGGATGGGAATGGAGTTTTTGAATTACGAGATGTTCAACCGGGTCATCTAGTTTTACATTTTAGTTCGCTAGGATATGAATCTAAGGAAATCGAATTAGATTTGGATTCTAATGAAAGCATCCGTTTAAGAGTAAATCTGGAGGAAACCATTGCCCAATTAAAGGAGGTTACAGTTATTTCTGGCGGAGTGTCCGGTATGAGGAATATTCCTGGAGCTGTTCATTATTTATCTCCCAAGGTGATAGAAGCTCACAATTATATAGATCCCAACCGTTTGTTGAGATTGGTACCCGGGGTAAATATTCAGGAAGAGGATGGATTTGGATTAAGGCCTAATATTGGATTAAGAGGTTCTGGGGTAGAGAGAAGTTCTAAAATCACGGTAATGGAGGATGGTATTCTGATGGCTCCTGCGCCCTATGCTGCTCCAGCTGCATATTATTTTCCAACAATTGGGAGAATGAATGGGGTAGAGGTTGTAACGGGATCTAGTCAAATTAAATATGGGCCATACACTACGGGTGGGGCGATAAATTTAATATCAACACCTATTCCCAATGAATTTGCTGGGAAATTAGCCCTATGGGGTGGGAATTTTGGCATGGCTAATATACATACTCATATCGGAGATAGTCGAGAGCAATTTTCTTACATAATGGAACACTTTTCCTCTCATTCCAATGGTTTCAAATATTTGGCAGTGCCACGGGAAACAGGGTATAGGAAGGGGGATTATTTGGTTAAAGTAAAATACAATAGTAAGCCTACTGCGCTACGTCAACAGTCGATTCTTTTCAAATTAGGGCATTCTGAAGAGCAATCTAATGAAACTTATCTGGGGTTGAGTCAGGATGCTTTTAAGCAAGAGCCATTCAAAAGATATGCGGCCTCTCAGATGGATCATATGCAAACAGAGCAGCTTCAGATGAGTGCTACCCATTTTTTACAATGGAATCATAGACTACAGTTTAAAACCTTCGCCTACAGAACTTTATTTGATAGAAATTGGTACAAGTTGGATAAAATAATTTTGGAAAATGGGGAGAAGCAGTCCTTAGGGGAGCTATTGGAAGATCCCTCTCGGGAAAAATTATTGGATGGAAATATTCCAACTACCGATGCCCCATTTATTGTTAAAGCCAACAATCGCCACTATTATTCTCATGGGGTACAAACGCAATTATTTCTTGATTTGTCTAATAATCAATTGGATCATCATCTAGAAATAGGTTTGCGGTGGCATCAAGATGGGGTGGATAGATTTCAATGGGAGGATAGATACGATATGAATCAGGGAGTAATGACCTTACAAATAAAGGGAGAACCTGGTACAGAGAGTAATCGAATTTTGACGGCCAATGCGCTGGCTGGCTATATTCATTATACTTTTAGAAGAGGACCTTGGGTAGTTATGCCTGGATTCAGATGGGAGGAGATAAGATGGTATCAAAAGGATTATGGAAAGGAAGATCCAACTAGAGCAGGTGCATTGATAAAAGAAAGTAATAATAGCAATAGAATTGGACTTCCGGGAATAGGGGTTCAATACGAGTGGAATTCATTTTCAAAGACATTTATAGGAATTCATAAAGGGTTTTCCCCATCGGGAATAGCTTCGGATACGGAACCTGAAGTAAGTATCAACTACGAATTAGGATGGCGTCGTAATAAAGGGGCATATTACTGGCAGGTGGTCGGTTTTTTGAATGATTATAAAAACCTTTTAGGAAGTGATTTAGCGGCAGTGGGCGGATTTGGGAGTGGTCAATTATACAATGCTGGAGCGGTGAGAACTCAAGGTTTAGAATTGGTTTTTCAATACTCAGGATGGATGATTGGAAATGGTAAAATTAACCTACCCTTGGGATTCAATTATACTTTTACTGACGCTAGATTCAAGAATTCATTTGATAGTGACTTTGAGGAATGGGGAAAGGTAGAAAGGGGGGATGCTTATCCTTATTTGGCAAAAAACCAGTTAGGATTTAATTTAGAATTCATTTGGGGTAGATTTAGTTTACTGAATAATATCCGATATCAAAGTCCAATGAGAATTAAGCCAGGGAAAGGTGACGGTATTAGTAATGAAATGATTGAAGGATTTTGGATGGTTGATTTAACTGCAAATTGGCAGCTTGGAAAGCAGGTTAAAGTTTTTGGTCAGATTACTAATTTATTCAATCAGATCGTTGGGATAGCTCGTAGGCCAGCAGGTTGGAGACCTGCTATGCCCCGAGCAGTTAGTTTAGGAATTAAAGCTTCATTCTAAGCAGCTCCCAATTCCTTTCTAATTTTATTTAAAGCAGAACCGGCTTTAACCCAATCAATTTGAGCATGATTATAGGTATGAGCTACCTCAAAAGAATCTGATGTACCGTCAGAGTGCTTCAATTGGATGGTTAGGTTTTGGCCTGGTTGCATATTTTCAAAACCAGCTATGCTTACTAAATCATCCTGTCGAATTTTGTCGTAATCACTTGGATGGGTAAAGGTTAAAGCCAACATGCCTTGTTTTTTAAGATTAGTCTCATGAATCCTTGCGAATGATTTCACAATGACGGCCTTAACTCCCATAAATCTAGGTTCCATTGCAGCGTGTTCTCTAGAGGAACCCTCGCCATAATTTTCCTCACCAAAAACTACTGTACCTATGCCAGCATTTTTATAAGTTCTTGCAGAATCAGGAACTGGCATAAAAGATGCAGCAGTATTATCTGTAGCATAATTGGCGACATTATTGGCTTCCTCGTTAAAGTAATTGATTGCTCCGATAAACATGTTATTGGAGATATTTTCGAGGTGCCCTCTATACACTAGCCAAGGACCTGCCATAGAAATATGGTCTGTCGTACATTTTCCTTTAGCTTTTAGAAGGACTCGCATATCTGTTAATTCTTTCTGGCCAATGGGTAAGAAAGGATCTAAGAGTTGAAGTCTATCAGAGTCAGGATTTACAGAAACGACAATTTTACTTCCATCCTCTGCAGGTGCAATAAATCCAGCATCTTCAACATCAAAGCCTTTAGGAGGAAGTTCAACCCCACTTGGAGGATCTAATTTAACGGCTTGACCTTCCTCATTGATTAAGGTATCTTCTAGTGGATTGAAAGTTAAATCACCAGCAATAGCCATTGCTGTTACAATTTCCGGAGAAGCTACAAATGAACGGGTTTGAGGATTTCCATCATTTCTTTTGGAAAAGTTCCTATTGAAAGAAGTAATGATGGAATTCGCTCTATTGGGATCGTCTGTATGTCTGGCCCATTGCCCAATACAAGGTCCACAGGCATTAGCTAAAACTACCCCACCTATAGATTCAAAAGAATCTAAAAGACCATCTCTTTCTACTGTATATCTAATTTGTTCAGAACCTGGTGTGATGGTAAACTCCGCCTTTGTCTTTAAATTTTTCTGACTGGCTTGTCTGGCAATTGAAGCTGCTCTATCCAAATCCTCATAGGAGGAGTTGGTACAAGAGCCAATCAAACCAACTTCTAATTTTTGTGGGTAATTATTTTCTTTTACGGCCTCTTTAAATTTAGAGATGGGCCATGCTAAATCAGGAGTATATGGTCCGTTGATATGTGGTTCCAAGGTGGACAAGTCGATTTCAATCACTTGATCAAAATATTTTTCTGGTTGGGCATAGCATTCTGCATCACCAGTTAAATGGGCGGCGACTTGATCTGCCAGTTCAGCTACATCAGTTCTACCAGTGGCTTTAAGGTATCGACTCATTGATTCATCATAACCAAAGGTTGAGGTAGTTGCGCCAATTTCTGCGCCCATATTACAAATGGTACCCTTTCCCGTGCAAGATAAGGATTGTGCACCAGGACCGAAATATTCTACAATTGCGCCAGTTCCACCTTTTACCGTAAGGATTCCTGCCACTTTTAGAATGACATCTTTGGGGGATGTCCATCCCGATAATTTGCCTGTTAATTTGACACCAATCACCTTAGGCATTTTTAATTCCCAAGCCATTCCAGCCATTACGTCTACAGCATCTGCTCCTCCTACGCCAATTGCCACCATTCCCAGACCTCCAGCATTAGGGGTATGAGAATCGGTTCCAATCATCATTCCACCTGGAAAAGCATAGTTTTCCAAAACGATTTGGTGTATAATACCTGCACCTGGTTTCCAAAATCCAATTCCATATTTATTGGAGATAGATGATAGAAAATCAAAAACTTCTTGATTTGCATCTAATGCCTTTGGTAGATCTTGATCAGCTCCATTTTCAGCCAAAATAAGGTGATCGCAATGTACGGTAGATGGAACTGCAACCTTATCTCTACCAGCCATCATAAATTGGAGCAAAGCCATTTGTGCGGTGGCATCTTGCATAGCGACTCTATCTGGGGCAAAAAAGACGTAGTCTTTACCTCGGTTGAAAGGCTGTAAGGGGGAGTCTTCATGAAGGTGTGAGTAAAGAATTTTTTCGGTTAACGTAAGAGGTTTGCCTAGGACAGATCTTACTTTTTCAAGTTTCCCAGGCAGGGAATTGTAATGGTTTTTAATTAAGTTAATATCAAAGGCCATAGTTGCAATAATTTTTTAAATCTCAAAAACGGGACAAATTTACAATTATAAAAGGCACCAATGCAAAATAAGTTTGCAAATCAAGTTTAACGCATAAAATTTTTGATGGTAGAGATGTTTTTTGATATATTGAAGGTTAGAAACAAAACTTTAAAATTATGGTATTTAATTCCAAAGGTGCAGATGAGGTTACCTACGATGCAATAGTAGTGGGGACTGGAATCAGCGGTGGCTGGGCTGCCAAAGAACTCTGCGAAAAAGGTCTCAAAACCCTGGTATTGGAAAAGGGCAGAATGGTGAGGCATATAGAGGATTATCCAACTGCTAATTTGGAAGCCTGGGAGGTTCCCTATAATGGCCGTGTTCCGGATGAAGAAATTCAGAAGCATTATCAAAAGCAATCACGGACAGGATACACTATCTCCCAATATTCCAAGCACTTTTTTGTAAAAGATGATGAACATCCTTATCAAGAAGACAAGCGTTTTGATTGGATGAGGGGATATCATGTAGGAGGGCGATCCCTATTGTGGGGAAGGCAATCTTATCGTCTCAGTCCAATGGATTTTGAAGCCAATGCTAAGGAAGGCATAGCAGTAGATTGGCCGGTACGATATGACGATATAGCACCTTGGTATGAATATGTAGAAAAAACTGCTGGAATTAGTGGGACTAAGGAAAATCTCAAGCAACTACCAGATAGTCATTTTCTTCCAGGAATGGATTTAAATTGTTTGGAGAAGCATGTTAAAAAATCTATTGAAAAAACATTTGGGGAGCGTAATCTCATTATTGGAAGGGTTGCTCATTTAACGGCAGCAGATCCAAAAATACATGGGAATAGAAGTAATTGTTTGTCGAGAAACCGATGTATTAGGGGATGTCCTTTTGGCGCTTATTTTTCCAGTAACTCCTCCACTTTGCCTTTTGCAGAGGCTACTGGCAATATGACGCTTAGACCTAATTCAGTGGTTCATTCCATCATCTATGACAAAGAAACTAAAAGGGCTAAAGGAGTTAGAATAATAGATGCTGAAACTAAGGAAACCCATGAATTTTACAGTAGAATTGTTTTCTTATGTGCTTCTACTTTGGGTTCTACCCACATCTTGATGAATACCAAAACAGACGAGTTTCCCGAAGGGTTAGGCAATTCAAGTGGCCAATTGGGGCACAACCTTATGGATCACCACTTTAGATGTGGAGCTCGAGGGAAGCACGAAGGATTTAATGATGATTATTATGTGGGAAGAAGACCTAACGGAGTCTACATCCCTAGATTTAGAAATTTGGATAAGCAAACTGAGCATAAGGATTTTCTTAGAGGTTATGGATATCAAGGTAGCGCCAGCAGAGATAATTGGATGAGAGCTATTAAAGAGGCCGAAATAGGGATTGGTGCTGAAATGAAAGCCAAGCTCGTAGAGCCAGGTCCCTGGAGTATGGGGATAATGGCATTTGGAGAATGTCTGCCCTATTACGAAAACAAGGTAACCCTAGATGAGGGAACGAGGGATATTTATGGATTACCTACCCTGAGAATGGATGCTGAATGGAAAGAGAACGAAAAACAGATGCGAAAGGACATGATGTCATCGGCTGCGGAAATGTTAGAATCTGCTGGTATGAAAGATGTGGAGACTTATGATATGAATTGCTGGCCTGGGTTAGGGATTCATGAGATGGGTACTGCAAGAATGGGCAGAGATCCTAAAACTTCTGTTCTTAACAAGTGGAATCAAATACATGATGTAGATAATGTATTTGTTACTGATGGTTCTTTTATGACTTCGGCTGGATGTCAAAACCCCTCTTTAACTTATATGGCTTTTACTGCTAGAGCGGCTAATTATGCTGTTGAAGAAATGAAGAAGGGAAATCTTTAAAATGAAAAACTATGAATCGTAGAGACGTAATAAAAAATTCGTTATTATTCGCAGGATACACTATTAGTGCAGCTTCACTTCAAAGTATTGTTCAGAGTTGTTCCACAGCGGACAGTGGTGGATGGAAACCAGCATTCTTTTCCAAAGATCAAATGGATTTTATTAGTGCTGTATTTGATACCATCATTCCTGATACTCCTGATTCCCCTGGTGCAGTAGCTTTAGGGGTGGATAAATTTTTGGATACCGTAGCTGCAGAGGTAATGTCTAAATCATCGGCAGAAAAGCTAAGTAATCAGCTCAATTCCTTTAAGCAGCAAGTTGAAAATGAAACTGGATCCAAGGTGGTATCCATGTCTGATGAAGCTAAATTATCCTACTTTAGCTCGCTTAACCTTGAGGAAATTGCTAAAAGTAATGAGGACCCAACCTATACCTCAACCTTTTTAATGATGAAGGAAATGGTAATAGGAGCCTATTATGCTACAGAGACTATAGCAAAAGAAGTGCTCGTTTTCAACCCTGTTCCAGGTCCATATAAAGGATGTGTACCTGTGGAGGAAGCCACAGGGGGTAAAACATGGGCCCTTTAGGGTCAATTTGAAAAATTAATAGCCTTTCTCCCGATTTACCAGAAATTTGGGGGAAAGGTTATTCATTACTCTTTGGTAGTTATCAGCTATAACTTCAGCGGCTTTGTCAGGTTGTGTTATACTAGCAACATGTGGAGTAATGGTTACCTTAGGGTGACTCCAAAACGGATGATTTGCAGGTAAGGGTTCGTTTTGAAACACATCCAGAATGGCATGTTTAATTAAACCCCGATTTAAAGCCTCTAATAAGTCATCTTCAACTACCTGATTTCCTCTTCCAATATTAATGAAACCGCTATTGGGCAACATGGCATCGAAGATAGTCTTGTTGAAAATATTTTTAGTGTTTTCTGTTGCAGGTAAGACGTTCAGAATAATTTGTTTATTAGCTACAAATTCTAGAAGGGAGATTTCTGTAGATGCCAAGACTGGATATGATAAATTTTCATTGATAGGTTGTCTTTTATATGCAGCAACTTGGAAACCTAAATAATGAAGTCCTTGGGCAATAGCTTGGCCAAGCTGACCAAATCCTATGATACCCACCAATGGTTGAATGGTTTCGGGAAGAACTTTCCATTGATGTTGCGACTTTAGCAATTCATATGCAGAAATATTTTTTAAAATGTGAAAACAAGCCCAAGCGGCGTATTGCTGCATTCCTGATTGTAGTGATAATTCAATAATTCGAGTTAAAAAAATATCTTTTTCAATAGATTTATCTTGTACTAAGTGCTCTACTCCTGCACCTAAAGAAGAGATGATTTTTAAATTGGGAAATTGTTTTTTGGAAATACTTCCATGGGGGTGTTTCCAAGCCACTACCATTGTAACTTTATCCATTTCCGGTTGCTGATAAACGTCCCAAATAGGTATTTCATCACCTAATATTTTTTTTAATTTTTCGATTAGGGGAAGGTTACTTCTATCAGCTATGGAAAGATATATACCCATATTTAGGCGAATCATTTGGATTTAAAACAATATTAGGGTATTCCATCGTTATTACAGCATGAAAAAAATGACAATTTTACTGATAAGTGGTACGCTCTTTTTATTTGCTTGTAGAAAAGATAATAGAGTTAGACTTTTTGAGATTGCTTATCCCAATACTTTTTTTGATTTACCAGCGGGGATGAGTTATGTTTTACCTCGAGTCTTTGAAGTGCCTGCAGTTAGATCAAATTATTCTGTTTTTTTGAACAGCAGCGGATTTGCAGATGAAATGGTCCAAGTTGTAAGCCCATTAGCTGCCACTATCACCTCTTTAGATCCGGGATTGAGATACGATTTTTTAAGGGAGGTATCCGTTCGAATTTGTCCTATTGGAAATGAACCTTGTACTCCAGCTGATGAAGTTTTTTACATTGATAGAATTCAACGTATAGCTAATGATAGAATTCAACTTTTACCTACACTTAGAAATGTCAAATCCTTAATTTCTAAAGAATTTTTCAAACTAGAAGTGGTTTTCTTTTTAGAGAATACTTCTCCATATTATGTTGAAAGTAAATTGGACATGGTATTTGAAGCGACCCAATAAACTTAAACAAATCTAGAAAGTGGATATCCAACCAGTGATTGCAAGGTAGCAATGGCCAATGCTTTGGCGTTCCCTTGATCCATTCCCATTTTGATATAATGAGTTTCTAATCTAATCTGAGATTGCAGATAAGCCACCTTAAGTGCGGCTACTGCCTCTTTATGGGTGGGATCCGAGGACGCCCAGTTCTCTAGTTTTTTCCATAAATTCTCATCCCAGATTCTATATTGTTCTCTATCTTTTTGGGGGATAATAATCAAATTGAGAAAAAGCTGAGATCTGAAAGAAGCCTCTTGGTTGAGTCTACTAGCTTCAAATTGGTCTATTGCACTGAGGTCTGCAGCAATAGTTTGAAGTAATCTAACTTCATCCCATTTTACGAAGGGGGCACAATCTTCAAATAATACGTCAGAAACTCCTTTATTCGATAAAGTTTGATAGGCTTGATGCGTTTCTTTTGGATGGTTATTGACCAACCAACAAGGCACTTTGTAGGTTGGGGCACTCATTATATGTAGATAGTAAAGATGGAGAATTAATTGGTTGAAGCTTTGATAGGCGTATGTAGCATTGTAATCGAATCCCAAGGGATTAGATTTTTCTTTAAAGGCTTCTGCTATGGCCTGATTCATCCAATTATTGACTTCATTAGAAGGACCATTGGAGGAAAAAGATTCATAAGCGAGGTAAGCTTTTGATAGAGGGTGATCAAATTTGGCAAGGGATACTTCAAGATTATCGCTTGAAGGAATCTTATACAGTGCCATTTGCAATCCATCTGGATTATTGGTAATTTCTAGAGGTTGAGTAACTCTAGAAAGCAACACATACTTTCTTAATTCTCTATTTTCTTCTATTGCTTTAATATACCCTTCTGAAGTTTTTTCACCATAAAAGCCGTCGGGTAAACCATTGAAAAATCCTAATTCAAATAGGGTCTTTTGAAGCTTACTTACTGAGGTGCTCTTTAGAGTTTCATCTATGGTCGGAGGGGCATATACCGACCTGGCAGCCAAATAGACCGGTTCTTCTTTTGGAGGCGTAGCCATTTGAAAAACGATGGGCTGTTCACTGAGATTAAGAGGAATTAAGGGTTTTTTAATTCCAGTTTCAAAGGAATTCAAATAAATAATTGCCGGTTCTTTAATTTTCCTAACATACGCATCTGGAAATCCCAGTCTTTTGATTCTTTCCAAATTCTTTCTCGCTGCTTCTACATTTTCAAAAACACCAGCACCAATTTTCAGTAAATCTCCTTCTTGATAAGCAATTAATTGATCTATTTCATCATAGACAGCCCAAGATGGCTCATTGGAATAATGAAATCCAGTAATTTGAATAGTAGCTTTTTCTGGAGCATTATCAAGAGATTGGGTTTTTAAATTAGCAGCTGGAAAACCAGTTTGCTGAATCCGACGAAGCAAGGATTGAGCTGTATTTTTATCCGAACCTAACATTACTAAAACTTCGAAATTATTATCCTCAAGTGGAACTGCATGGACAAAACCCATAGTCCGCAGGGGAATGAAATCATTTCGAGTTACTTCAGGGTATATACCTAAGGAGGCTTTGAACAAAGAAGTAGATTGAGCTGAGGCAATGCTTATAGCAAAACCCAAGGAGAAAACAAGTGAGATTACCTGTTTCATAATGGTATTTTTTTACTTATTACAAATATAAGAGATTATTTCTATGCGATGAACTTTCTTATTCAACTTTCAAGACATGTTCTTGTTAACAATCCGTTACTAAATTTTTGACGCTTTAATATGAAACCCAAGAAAATGAACTTAACTAAGAGAAGGGTAGGCGTAATAGCTGGATTTGCCATTATTATTGGCGCCTTTGGTATCAGCAGTTATATGAGTAAACTCAAACAACCTCCTCCTGAAATGCCAACCTTTCAATCGGTGGCAAAAGCCGTAGTTCAAATATCGGAGCCTCAGGCAGTGGCAATAAAAGTTCCTGTTCAGGGACAACTAGTAGCATTTAATAAAATTGAAATTTATACAGAAGTTACCGGTACGCTGCAATCTACCCAACGTCCTTTCAAAGTGGGTACGTTTTTTCCTTCAGGAAGTACATTGGTAAAAATAGACGATACGGAAGCAAAGCTTTCTTTATATGCTCAAAAGAGCAATCTATTGAACGCTTTGGCTCAATTGATGCCAGAACTTAAAATTGATTATCCCGAAAGTTACAACCAGTGGAAGGCCTATTTGGATCAGTATGAGATTGAAGCCCCGCTCTCAGCCTTACCTCAGCCAATTAATCAACAGGAAAAGTATTTTTTAGCTTCTCGGAATATATTTTCTCAATATTTCACGATTAAAAGCGCTGAAGAAAGGTTAGAAAAATACACTCTTTATGCCCCATTTTCTGGGGTGATTACTCAAACTGCTATCAATCCAGGAGCGTTGGTAAGGGCTGGTCAAAAATTGGGTGATTTGATGAATACGAATACTTTCGAATTGGAAGCAAGTATTCCTTTAGGGGATTTAAAATATGTCAAAAAGGGAGATATGGTTAAGTTGATAAGTGAAGATTTAAACCAGGCGTTCAAGGGAGAAGTGGTGAGAATCAGTGATCAGGTCAATTCCACCACACAGACCATAATGGTTTTTATAAGAGTTAATGGGGCGAAGCTGAAAGAAGGCATGTACATAAAGGGAAATATCGAAACTATTCCAGTAGAAAATGCTATGGAAATACCCAGAAATTTATTGGTGGATGGCAAACAAATATTCGCCATCACAGATAGCGTTTTACAATTGATACCAATAGAGGTGGTTGATTATCATGAAGACCAAGCGGTTATTAAAGGAGTTGATCCAGGGCAGCTGATTCTAATAAATAGTTTGCCAGGTGCCTTTGAAGGCATGAAGGTTTCACCGGTAAAAAAATAAAACGAGCGCTATGAAATCAGTGGTAAGATATTTTATAAAGAATCCTATTGCAGCCAATATGTTGATGTTTGCCCTTTTTGCCATGGGATTGGTGGGCTACAAGAACATGAAATCAACTTTTTTCCCTGAAACTCCATCAAAAATCATTTCTATTCAATTGGTGTATCCGGGGGCTTCTCCCGAAGAAATGGAAGAAGGGGTCGTCACCAAAATTGAAGAAAATCTCAAGGGCGTAACAGGGGTGGAACGGGTTACCTCTACCTCATCCGAGAATAGTGGAATAGTTACGGTAGAAGTGGCTTCGGGTTATAATACAGACTTAATACTGCAAGACGTAAAAAACGCAGTAGATCAAATTAGTTCATTCCCTGTAGGATTAGAACCTCCAGTGGTTTTCAAACAAGAGCAAATTGGATTTGGAATCAATTTTGCCATATCTGGAGAAGTGGATTTAAAAACGCTGAAGAGGTTTGGAAGGCAAGCCGAGGAGGAGTTACTTGCCATGGATGGCATCAGTAAAGTCAATTTGTCTGGATTTCCAGATGAGGAAATTGAAATTTCCTTTAGAGAAAATGATTTAAGAGCCTACAATATAACTTTTCAACAAGCTACATTAGCCGTCCAAGCTGCCAATTTGGATTTAACAGGTGGGACTATTAAGGGTTCCGAAGAAGAGTTATTAATTCGCGCTAGAAATAAAGAATATTATGCTAAGGGTTTGGAAGATATCGTCGTAAAAACCGCTACAGATGGTTCTGTTATACGATTGTATCAAATTGCCAATATAAGAGATAGGTGGTCAGATAACCCCAATCGAAGCTACTTAAATGGCGACCCTGCTGTGGTGGTTACCGTTAATAATACCCAAGAGGAGGACTTATTGTCTATCACGAGTATGGTTAGAGATTATGTGGATCGGTTTAACCAAACTAACGATTTAGTAACTGCTTCAGTAATTAGAGATAGTTCAGAAACTTTATTACAGCGACAAGATTTATTAGTGGAGAATGGGGTGATTGGATTTTTGATCGTGGTGCTATTATTGGCTATGTTTCTACACTGGAGATTGGCTTTCTGGGTAGCACTTTCCATTCCCATTTCCTTTGCAGGTATGTTTCTCGTAGCAAGTTTATTGGGAATTACCATCAACGTAATATCCTTATTTGGGATGATTTTGGTGATTGGGATTTTAGTAGATGATGGAATTGTCATTGGCGAAAGTATTTATCAAGAATACGAGAATGGGGTACCCAATATTAAGGCAGCTAATGAAGGAACTGTAAAAGTAATACCCGCTGTTTTTTCAGCCATTTTAACTACCGTTATTGCTTTCTCCTCTTTTCTATTCATAGAAGGCCAATTAGGAGATTTTTTTAGCGAAATGGCCATTGTGGTCATATTTTCTTTGGTGTTTTCATTGGTTGAGGGCGTTTTAATTCTACCTACGCACGTAGCACATTCCAAAGCATTAAGCCATGACCGTAAGCCCAACAAAATCCAGGATGGGTTAGATCGGTTTTTCAATTTCCTTCGCAACAAGACCTTTGCTCCTCTCTTGAAATTTGCGCTACATAATAAATTTTTGACCTTCGCGGTAATGCTAGGTCTATTGGCAGTAACTATTGGGGCTTTAGGCGGAGGCCTAGTCAAAACCACTTTTTTCCCAGTAATTGAAAGAGATGATATTTCAATTAACCTCCAAATGCCAGCTGGGACCAGAGAACACGTAACTGAAAAGTGGTTGAATCATATTGAGGATGCCGCTTGGCGTGCCAATGATATGTTAAGCGAAAGATTCTTTAATGGCGAAAAACAAGCTATTTTGCGAGTGGACAAAAACTTGGGTCCCACCTCCTATCAAGGTACTATCAATATAGCATTATTGGACGGTGAAAACCGAGATAGTCTTCGATTAAGGGAAGTTACTAATGTGGTTAGAAGAGAAACAGGCATCATCAGTGAGGCCGAATTATTAACTTTTGGTTCGGCAAGTATATTTGGAAAGCCCATTAGTGTTTCTCTAGTGGGAGAAGATTATCCTACCTTAAAGGCTGCAACAGAAGCAGTCAAAGCCAGAATGCAACAGCTTACAGAGCTGGCTGATGTGGTTGATAATAACCAAGAAGGGTTAAAGGAAATCAATATAACTCTCAATGAAAAAGCGGAGTTCCTGGGTTTGAACCTACAGGAAGTACTCGCTCAGGTTAGAAGAGGATTTTTTGGAAGTGAAGTGCAACGTTTGCAAAGAGGCCGAGATGAAGTTAGGGTATGGGTTCGATATGATGAGTCAGATAGAAGCGATTTGACCAGGTTAGAGGATATGCGAGTTAGATTTGCAGATGGCAGAGAATTTCCTCTTTCTGAAATTGCCGACTTTTCAGTAGATAGGGGGGTAGTGCGAATTAACCATATAGAAGGCAAGCGGGAGATTAAAATAGAAGCGGATGTCTCTAACGATCAAGTCTCGGTAAGCGATTTAACCAACTCGCTTAAAACTAGTATTGTTCCTGAAGTGGTTGCAGGGTTTCCCGGAGTAACAGCCTTATTTGAGGGTCAAAATAGGGAACAAGAAAAATCAGCAGCCTCCATTCAAATTGTCGGAACGGTAGTTTTAGCTCTTATGTTTTTCGTAGTTGCGCTGACCTTTCGCTCAGTGAGTCAGACTTTGGTAGTATTTTCCCTTATTCCATTTAGTTTTATAGGAGTGGGGTGGGGCCACTACGTCATGGGTACTCCTATCAGTTTATTTTCAGGGCTAGGAATTATTGCTCTAGCAGGAGTGTTGGTTAACGATTCTTTAGTTTTGGTTACCTCCTATAATAAACTCCTGGAACAAGGCCGTTCGCAAATGGATGCCATTTATGAGGCGGGATTGACCAGATTTAGACCTATTATATTGACAACGTTCACCACTTTTGCCGGTTTAGCTCCATTATTATTTGAGAAAAGTCTACAGGCCCAGTTCCTCATTCCAATGGCTATTTCCCTTTCGTATGGCTTATTAGCGGTGACCGTAATCAATTTAATATGGCTACCCGTTTTATTGGTAATTACCAACAGGTTTAAGGTGTACGCTTCTTACTTATGGAATGGAACCAAACCTTCCTTTGAGGCTGTCGAACCCGTGTTTAGAAAGGAAAATGGCTATGAATTTCTGTGGTATGTACTATTGGGTCTTATAGCGGTAATGGTATTGGTATCAGCTCTGTAAATGAAAGATAATTTTATAGTTAAAGTCTTCAAATTTGCGCTCTCTGGAGCTTTCGCTACGGCTATAGATTATTTTTTATACTTGTTGTTGGTTCATTTTCAGTGGAGTCCCTTGTCTGCCAATATCACGTCTTATACTGCTTCAGTGGTGGTCAATTTTGCTATGCAAAAGAGATTTGTTTTTGATCTGCAAAGAAGTGTGTCCAAAGCTTTCGCCTTGGCCATGTTGGTTTCCTTAGTAGGAATGGGTATATCTACTTTTATTGTGGTTAGCCTATCGACCTGGACAGTTTTTAACGATCGTCAATATATCATCAAATTAATAGCTACAGGTATTGTTTTTATTTATAATTTTTATTTCAAGCGCTATGTTTTTGAGAAAAAGTTTTCTTTATATGAACCTATCGGTAAAAGGTAAATTCACTTACCTAATTATCATGTTTCTTGTTTTTGGAGGCCTTAATACGACCTTTGCACAGGAGCCCCTTTCTTTGGAAAATGCTATAGAAAGAGGTTTGAGTGCCAATTTTCAAGTGCGAATCGCAGAGGCCAACCAAAAAATATCAGCACAAAATAATAGTTGGGTAGTAGCGGGTAAATATCCAACCATTAATGCCACGCTACAAAATGCTAATGGTTACAATAATATTAATAATCCAGCTTCCTTTTTGAGGGAACTATCTTCTTTATCCACAGGAATTACACCAGGGGTAGAATTGAGCTGGGTGTTGTATAATGGAAAAAGAATAGAGGTAGTTAAGTCGCAATTGGAATCTTTAGAAGACCAAAGTAAAATCAATACCCAAACAGCTATAGAAAATGGAGTGCAAAGCATTATCAATGCCTATTTTAACGTAGTTGTTCAAAAAACTCAACTAGAAGTTAACAGAGAAGTACTTGCATTGTCAGGTGACCGCAGATCGTTTCAAGAACTTCAAAGAAGTTTTGGACAAAGTGGAACTTTCGAGGAATTGCAAACCAAAGATGCTTGGTTTGTAGATTCCACTGCTTTTCTCGTTCAACAAAATAATTATTCCACTTCCCTAAGAACGCTCAATTCATTAATGGGGGAGGAGGACCTCAAAAAGGAATATTTATTGACCGACCAATTGAGTGAGGAGGCCATTCCACTAAATGAAGAGGCCCTTCAGCAACAATTATTAGCAAGAAATTCATCTTTCCAATTATTACAGGCCAATAAATCTCTTGCGCTTATCAATACCCAGATTCAAATGACCAGCCTAAAACCTACATTGAGCCTTAGAAGCGGTCTTAATTATAATTTTAATTTGTCCTCAGGTACTGGAACATTGCAATCAGGAGAAACCCTTTCCCTAGATGCCGTTACCGGACAAACAACCAATGGATTTATTAATTTAGCAGCCTCTTTTACCTTGTTTGACGGAGGGCTAAGAAGAAAAAACATTGATGCAGCAGTCATCCAAGAATCTATTGCAGACTTTAACCTGGCAGATGCCAGTAGAAATTTGAAATTACAGTTATCTAACTTAATTAATAATTATAACCATCAGCTTCAGTTATATAAAATCAGCAAGGAATTGTTAGTTAATGCTATGGAAAACATGAAGATTGCACAAGAGCGCCTAGAGGGAGGACTCATCAATTCTTTTGATTACAGAGCGGTGCAATTGGCGTACTTAGCTGCTAATCAACAGCAATTAACTACCAGTCTTAATATCAAGAATATAGAAACTGAAATATTGAAGTTGACAGGCGGACTCATCAATTAAAGTTAATGAAACTAGGTGTTGTTGGTGTATTAATGGCGTTCACCTTTTTATCCGCTAAGGGGCAAACTAAAATGGAAGTGGAGAAGCGGATATCACTCGAAGAAGTCCCTCAATTGGCAACGCAATGGCTTGATAATTGCCACTTATCCGGAATATCCAAACTAAAATGGTATTTCGAAAAGGATGGGGATCATTTCTCTTATGAATGTAAATTCAAACTTAATGGGTATTGGTATAGCATCGAATTTGACCAACAAGGCCATTTTGAGGATCTGGAAATTGCCTACTCACGACGTCATCTGCCCAATGAAATTTACCAATCTTTAAAGGATAGTGCTAAAAAATACAGCATCAAAAGAACACAAGTTCAATTTAGAGAAATTAGTGATGAATTATTTAAACCAGATTTTTTAGATGAAATTTCCAAATTGAAAACTGCTTATTTATTTGAAATAGAAGTGATTTTAGATGGTCAATTTTATGAATTATTAATGGATTTTTCAGGGAATATTTTGTTGAAGCGCCCAATTGTATCACCTACAGGCATTTACCTTGATTTCTAAATATTTACCATACCTTTTATTAACAGGTTGGCTGGCATGGGCAACGCAGCTTTCAGCCCAGAGTAACTATACCATTGGAGCATTAACCGGGTTGCGAATGGGTTGGAAATGGAATGATAAGAGCGTATGGGTAGCTGGTTGGGAAAGCAGAACTCATTTTGCCGAGCAGGTTCAATACATTCGCTCCGAACTAAGTTTGGCATCCAGTCACCGATTATCTAATGGCCATCAATATAGTTTAGGGTATTTATGGATTTTTGGTGAGGACATCCAGTTGCATCGGACATTTCAGCAAATTAGTTTTAATCGAATTAGAGCTTCTTATATAGCCGCCCACCGTTTTATGGTCGATGGAACTTTTGGCCCAAACACCATACCGAGGTATAGAGCACGCTATAGATGGACTATTGTTCGATCTCTGGGAGGACTAAAAGTTAACGATCGCGAGTTTTATTTGAAGGTCAACCATGAAATAATCCACGATTTTAAAGAGGCTTCTTACGATTTAGAGTTTCGTTGGGTTCCATTATTGGGATATCAATGGACCAAAAATAATAAGATAGAGGGGGGACTAGACTATAGAATTAACTCTTGGATTAGGGGATTTCCTGCTAAGCAACTCTTTAGAAGCAGCCTAACTTGGTATCGCACTTTTTAAGTGAAATGCTTCAGCATAATGACTTCTTTTTCGGAAAGTGGTCTAGAAAAGCCACGAGGAAGGTCCTTTTTAGTTAATCCCCCAAAATAGACTCTGTCTAGTTTGACTACGGTATATCCCAAGTGCTCAAAAATACGCCTTACAATTCTATTTTTACCGATATGAATTTCCAAGCCTACTTCTTTTTTAGAAGCAGCGCCTTGGACATAGGCTACTTTGTCTACTTCTGCTAATCCGTCTTCTAGAACCAAACCGGCAGCGATTTTACTTAAATCAGCTTCACTAATCGCTTTGTCAAGCACCGCATGGTATATTTTTTTGACCTTATGACTGGGGTGGGTCAGTTTTTTAGCTAAATCTCCATCGTTGGTCAACAGCAAAAGACCAGTGGTAGCCCGATCTAATCTCCCTACGGGAAAAATCCTTTCATTGGTTTTGTTGACCATTAAATCCATTACGGTCTTTCTACCTTTTTCATCTTTTACCGTTGTGATTACTCCTTTAGGTTTATTCATTAAAAAATAAACCATATTTACCCTAGGCTTTAAAACACGACCTTTATAAGTGACTTCATCACCTTCTTCTACCACTACTCCAGGTTCAATAATTACACTTCCGTTAACCTGAATCTGCCCGTCTTTGACCAATTGAGCTGCCTCTCTGCGGGAACACACTCCAGCATGTGCGATGTATTTATTTAGTCGCATGCTGGTTAAAATGGAATGTCTTCATCTCCATTTATTTTGGAGCCTCGTATGATAATTTTATCGCTATCAGAAGAATCAATGCTAGATGCTCCACCAACAGTGGGAAAATCAAAATAATTTTCTTCTAGATTATCAAATTTGGCGTATTTGTCGACAAACTTAAGTTTGACGGTATCCAATGCACCATTTCGATGTTTGGCAATAATAATCTCAGCCATCCCGGCGAGCGATTGTCCTTCTTCGTCTTCTAATATTTGGTAGTATTCTGGGCGGTATATAAATGATACAATATCGGCATCCTGCTCAATGGCTCCAGATTCTCTGAGGTCGGACAATTGGGGTCTTTTGGATCCTCCTCTTACTTCAACAGCTCTACTGAGCTGTGACAGTGCAATGACGGGAATATTTAATTCTTTGGCCAAACCTTTAAGCGCTCTTGAGATAGAACTAATTTCTTGTTCTCGGTTCCCATTTTTGCTGTTTTCAGGACCACTAGTCATCAATTGTAGGTAATCAATTACAATCAATTGAATATCGTGTTTCATTTTAAGCCTACGACACTTGGCCCTAAGTTCAAAAACATTAATGCCTGGAGTGTCATCAATATAGATAGGCATTTCACTGATTTTTTCAATAGCCGAGTGAATTTGCTGCCATTCATATTCTTCTAATTGTCCGTTTCTCAATTTTGAACCAGACAACTCAGCTTCCATAGAAATCATCCTTTGGGCCAATTGAATGCTGGCCATTTCAAGAGAAAAAATCGCTACTGGTTTGTCGAAATCCAATGCCGCATTTTTGGCCAAAGAAAGCACAAAAGAAGTTTTACCCATACCGGGTCTGGCGGCTAAAATAATTAAATCCGAAGGTTGCCATCCCGATGTCAATCGATCGAGAGCCGTAAATCCAGAGGGAATTCCAGTTAACCCATCCTCCCTATTTTTCAAGTCTTCCAGTAATTGCATGGCTTTATTCGCCAAACTATTCATACTTTCATAACTTCGACTCATGTTTTGTTGAGCGATGTCAAACAGCCCTTGTTCTGCTTCGTCTAGCAATTCAAAAACATCTTTAGTATCTTCATAGGAATCCCGGATAGTATCCGTAGAGACCCGAATGAGTTCCCTCTGTATAAATTTTTGGGCAATGATTCTGGCGTGAAATTCAATATTGGCAGCGGAAGCAACTTTGTTACTTAATTCAACCAAGTAATAAGGGCCCCCTACTAATTCCAATTCCCCAACTTTCTTCAGGGCTTCTGTTACTGTTAATAAATCTATAGGTTGAGATTTCTCAAACAATTGTCGCATGACCTTATAAATGCTTTTGTGAGCATCGAGGTAAAAGCTTTCTTCGCTGAGAATGTCCAAGATTATGGGAAGTGCGTTTTTATCTAACATTAGAGCTCCCAAGACTGCTTCTTCGAGCGGAATGGCTTGGGGTTGCACCTTTCCATAATTCAAATCTTGGTTGTTATCACGCCTTCTAGTACTCCTATTTGAGGACTTGAGCGATGAACTGGTTGAATCCATACGCTGTATTTAAAGTTTCATAGTTGTCAGTAAGCAAAGATAGGAAAAGTTCCCACCTTAGTCGAAAAACCTATGGAGACTTCATCATTTTTAAGAACTTTATAAAAAATAACACAAAGCTTATGGAATACCCGATATTGAAAATGAACCAGGTCGTCAAGCAATACGGGAATCACACTGCAGTAGATGCGGTTTCTTTTGAAGTGCCCAAAGGTAGTGTCTTCGGATTATTAGGTCCTAATGGTGCCGGCAAAACTTCACTAATTAGGATCATCACTACGATTACCAGAGCCGACAGCGGAGTCATTGAATTAGAAGGTCAACTCCTCAATAGTTCTCATCCGGAACAGATAGGATATATGCCTGAGGAACGGGGCCTATACAAAAAAATGAAAGTTGGAGCGCATTTGATTTATTTAGCGAGATTAAAAGGACTATCCAAACAACAGGCTAAAGAAGCTATTGGAAATTGGATGGAGAAATTTGAGATCACGGATTGGTGGAACAAAAAAGTGGAAGAATTATCCAAGGGCATGCAGCAAAAGGTGCAGTTTATCGCCACAGTGGTGCACGAGCCCAAATTATTGATTTTGGATGAACCTTTCTCAGGACTAGACCCCATCAATACCAATTTGATTAAAGAAGAAATTCGCAGCCTACATAAAAAGGGTACCAGTATTATTTTTTCTACCCACAGGATGGAACAGGTGGAAGAAATATGCGAAAATATTTTGCTGATTAATCGTGGAAAGGTCTTGTTAAAGGGTTCGGTAAAAGAGGTAAAAAACCAATTTAAATTGAATCATTTTGAAATTGGATTTGAAGGGGAATTACCAACAGAGTTGAGCAATCAATTAGAGGTGGTAAGACAGGAAAACAACAAGGCAGTGGTCAAGCTTCCCGCGGAAATGTCGCCTTCTACACTATTAAAAAAAGCGGTTCAAACCGGTTTGGATATTCGTTCTTGGAACGAAATGCTACCATCTTTAAATGAAATTTTTATCAGACAAGTAGAGAACAATCATGGATAAATTAAGGCTAATCATCTCCCGAGAGTATTTGACAAGGGTAAAGAAAAAATCCTTCATCTTAGCTACTTTGCTGACACCTTTTGCCTTTGTACTATTTTTTGTAGTCGTTGGTTTTATTTTTGAATACCAAGGTGAGGAAGTGAAGAGGATCGCTGTCATTGATAAGGGAGGCATTATAAAGACTCCCTTAAAGGATGAGGACAATTTATTTTTCACGAAAGTGACAGAAGATATTGAGGTGCTCAAAACTAATTTTGAGACTAGCAACTACGATGGAATTTTGTTAATTCCCGAGTTGGCAGATGTTATGTTGAATAATTTCACTATTTATTACTACGCCAATAATCCCCCAAGTCTTTCGGTAGAAACTCTTTTAAAGTCTAGGGTTGAGAGGAAAATTAGAGACTTTAAAATTGAAGCCTTAGCGATAGAACGGAGTGCTTTGGATGCGCTGGAAACTAAAATTAGTTTGGACCCTGAACCCATTAAAGAAGGAGGGACAAATGTAAGTAAGGTGGCCAATATAATCGGTGCGGCTATTGGGGGGATTATGGGTTTTGTAATGTATTTGGCTGTTTTTATTTATGGGATGATGGTTATGAGGAGTGTAATGGAGGAAAAAACCACTCGGATAGTAGAAGTTATGATATCTTCTGTCAAGCCTTTTCAGTTAATGATGGGCAAAATTATTGGAGTAGGTGGAGTTGGATTAACTCAAGTGGCTATTTGGGCCATATTAATTCCATCAATGCTTTTTGTAGTCAATCTTATTTTTGGTTTCGATTCTTCGACGGGTTTTGGAAACGCACCTTCGGTAAATGCTGAAATCTCAATGGAGGATACGGAGGCCATGGTTGGATTGGCTATTCAAGAAATAGGAAGAATGAACTGGTGGATCATCCTCCCACTTTTTATATTGTATTTTCTTGGGGGGTATTTTTTATATGCGTCCTTATTTGCAGCTGTAGGTTCTGCCATGGGGGATGACTTGGGAGAAGGCCAATCTTTGACCTTACCTATTACCATTCCAGTTATTCTTGCCCTTTATATTATGATGGCAGCATTGGAATCTCCAGATTCTCCATTAGCAGTAGGATCGTCTTTATTTCCACTATTTTCTCCTATTGTCATGCCGGCAAGGCTCGCTTTTGGTCCTCCATTTTGGGAGGTAGCTTTGTCCGTAGTCATTTTATTAGGCACAGCGGTGTTTTTTGTATGGTTGTCTGGGAGAATTTATAGGGTGGGTATTTTGATGTATGGTAAAAAGGTGAATTTTAAGACTTTAGGTCAATGGCTATTTTATAAAGATTAATTATTTGGGAAGTTGAATGGTGAAAGTAGTGCCTTTACCCTCTTCGGATTTTTTTACAAAAATCTTTCCAGAATGGTAATTTTCTACAATTCTCTTGGCCAATGAAAGACCTAATCCCCACCCTCTTTTTTTGGTCGTAAAACCAGGTTCAAAAACTGTTTTGAATTTAGAATTGGGGATTCCTTTACCGGAGTCGGATAAATCGATATAAGTGTAATCTTGGTCTTCATATACTTCAGCCAGAATTTCCCCTTTCCCGTCCATAGCATCTAGTGCATTTCTAAGTAAATTTTCTATAACCCATTCGAATAAGTGAGTATTGATGGATACCTCCAAAGGTTTATAAGTGTCCATGCTGGGGAAGCTAAAAGTGACACCTCTTGGTGCTCGCACCTTCATATATAGATAGCATCGGTTTAAAACTTCGTAGATATTTTCTGCCTTTAAAATCGGATCTGCACCAATTTTGGAAAATCTATCAGCGATTAAATCCAAGCGATCGACATCTTTTTTTAGCTCTTTAGTGACATTATTGACTTCATTATCTTCGGGTCGAATAGTTTGGAGATAATCGATCCAAGATATAATGGCGGAGATGGGAGTTCCTAATTGATGGGCTGTTTCTTTAGCCATTCCTACCCAAACTCGATTTTGCTCTGCTCGGCGGGCAGTATTAACGCTTAAAAATCCAAAAAATACCAATACTCCGATAAACAGCAGTTGAACAAAGGGGAAATAACGCACTTGCCGAAGAATATTAGATTCCTTAAAATAGATGGCATTGGCAAAATCTCTAATGGGTTCAAATCCCTCCTCCTGCATTTTTTTCAGATCTTTTTCCCAATCTTTTCGATCATCTGACCCAAAATTGATTGCCGTATCGATTCTACCTGTTTCATCCACCAACATTACTGGAATACTGGAGTTGGTCTGAATAATTTGCTGATGAATGGTATAATCACAGCAGTTGAAACAGGCCTCAGACAAAGGAACGGTAGCATCTTCCAAAGCCCGAACAAAAATAGCTACTCTATTTCGTTCCTCCTCCGCCATTCTGTTCGTCAAAAAATTAGTGTACACCATGGAGAGCAATACCACTAAAGCCCCCCCAATTATTAGGTATAACTTCCAGTCAGACTTTGAAAATTGGCGACTCATATTTAATTATTTGAAGAGGAGTTCAAGTACTCCAGTTTGTTTTTTCTTTCAAAGGTTTGTAACCTGAGTTGGGCATTTTCTCTAACATTGAGATAGAAAAAATTATAATCCGCTATATGATAGTCCTTTCTTGTGATGAGGAAACTCCAGGGAAATTTAGGTTTTTTTACCCATAATACCCCGCGGCTTATTTGGGCATCTGTTAAAGCTGGCATCACTTTAGAAAAGTCTCGAAGAATCGCGCCACTATTCAATTCACTAGAGGCATACTGCTTTTCGGTAGTCCAGGTCAAAGGATTGGTAACCGCTATTCTGTCACTTTTCTCTGGTAATTTGGGATAGGCCCCTTCTCGAAAAGTTCTCCAGCTACAAAAACAGCCCAAATCAATGGGGGATTCACAAATGGGGATGTTGAGGAAATAATTATTCTCCACAGGAATTCCCACCAAATAAGTCGCAATAAGTTGTTGGTGGAGTTCCTTTCCATCGATGAATTCGCGCAATAATTTTTTTGCGTGAGTAGTTCCTTGACTGTGAGCAGCAATAATAAATGGTCGCCCCTTGTTTTCATTGGCCAAATAGTGCAAAAAGGCATTCTTAACGTCTTCATAAGCCAATTCAAAAGCCTGGATAGCACTTTTTTTATCCGCTGTAAAGTAGGCCTGAAGGTTAGCTTGTCTATATCTTGGAGCGAATACTCTACCAACCCCATTAAAAATACTGGCTTGGTACAAAATAGAGGATTGATCTGTAGCCATATTGAGTTGGGGATCGTCCACAGGGGCATTCCATCCAAATGTTTTGGGCGAATTAGTATAAGAGGTAGGGTGTATGAAAAACACATCTGCAATGGAGGTTTCCTGCACATCCTCTAATGAATGAACGGGAAGGCTATCTGCTAAGTCTTTTTTATTGGGATGGGCCGCCCAATTGTTTAGTTCACTGTAATTTGGTGCTTTGGGAACAACGGGTACGGAAGCTAATTTTTTAGAGGTCGAGCAACCCAATATTAAGAGAGAGAAAAGGATAACGCTTCCTTTTTCTATAAATTTTTTACAATTAACCATAGGTCAAATTTAATTAATATATTATGCTACATTTACGAACTTCTAAATGAATTTGTCATGAAATCTGTTGTGTTTTCCCTCCTATTTTTTGGTTTTTTTATGTTTAGCCTATCGGTAAAAGCTCAAGATGTAATGGATCATGCCCAGGAAAAAGAAGCTGTACAACAGGTGATTGAAAATTTATTTGAGGCGATGAGAAAAAATAATGGAGTAGCAATAGAGGCGTTATTCCACCCAGAAATGGTTATGAAAACCATCGGAGTGAATGAGCAAGGTGGACCGGTGCTTAAAGAAGGGAGTGCCCAAGGATTCATAGATTATGTGAGTCAAGAAAGGCCTGAAAATACTTTAGACGAGCGGTTGACCTCGGTGAATATCCTCGTAGATGGCCCCTTGGCTATGGCATGGACGCCTTATGAGTTTTATGCTTCGGGCGACTACAGTCATTGTGGGGTAAATGTATTCAAACTGCTTTATAACGGGAAAAAGTGGCAGATTTTTTCCATTACAGATACCAGAAGGAAGACCAACTGTCCAGAGTAACAAGTAAAATTTTAATTTTTATAGTAAACGAAAAACAAAATGAAAAACAACATCAAATTATTGGCTTTAATAGGGATTCTGGTGCTGAGCCAGGTGATTTCTCCTGATTTGGCTGCACAGGCTGTGAATACGTTAACGCCAAATGAAAAGGAACAGGGGTGGAAATTGCTTTTTGACGGAGTATCCACCAAAGGATGGCACAACTTCAACAAATCTACTATTGGTACCTCTTGGATTGTTGAGGATGGAGTGTTGGCATTGAATGCCGTTCCGCAAGATAATGGCAAATTATTAGCCAAAGATGGAGGCGATATTGTCACAGAAGAAGAATACGGAGATTTCGAGTTGGTTTTTGATTGGAAAATTTCCCCTTGTGGCAATAGTGGCGTTATGTTTTTGGTCAATGAGGATGAGAAATATACTTTTCCATGGCAAACTGGACCAGAGATGCAAATATTGGATAATACTTGTCATCCTGATGCGAAGATCATCAAGCATAGAGCAGGTGATTTGTATGATATTCAATCTAGTAGTCCGGAAACAGTTAAACCAGCAGGAGAGTGGAACACTTCTGGCATTCAATTAAAAGAGGGGCACCTCACTTTTCATTTGAATGGGGTAAAAGTTTTGGAAACAGATCTTTGGACGGAGGAGTGGCCTACTATTTTGAGTCAAACTAAATGGAAAGATCATGAGGATTTTACCAAATTTAAAAGAGGCAAAATTGCTTTGCAAGACCACCGAGATGCAAGGGTAGAATTTAGAAATATGAAAATTAGAAGATTGGATTAATCTAATTCTTGGGGGAAATCTATAATTAAATTAATTTGTTGAGCCTTTGTCCTAATTTTTAGCCAAGATTCTAGCCGGTTTAATTCCTCGGCTTCCGGAGCGGCGGAAAATTGGGCATAGGCCATCAATACTGTTTCTTGCTGGTTGGCTCCAATATCGACCAAAAGGTTCCTACCCATGGTAAATTTTTCAAGGGTGGGATGATTGATTTTGGCCTCTTGGGCTACATCTGGGATAAGGTCTATTGCCTCGGTGTACTTATTTAATTCTGATCGAAGTAGATTGATCTGTTGGTCTTTTTCAATGATGGTTGCCTCACTTCTTTCGTATAGATCTTTAAGAATATCTGATCTCAGGACGGTCATATCAGGGGTAGTCTCCGTACTTTGGTTGATATATAAATGCGTTTCATCAAGGCCGTAAACAGTTAATTTGTTTTTTAATTGTTGGATGTTGGATGAAGATAGTTTTTCTCCTATTAAGGTTACTTCTACCACACTACTATCGGGAAGAAAAGTCAATTCTGAGGAAATAATTTGGGTCCCTGGCATATCGAATTCTACTCTTAAATATTGGTTAACGCTTTCTTCCCAAAGGGTTCGCGTGACGATGTTATAGGCTAGATAAATACTCGGAGCTATAGTGACAATAATGAAAACCGTGATGTAAGTGCGAACCCTCTTTTCCCGAAGGGGATCTAAAAACTCCCTTTTGGGGAATCTCATAAACCGCACGATCAAGTAAGTGGATAAACTGATAAAAACAGAATTGATAAAAAAGAGGTAAAAGGCACCAAAAAAGTAAGCTAGATTCCCTGTTGCAATTCCGTAGCCCGCGGTACATAGAGGAGGCATTAAGGCAGTGGCAATGGCTACTCCTGGTATGGCGTTACTTTTTTCTTTACGAGAGCCTGCTACAATTCCCGCTAATCCTCCAAATAAGGCGATAAGTACGTCCCAGATACTAGGTTCGGTTCTGGCGAGCAGTTCCGATTGAGCGATATCAAGAGGGGTGAAGAAAAAATATAATGAGCTGGTGAGAATGCTAATCAAACTGGCCAATCCGATGTTTTTGAGGGACTTTTTGAGCAAGTCAAAATCGTTGATACCTGCGGCTAAACCCATACCCATGATAGGGCCCATAAGGGGAGAAATCAACATCGCACCTATGACTACAGCAGTGGAGTTGACATTAAGACCAACAGATGCCACTAGAATGGCAAATATTAAAATGTAAAGGTTGGCGCCTTTAAATTCAACATTCTTTCGGATATCCTCTATGGTAACTAAATCATCCACCTTGCCCTCTTGCAGGTCAAAGAGACTTTTGATGTAAGTCCAAAAATCGAGAATTTTTCTACCTAATTCCTCAGGGCTTAATGAGCGTTTTTCAGGAACGGGGTTGACTTTGTTTTCCACAGACCAACGGTATTAAATATTTTCTATAAATTTAATAGAATAAAAATTTAATCACCTAAAAAATATACAAAGCGTGAAACAACTTAGGTCGAGCTTGATGGGGCTCTTATTGATTTTTGGCTTTTCTTTAATGGCACAGGTGCCTGATTATGAAGCCTTGCCTGCAAAATTTAGGAATGTAGGCCCTTTTAGAGGGGGTAGATCGGTTTGTGCCACTGGGGTTAAGGGAGATCCTCTTACCTACTATATGGGAACTACTGGAGGGGGCGTTTGGAAGACAACGGATGCGGGTCAATATTGGGAAAATATTTCTGATGGGTATTTTCAGACGGGTTCGGTTGGTGCTATTGCGGTTTCCGAGAGCCATCCTAATATTATTTACGTGGGAATGGGGGAGCATGCACCTCGAGGAGTGATGACTTCGTATGGGGATGGGGTATATAAATCGTTAGACGGGGGGCAGACGTGGAGTAAAATAGGGTTAGAGGCCACTCAACATATTTCTAGGATTAGGATTGATCCTCGCAATCCGGATGTGGTTTTTGTTGCAGCTCAAGGGGCTTTGCATGCCCCTACTCCAGAAAGAGGAGTGTACAAATCTACCGATGGGGGCTTAACCTGGGAACGCATCTTATTTGTAGATGAAAAGACAGGTGCGGTGGAGCTTTCCATGGATCACCATTATCCAAATATTTTGTACGCAGCCATGTGGGAGCATGGGAGGAAACCGTGGCAAGTGATCAGCGGTGGACCTGGAAGTGGCTTATATAAGAGTGTGGACGGTGGGGCTACCTGGACCGAATTAAAAGAAGGGTTGCCTGCTGAAATGGGAAAGATGGCCATTTCGGTTTCCGGAGCCAACTCCCAAAAGGTTTACGCTTTAATTGAAAGCGATTCGGAAAAGGATTTGGGAGGTTTATTCGTTTCGAATGATGGAGGCGCCCACTGGTCTAGAGTAAGTGACGACAATCGTTTGACACAGCGTGCCTGGTATTATATTGAGGTTTTCGCAGACCCCAATGATGAACATACTGTTTATGTGATGAGTGCACCAGCTTTGCGATCAATTGATGGGGGTAAAACTTGGGAGGTGTTACCGAGTGCTCATGGAGATTATCACGATTTATGGATCAATCCAGATAATTCTAAGAATATGGTATTGGCGGACGATGGGGGAGCAGCTATTACTTTTAACCGCGGAGCAACTTGGTCCCAACAATCCAATATGCCTACTGCTCAGTTGTATAGAATTAATACGGATAATCTTTTTCCTTATCACTTGTATGCTGGACAGCAGGACAATACTTCTATCAAAATAGCAAGTATTGGTTTAGGCCGAGGAGGAATTAACTGGGAGCATATGCAATATTCAGCAGGTGGAGAAAGTGCTTTTTTAGCTTTTGATCCGGACCAACCTACTAAGGTATTGGGAGGATCTTATCTCGGAACTATTGAAGTTTTGGACGTTGCCTCTCAGGCCTCCACCAATATTATGATTGAACCTATACAGTACTTAGGCAGAGATGCTAGTGACATGAAGTATCGATACAATTGGAATGCTCCAATTATTTGGTCTCAACACGAAACCCAAACCGTTTACCACGGTGCTCAGTATTTGTTGAGGTCTAGAGACCTAGGAACATCCTGGGAGGTTATCTCTCCTGACTTGACGAGAAATGAAAAAGAAAAACAAGGCAAGGGGGGCGTTCCCTACACTAATGAAGCGGTGGGTGCGGAAAACTATGGAACGTTGGCTTATGTAGTTGAATCTCCCCATGAGAAGGGGGTGATTTGGACCGGAAGTGATGATGGACTGGTTTACTTGACTCGAGATGGAGGGCTCAATTGGCAAAATGTAACGCCTAAAGGCCTTTCGGAATGTCTGATTAATGCAATTGAAGTGAGCCCGCATGATCCTGGAACGGTATTTATTGCAACGACAAGGTACAAATTCAACGACTATACTCCAGGATTATACAAGACTACGAATTATGGAAAAAGTTGGGAAGCTATTAATGAAGGGATTCCTTATGGGTCTTTTACCCGTGTGGTTAGGGAGGATGCTAAGGTAAAAGGACTTTTGTATGCTGGAACAGAAAAGGGATTATACCTGTCAAATGATGGAGGTCAAAATTGGCATTCTTTTCAGCTCAATTTACCTATTACACCTATAACCGATTTGAAAGTAGCCCATAACGATTTAGTAGTGGCCACCTCGGGAAGGTCATTTTGGATTTTAGATGATTTGAATGTAGTTAGGGAGTTGAAAAATGAAACTAGTGTACCATGGGTATATACTCCGGATGAGTCGATTGATGGCAATTGGTATAGTCCATTGAATGGAGACATTTCGGATTTTGATGGGACGGATAAATTGGAGGGGGTGAATCCCGCTAGTGGAATGGTTATATATTATCATCTGCCCGAGGGACAGGAGGATCAGGAAGAGGTGGTTATGGAAATTACAGATGAAAAGGGAGTCCTCATTCGCAAGTTTTCCTCTATTAAGGATGCTGATTATGTTCGTTATGATGGAGGGCCAGGACCAGAGCCTTTGCTGTCGAACCAGGCTGGAGTAAATAGAATAGTTTGGGATTTGAGACATGCTTCTTTACCAGGGGTAAAGGATGTTTATATTGAAAGCAGTTATAGAGGTCATAAGGTAAAACCAGGTGTATATACGATTAAGGTTAGTACGGATAAAGGAGAGGCCAGTGCAAAAGGAGTGGTATTACCGCATCCTTTGTACGATGTATCTGAATCTGATTGGATGACTTATCATGCCATCATGAGTGATATGGAATCAAAAGTATTAGAAATGCACACTATGGTTGCTCAATTTGCAGAAGTTCGATTGCAGTTGGAAAATATATTGAAGCGGTTGGAAAATAATGCAAGCACAGCAAGTGTGATAGAGATGGGGAAAAGCTTACTAAATGATTTAAAGTTGTGGGACCAAGATATGGTTCAGAGAAAATCCAAAGCTTACGATGATGTGGAAAACTTCCCTAATAAGTTTACCGCCAACTACATGTTTTTAATGAATCAAACAGAAAGTCAGATTCCTAATGTGAACAAAGGGTCTCGGGATCGAAAAGCGGAATTGGATGCGGAGTGGGAAACCTTAAAAGCTAGAGGTCTTCAATTGTCAGAAGTCGGGGTAGCTGAGTTTAATAAATTAGCTAAAGAAGCTGGTATAGGGGTTATTGGGTATTAAAAGTTCATGGTTATGAAAAGTAAGATTGGATATTTATGGGGTTTAATTTTACTGTTGGGATGCGAAATAGCGGAGAAACAGCCCTTGAATATGGTCGTTTTTATTGTGGATGATATGGGTTGGCAGGACACTTCTGTCCCATTTTGGGATGAACCTACTTCATTTAATCAACTATACCAAACGCCCAATATGGAAAGGTTGGCTGCAGCAGGAAAAATTTTCACTCAGGCTTATGCTACATCGGTTTGTTCTCCCAGCAGAACTAGTTTGATGACTGGCATGAATGCCGCCAGGCATCGAGTGACCAATTGGACCTTAAGAAGAGACAACCCGCCGGATGCCAGGGATACGATATTGACATTACCGGATTGGAATTACAACGGGTTACAACCAGTGGACAGTATTCCTAATGGTTTGTACGCGACCACCTTACCTCAGATTCTTCAAGCCAATGGGTATTATACTATTCATACGGGTAAAGCTCATTGGGGAGCGATGAATACCCCTGGATCCAATCCCCTTAATTTGGGGTTTGATAAAAACATTGCTGGGCATGCGGCAGGAGGATTGGGAAGCCACTTGGGTGAAAAATATTTTGGCAATGCTGAGCCTGGTGTTCATTCACTACCATGGGGAGTTCCGGGAATGGACGCTTATCATGGAGATTCCATCAATTTAGCAGAAGCGCTGACTATTGAAGCTTTAAAGGCACTAGATGAGAGGCCTAAAGATCAACCTTTCTATTTATACCTTTCCCATTATATAGTGCATATTCCTTTAGAACCTGCGCGTAAATACTACGAAAAATATCGAGCTATGGGATTAGAGGAGCCCGAAGCTAGATATGCCTCTATGGTGGAAGAAATGGATGCTAGTTTGGGGAGGTTACTTCAGTATTTAGATGATCATCAACTTTCAGAAAATACAGCCATCGTCTTTCTATCTGACAACGGGGGACTCTCTGCATCTGCCAGAGGAGGGGTTTTGCATACCCATAATGCGCCGTTAAATAGCGGTAAAGGTTCTGCGTATGAAGGTGGAATCAGAGTGCCTTTTATGGTCAAATGGCCAGGGGAAGTCCTTCCTAATTCCAGAGAATCGACTCCAATAGTTGTAGAAGATTTATTTCCAACGCTTTTAGAAATGGCAGGTGTTCAAGAGTATGAAACTATTCAAGTTGTGGATGGATGGTCTTTAGCAGGATTGTTTAAGGAGGAGCAAAAATTAGCAGAGAGGGATTTATTTTGGCATTATCCCAACAGATGGGGCGCTAATGGACCAGGAATAGGCCCGAGCAGCACCATTAGAAGCGGCGATTGGAAATTAATTCATCGACATGATATGGGCAAACTGGAATTATATAACCTCAGTAATGACATTGGAGAAAGCGTGGATTTGTCTCAAGAAAACCCAGAAAAGGTCTTAGAATTGGCTGAAAAACTTACTGCGCATCTGAAAAAGACCCAAGCTGATATCCCTACGGTAAAAGCAACTGGAAAACCCGTTCCATTTCCTATTGATTTGCTTTAATTTGGTAAATGGGTACTCTGGGCAAAAAAAGTTTTTTAATACTACTTAAAAATATCTGATTATATTGGCAGGTACTAAAACTTAAACGAAAAATTACCATGGTAAACGACAAGAGATTATTTTACGGTAGTTGTTTTGCCCTCATCACTACCGCTTTTTCATTCAGCATTAGGGCAGGTATTTTAGAAGATTTGGGAACCGACCTCAATTTTACTAATGAACAATTGGGCTACATCAGTTCCATGTGGTTTTTAGGTTTTCCTATTTCGATGGTCATAGGAGGTTTAATTTACTATACAGTAGGCCCTAAAAAAATCATGCAATTTGCCTTTTTCGCTCATGCGGTCGGTATTATTTTGACTATTTATGCGGGAAGTTACACCGGCTTATTACTATCTACTTTTTTGATTGGATTGGGCAATGGCTGCACGGAAGCTGCCTGTAATCCGATGATTTCGGACACCTATGAAGGGGTGAAAATGAGTAAAATGATGAACCGATTTCACATGTGGTTCCCAGGA